>CAZOFS010000001.1:0-2632 GCA_964579335.1 uncultured Bdellovibrionales bacterium
TTTCCTCATTCGTGAAGTAAAGAAAGAAGTAGAGCGGAAGGAAGAGCTCGAGGTTCTCACGAGTGAGCTCTCAGCGGCCAATGCCGAGCTGAAGCGGCTGGATACCGCCAAGAGTGAATTTATCTCGATTGCCTCGCATCAATTGCGGACACCACTTACGGCTATTCGCGGTTTTCTCTCACTCCTCATTGAGGGAGCCTATGGCAAGCTCGAGCCCAAGGTAGCCGAGACGCTCGACAAATTGACCATTGCCAACAATCGTCTGATGGGACTGGTGGAGAACCTGCTCAATATCTCACGTATTGAGGCAGGGAGGATTCAGTATCAATTTGCTCCGACGCGGATCGAGACAATCGTTGATGAACTCGATGATATGTTTACTCTCGCAGCCAAGGCTAAGGGCCTCAATTTCACTGTAGTGAAACCCACCCAGCCACTCCCTTTGCTATCATTGGATGCGGCCAAGATTCGTGAAGTCCTCTCGAATCTCATCGACAATGCTATGAAGTACACTCCAAAAGGATCGGTGGCGATCTCCTTTGAAGATCATGGGGATTGCGTAGCCGTCGTCATAACTGATACGGGGATGGGGATTGATCCGCAAGATTTGCCGCATCTCTTTAAGAAATTTGAACGTGGATCACAGGCGGAGCGGGTCAATGTCTCGAGTACCGGTCTCGGACTCTACGTAGGTCGTAAATTTGCTGAGGCACATGGTGGTAGTGTCACAGCCTATTCCGATGGTAAGGACAAAGGATCGCGGTTTGTACTTGAGCTTCCAGTACATGTGGCTGAGACAGTGAAGCGGTTGCCCCAGGCGTGATTGTTTGCTAGACTGGGGCCTGGTCTTGTGATGAGCCTGAACGACCGATACAGCCCGAAAGTGAAAGTATATTAAATGTAACTTTACGTCTATGGCCAAAATTCTTTTGGTAGAAGATGACCCATTCATTGCCGAGATTTACGAAAAAAAACTGACCGATGCTGGCTTTGAAGTAGTCAATGTGAAAACGGGGAAAGAAGTCCTCAAGCGTGTGGTTGAGGCTCAGTATGACCTCGTTCTTCTCGATATGGTGCTTCCAGAGCTCTCTGGAATGGAAGTGCTCCATGAGCTTCGGACCAAACCAGAGTATGACAAAAATCTTTTAATCGTGGTCTTTAGTAATCTTTCGAGTCCTGAGGAGCAGGAGGCGGCCAAAAAAGCTGGCGCCAATGGCTTTATCTCTAAAACAAACTTCGCTCCTTCGCAGGTAGTCGAAGAAGTTAGTCGTTATGTAGCCATGCTCCCCAAAACCCCATAACCTTTCCTCTCTATGACTGATCGGCTTCTTATTCTCGAAACAGCTCAGCATGTAGGTGAGACTATAACGCTCGCTGGCTGGGTCTCGGTGCGTCGTGACCATGGCAAACTCATTTTCCTTGTCCTCCGTGACCGTAGTGGCTCGGTACAGCTTGTGATCCCGCCGGACAATGAGGCGCTTCTGGAAGCAGCCAAAGATGTACGGGCCGAGTACGCCATAGAGGTGACTGGCCTCGTCAAGGCTCGCCCAGGCAAGGCCGCAGCCGACAGTCCTACTGGTGGGGTTGAAATTGAGGTAAAGGAACTCTCGATCCTGGCTCAACCTGCCGAAGAATTGCCGATTGATGTGTCCAAAACTGACCTTGATCTCAACCTTGAAACACTTCTCACTCATCGTACCCTGGCTCTTCGCAATGAGAAGGTGCGAGCTATTTTCAAGATTTATTCTGAAATGCTCTTGGCGTATGGTGAGGCCTTGCGACAGGAGGGTTTTCTCGAGATTAAAACCCCCAAAATTCTCTCGAGTGCAACCGAAGGTGGGGCGAACTTTTTCAAAATAAAATATTTTGACCGAGATGCTTTTCTTGCACAGAGCCCGCAGTTCTACAAACAAGCTGCTATGAGCGCTTTTGAACGAGTCTTTGAGGTAGGAGTAGTCTTTCGAGCTGAGCCAAGTTTTACCACACGCCATGTGACTGAGTACACTGGACTCGATGCTGAAATGGGCTTTATCAACAGTGTCGAGGATGTGATGGCTATGCTCGAGCAGACGATGTATCGAGTGCTCACTCATATCGGGAAGACATGCCAGGCCGAGCTCGCTTTGTTTGGTGCTCGCATCCCTGAGGTTGTGCCCATCCCACGTCTCCGTCTCGGTGAAGCCTTTGAAATTCTCAAAACTGAGTACAACAAAGTGATTCCGGATGGTGAAGATATCGATAGCGAAGGGGAGCGTCTGATCGGGGAGTATGTGAAAAAGAAATATAACTCGGATTTTGTTTTTTTGACCCATTATCCGACAGCGGTGCGAGCGTTCTATTCATTGCCAAGCCCAGAGAATCCCAAACTGTCAGAGAGTTATGACCTCGTTTTCCGGGGACTCGAAATCGCTTCGGGTGCAGAGCGAGTGCATGAGTATCAGATGCTTGTCGATATTCTCAAGGGTCGTGGACTCGATCCAGCGCAATTCAAGGACTATCTCGATATCTTCAAACATGGCGCTCCACGGCATGGTGGCTGGGGCCTTGGTTCAGAGCGTATTGTGCAGAAACTCCTCGGACTGGAAACTATCAAAGAGGCTATTCTCTATCCTCGCGATGTGAAGCGCTTGAC
>CAZOFS010000001.1:2732-81730 GCA_964579335.1 uncultured Bdellovibrionales bacterium
GACTGGAAACTATCAAAGAGGCTATTCTCTATCCTCGCGATGTGAAGCGCTTGACCCCATAAAGAAGCTGGAGTTGAGCTTGACAAATACTCTACAATAGATGTATAGTACGCGATCCAGTGCTTTAGAGAAGCATCGGATAAAGCCGCTTATTTGGTCAATTTGACCTAAACTCCCAGGAGGTCTCATGCAGGTTTTCGTTTTTCCCGACGGGCAGGTGGATTTTAGCTCCAGGAATCCATCGTTCGAGATGAAGCCGGACATGTTGGATTGGCCGGTGGTCTGTGAGGATCTTCATGGGATTCGTGATTCCACCCGGAATGAAGAAGCTCAGGCTCTGCCTCGGCTGCTACGGGCTTTGGCTGAGCTCCCAGACACTGGCTTGATCGTCAGAGTTGGGCTGGTTGTCGACAGCCGACAGCAGCAGCTCTATCTTCCTGGACATCTGTGGTCTTGGCTGGAAATCTGGTATCGGCCGGATCCGTCGATGAGCGATCGGTGGCAAGGTCTGTTCTCAACCGCGGACGAGAAGAGGGGCGGTTGGCCCACCGCGAGCATCTTCGAGTATGCTGCCGGCTTTGGTCCGGAGGGTAGACACGATCGCACCTACTCGAGCGCTGACACTCCAGCCAAGCAAGCCGTACGTCGGTGGTCAGCGGAGCAGTGGGCGCAATTCTTCCCGTTGATCCTCCGGCAGAATGCGGAGGACATCCGATCCGATCTCGAGCAAAGGCTCGCTGTGATTAATGCCTTTCTCAAGATGGCATAGCTTCCCCGGTGGGATCGATCAGGAATTTCCCGTGTAGTGGCGTTGCCATCGCACGGGATTCGTTTTTTAATAAAGATTACTTGCTTGTCTTGCCGGGGAGGGGATTTTCCGCTAGACTGGCGGGTATGAATGCGATACAGAAATTACGCCTGCGTTTCGCTGGAGTGGTCTTGCTTGGGCTGTTTTCAGCTCTCTTGGCTTACCCCAAACTGGTAGCTTTTGCCCCTCCCATCGAGCGGTTTTTGGACCGGTTTCACATGAATTATGGCCTCGATCTTCAGGGTGGGATTCACCTTGAGTACCTCGCTGATGTCAGAGATATCGCTTCCGACAAACAGGCTGAAGCTCTCGAAGCAGCGGTGGCGGTCGTCGAGCGGCGAGTCAATGCTTTTGGTGTGGGTGAGCCATTGGTGCAGCTCTCTCGATCGGGTGATGAGAGCCGGATTATTGTGGAGCTTCCCGGTGTCAAAGACATCGAAGAAGCCAAGCAGTTAATTAAAGAGACGCCATTCCTTGAGTTTCGTGAACTCGCTGGTGAAGAAGCTCAAAAAGAGATCGACGGCTATAATGCTCAGTCAGTCGATGCAGCAAGTAAGATTTTGGATAATGCCAAAAACGGCTCTGACTTTGCTGAATTGGCCAAAACCTGGAGCCAAGATCCTGGATCCAAAGATAAAGGTGGGGAATATGACTTTGTGAAAAAAGGATTTTATGTTGAGGCGTTTGACGCAGTGACCTTTGATCCCAATTTCCAAAAGGGGAGCGTTTGGCCAGAACTCGTCGAGACTCCGTTTGGCTGGCATATCATGAAGAAGCTGGATGAGCGAGGCGAGGGGGATAATCGCGAGGTCAAAATCGCGCATATTCTCTTTCCCAAATACAATCTGGCTGACTTCCCGCTACTTCAATTCAAAACCACGGGACTCTCAGGAAAAAATTTGAAAGATGCTTTTGTCGACTATCAGACTCAGGGGTTGGGATCACCCCAGATTGGCCTCCGGTTTGATGATGAGGGGACCAAACTCTTTGCTGAGATTACCAAGCGCAATATCGGAAAACCAGTGGCTATTTTCCTCGATCAGCAGGTGATTAGCCAGCCGACGGTGCAAACCGAGATTCTCAATGGTGAGGCGGTCATTACTGGAGATTTCGCTCTTCCTGAAGCCAATGCGCTCGTCAAACGTTTCAATGAAGGTGCACTTCCGGTACCGATTAGTCTCGTCTCACAACAGTCGATCGATGCGTCGCTCGGTAAGACAGCGCTTGATATGAGTGTACGGGCCGGGGTGCTCGGTCTCGCAGCGGTCGCTGTCTTTATGGTCTTCTTTTATCGCTTTCTCGGGCTCATTGCGGTTGTGGCGCTCCTCCTCTACACCGCCATGCTCCTCGCTCTCTTCAAGCTCTCCAACCTGACGCCATTTCCCATGACGCTGACCCTCTCGGGGATTGCGGGGTTTATCCTCTCGATCGGGATTGCGGTGGATGCCAATGTGCTCATCTTTGAACGAACGCGTGAAGAATTCTCTTTTGGCAAATCAATGCGGACGTCACTGCGCGAGGGTTTCCGGCGAGCCTGGCCGTCGATTCGTGACGGTCATCTCTCCACTATCATCACCACGCTGGTATTGATGGGGGTAGGGACGGGCTTCGTGAAGGGCTTTGCTATCACGCTTTCGCTAGGTGTCCTCCTTTCACTCTTTACGGCGGTGGTTCTGGTGCGTATCATGGTAGAATTTTTCTTTGCTGACTGGATGGAGCGTCACCCCTGGATACTTTCGACACCCAAGAAACCATCCCAACCACTTGAATAACGATTATGACTGTCAATTTCATCAACAAACGTCGCTACTTCTATGTCTTCTCTCTTCTCCTTTCTCTCGGGAGTTTGGTAGCAGTGAGTGTATGGGGGCTACGTCTGGGGATCGATTTCAAAGGTGGGACCCTCATGGAGGTGCAGTTTGCATCGGAGCTTTTCCCAACAGTCGATCTCGTTCGTGAGAAACTTGCCCCCCTCAATCTCCAGAGTCTTTCAGTACAGCCGACAGCTAACTCGAGCCACCTCCTTCGGTATCTCGCTTCCGATGAGACTACCAATGACAAAGTACTCTCTGAGCTCAAGACCTTTGATGAGAACCTCACTCAGCTTCGGGTCGACTTTATTGGCGCCTCGGTATCGGAGCAAATCAAAAGCCAAGCCTTCACCGGTACGGTAATGGCCCTTGTTGGTATTGCGCTCTACATCGCCTGGGCGTTCCGTCGGGTGTCGCAACCGATTACCTCATGGGAATACGGCTTGGGAGCGATTATTGCTTTGGCTCATGACATTATTATTACCGTTGGTGTGTTCAGTGTCCTCGGCCACTTCTACGGTATTGAGGTAGGAGTGCCGTTCATCGCTGCGCTCCTCACCATCCTCGGGTATTCGGTCAATGATACAATCGTCGTCTATGATCGCGTACGTGAGAATTTGCTTCGCGCCAAACGAGGGGTAGATTTTGAATTGATCGTCAATCATTCGCTCAACGAAACCATTGTTCGTTCTATTAACACTTCGCTTACAGTCATTATCGTTCTCATTGCGATCGCGCTCCTAGGTGGCGAAAGCGTTCGCTGGTTTGCGGTCGCCCTTCTCGTCGGCGTTGGATTTGGTACCTACTCGTCAATCTTTATTGCCTCAGCCCTTCTCGTGACCCGCTACCGTTTCAAGATTAGAAAAGTGTCAAAATCTAAAATATAAACTCGCCTACCGGACTGACAGGTTCAAAGTAAACTATTAAAATTTAGAATTTAACATTTGAAATTGAAGCGTATGCAGTGGAATCCCTTTAAGAAAAAAGATCCGAAGCAAGAAGAAGAGCAGCAAAAGCTCGAAGCGGCGCTTGAAGCGATGCCTGGCGCCAAGGACATGAATATGTTCCAGAAATTTGCCATGAAGCGCGTCATGGCTATGTCGCCTGAGGAGCGGGCCAAGGTGATGCAGAAGGCCATGAAGCCCGAGAATGTCCAGAAGCATAAGAAAGAAATCCTCGAACAGCTCGAGACCATGAAACGCATGGGTCAGATGTCTGATGATCAGTACCGCCTCGCCAAGCGTAAGTTAGGGTTATAAAAGTATGGGAAAGCATCTCCCAACGGCCATTCTTGCTTCGTACCTAGTGCTCATAAAGGAGGGGAAAGTACTCCTTGCACGCCGAGCCAATACAGGATATTACGATGGTTTTTATTCCGTTCCAGCTGGACATGTTGAAGCGGGTGAATCGTTCAATCAGGCGTTTATGAGGGAAATGAGTGAAGAAGTTGGAATTCACCTCCAGCCTGAAGATTTTGTTGTTTCCCATGTGATGCATCGCAAAGCAGAGGACGGATCTGAACGGACAGAAGCTTTTTATAATATTACCCATTGGGATGGAGATATCCAAAATTTGGAACCTGAGAAATGTGATGATCTCTCCTGGTTTCCGATAGCCGCATTGCCGAAGAATACGATCCCGTATATGAAACATGTGATTGACTGTATAAATAAACGGGTTTTTTATAGTGAATACGGGTGGTAGAATATAAGTATGGACAATCGAGAACAAAAAATTGAAGAGCTTCTTAGTCGGGGAGTGGCTGAAGTGATTGATCGAGAACACTTGAAAGGTCGGCTTTTGGCTGGAGAGAAACTGCGAGTGAAGCTCGGCATTGATCCCACGAGTCCCAATCTTCACTTGGGGAGGTCAGTGCCGCTCCTTAAATTACGTGATTTCCAGGAGCTCGACTGCCAGGTTGTCTTTATCGTTGGTGACTTTACGGGGCAAATCGGTGATACGTCGGATAAGGACTCCGAGCGTCCTATGCTCTCAGAGGAGGATGTACGGCAAAACATGGAAACCTATCTTACACAGGCTTTTAAGCTTCTCGATAAAGACAAAACTGAGGTAAAGCATAATACTGAGTGGTTCAAGGATATGAAACTTGAGCAGATCGGGGCGCATGCTGATGCGTTTTCAGTAGCGGAATTTATTTCTCGTGAAAACATCAAAAAACGACTTGATGAAGGAAAGCGAGTATCGCTCCGAGAAATGCTCTACCCGGTGTTTCAAGGCATTGATAGTCTCAAGGTCGAGGCTGCTGTGGAAATTGGTGGTACGGATCAACGTTTCAATTTGTTGGCTGGTCGTAAGCTTCAATCTGCGTGGGCCAAGGAGCCACAAGATATTCTTATGACGAACCTTATCCTCGGTACCGATGGCCGCAAGATGAGCTCGAGTTGGGGGAACACTATCAATCTGACCGATACGTCCAATGATATGTTTGGGAAAGTGATGAGTATCCCAGATGAACTAATCGAATCATACCTTGTCCACTGTACGCGGGTACCGATGGATGAAGTGAAGACAATTTTACAAAGCCCCAACCCTCGTGATGCGAAGTTGCGTCTCGCTGAGGAAATCGTGAAGCTCTACCACGGTACGGATGAGGCGAAAAAGGCGGTGGAGTATTTCGTGGAAACCTTTAGTAAAGGTCAGGTTCCAGAGGAAGTTCGGGAAGTGAAAACAAGTGAAGGTACAACCCTCTTAGATTTTCTGGTAACGGCAGGGTTGGTTACAAGTAAGGGTGAGGCACGAAGAAAGATAGAGCAGGGCGGGGTTTCTCTGGGGGAGGAAAAAATACTTGATACCACTCTCACGCTAGTTTCTTCTCATGCTAACCAAATCCTCAAAGTTGGCAAAAAGGATTTTGTGAAAATAGTTTTTTAGTTTATGAGTAAGAAGTTTGTGTTATTAGTATGTTTATTTATTGCTATTGCGATAGCAATTTTTACTGTACTTTACCAGCAATCTTTGCCACGACCGATAGATTCTGGCACGACGTTGGCGACGCCCGAACTTGAACAATGTACGAATTTTGCTACTAAAATTGCTCGAGAAAAGACTCAAATGGTAACGGGCGATGAGTATACAAAAATTTGGAAAGAAGCATTTAATAATTGTTACCAAAAGTGATTTTTTGACCGCTCTCTCCAGTTCCGATAGAATGACAGCATGATGCTTGAACGCTTGGAAACACTCAAAACTGAGGCTTTGGAACGACTCACCCTGGTCAAGGACGAGGCGGCTTTGCGTGATTGGGAAAACACGTACCTTGGACGGAAAAGCGAATTCAACAATCTCCTCCGGGGTGTCAAAGATCTATCTCCAGAGGAGCGCAAGGAAGTTGGAGCGAAGGGCAATACTTTGAAACAAGAGCTTCTAACGGCTTTGGCTGCTGCCCGAACCAATGTGACTGAAAGCAGTCGGGATTACGAAGCAGAGCGGATCGATGTGACCTTGCCAGGTCGAGGGAGTCAAGTTGGACATCTCCACCCCATTACGCAGATTGAGCACGAGATTGCAGACATTTTTACTGCTATGGGGTTTGGGATTGCCGATGGTCCTGAAGTTGAGAGCGAATGGTACAACTTTGATGCACTCAATTTTCCTCCTGATCATCCAGCGCGTGATATGCAGGATGCGTTTTGGTTGGCGTCGACAAGTGACACGGGGCAGGTCACAAGTGACAAGTTAGGAAAGAAAAAGCAGCTAGCAACAAAATACCTGCCTCGGACACATACCTCATCTGTGCAGGTGCGGTATATGCAAACCCATACGCCGCCATTCCAGATTATTATTCCAGGACGGATTTTCCGTAATGAAGCCACCGACGCTTCACATGAGCACACCTTCCATCAGTTTGAGTGCCTCGTGGTAGGGAAAACGGTATCAGTAGCCAATTTCAAACATTTAGCTGAGACATTCTTCACTACTTTCTTTGAGAAAAAAATTGAAGTGCGTCTGCGGCCGAGCTTTTTCCCCTTCACTGAGCCGTCATTTGAGTTTGATGTAAGTTGCCTTCTGTGTAACGGAGTGGGTTGCCCAGTCTGCAAAGGGACCGGTTGGCTCGAGATCGGTGGTGCCGGCATGGTACATCAAAATGTATTTGAGGCTGCTGGTTATAAACGCAATCAGTATCAGGGTTTTGCGTGGGGCTTTGGTCTGACACGGCTAGCTATGATGAAGTACAAGATTACCGATATCCGACTTCTCATGAGCGGTGACCTTCGATTTACCCGGCAATTTTAGTAACTATGATTTTCTCTTATTCTTGGCTCAAAGAACTTTCTGGTACCAAACGCTCGCCCGAAAAATTGGCAGAGCTACTCTTGACGCATGCCTTTGAGGTTGAATCAGTGGAAAAGTATCAGCACGGTTTGGAAAATGTCGTAGTAGGAAAAGTTCTGGCTGTAGCGCAGCATCCCAATGCTGATCGACTCCGGATAGCCAAAGTAAATGTAGGCAAGAAGGAAGTGCGTGAAATCGTGTGTGGTGCCCCCAATCTTGCTGTGGGACAACGGGTAGCCGTAGCTCTCCCTGGGGCCAAGCTTCCTGGTGGTATTACAATCAAGGAGTCAGAACTCCGTGGTGTCGTGTCACAAGGCATGATCTGTTCGGCCAAAGAACTTGGGCTTGGGACCGATCATGAGGGTATATTGGTCCTGGAAACATCGGCGCCCGTCGGTAAAGACTTTGCTAGTTTTGCTGGGATCGATGACACGCTACTCGATGTAAAGATTCTCCCAGATCGGAGTTCCGACGCTCTTTCGTACCGGGGTTTGGCGCGGGAAATTGCGGCCCTCGAGGGCTATGAAGCAGCCTTTTTGAAGACACCTCTTCCTGTACGACGCTTGAAAAAAGGCAACAAAGTCCCAAAGATCACCCTCAAAACGAAACGGGCCGAACGCTACCTCGCTCTCCTTCTCCCTAAACTCAATCAGGTCACGACACCTATCCAAGTCCAGGGCCGACTCATTCTCTCCGGACTGCGGCCAATCAATGTCTTGGTAGATCTCACCAACTATCTCATGCTCGAGACAGGTCAGCCGATTCATGCTTTTGATGCCGACACTATTCCCAAGGGTGGTATTGTGGTGCGTGAGGCTAGACTCAAGGAAAGACTTATTCTCTTGGATGACACGACTCTCGAACTTTCTTCGGATGATATCGTGATTGCTGATACCAAGAAGCCACTAGCCCTGGCTGGAGTGATGGGCGGAAAACACTCAGGTATTGGCAACGCTACCAAACGAGTGGTATTTGAAATTGCTCATTTCCAATCCGAGAGTATCCGGCGTACGGCCAAACGCCATCGGCTTCTCACTGATGCTGCCTATCGTTTCGAGCGTGGTCTCGATTTGGGGCGAGTAGACGAGGTGGCGCCACTCCTGGTTCACTATGCCGAGGCTTGGGGGATAGGTGGAGATATGGCCATGCGCGAGGTAGGTGGTAAACTTCCCAAACCCAAAACGATTGTATTGGAACTTGAAACTGTAGCGAGCCTCCTTGGGGTCAAGGTACCACTTTTTGAAGTGGTGCAGTATTGTTCATGGCTCGGACTGTCGGTGAAGAAGTTGCCTAATCGCCAAGCACTCTCTATTACCGTGCCACTGCGCCGCCCAGACCTCAAACATCCCGAGGATATTATTGAAGAAATTGGTCGGATGCGAGGGTATGCCACCATTGATCCCATCCCGCTAACTATTCCCACGACCCCAAATATACAGGATCCAGTCAAACGGTTTGAACGTGAGACCAAAGAACGGTTGGCAGCGATGGGCTTCGATGAAGTCATGACATACTCTTTTTACAGTGAGAAGTCGCTAGGTATGAGTGCTGTGTCCGTGGCTGACCACCTCTCCCTGGCCAACCCAATGAATCCTGATCAGGCCTATCCTCGGGCTAGTCTTTTCCCTAATCTTTTCTGGAGCGCTCTTTATAATGCCAAACATTTTGATCAGTTCGCCCTCTTTGAATATGGCAGCGTTTTCTCTCAGGGGAAAACAGAACCAAACGAAGAAAAACATATTGGAGTGCTGGTATTTGAACGTGAAACCCAATCAATCGAAGTTGCTTTCCTCGCTTTCAAGGCCAAATTGGAGAGCCTCTTCCACATGAGTCGTCTCGAACCAGTCTGGGAAAGCGTTGCTACTAATGCCCCGGCTCATTTCCATCCTACCAGGGTGGCTCATCTCAGTCTCATGGGAGAGTCACTGGGTTTTGTGGGTGCAGTCCATCCTCAATACACTGAACGCCTTGGTAAGAAAGCAGTGCTTTTGTACGCCGAAATTCCTGTGAGGACGTGGCAAGCGCTTGGAAGTAGTGAGAAAATTTTCAAAGGTATTTCACGCTTCCCTATAGCTCTCCGCGATATCTCACTTGTTGGTCCCAAGGATGTCAGCTTTGCTCGACTCAAGCAGGTGATCGAGGAAGCTGGGGCGCCGCTTCTCCTCAAGAGTGAATTGTTTGATGTCTATACAACTGGTGAAGAAAAGAGTTTCGCACTTCATCTTGGCTTTGGTTCTCCTGAGCGGACGCTTTCGAGTAGTGAAATGGATGAGAAATTTGACAGTATAGTCCGCGAAGCGGGAGAGCATCTAAATATGAAATTAAAGCTTTAAATAAGCCATTATTTTGATTTTTTGATTGCTTTGATTTATTGACAAATAGTACAAAGCGTGATAGACTCTTGCAGTGAGGAGATCCTTTACAAAACAGATCAGACTACCGCGCTACGGCGAGGAAAGTCCGGACACTTAGCCCTCTTTCGAGAGGGTCAGGGTAATGGGTAATTCCCATACGTTGTGAAACGCTAGGTGCGAGCAGAGACGCCTTTCTCTGAAAGGAGAAGGTATCCAGCAATGGATAAGTCTTCGTATAAACTTGGAATGCTTCTGGCGCAAGTCGGGAGTTTACTCTGAGCGAAGTCGAAGAGTGAAACGGCTAAATCCTTACTCGAGTGCAAGGTCGTGTCCTTCGCACCGCACGGTGTCTACTCTTTGGAGTGGGTATAGTGCGGTGTGAGGGAAGAACCGCAAAGATCCCTGGAGTAATCCAGGGGCAAGAGAAATGGTAGTCACCCTACGAGTAATCGTGGGGACAGAATCCGGCTTATCGATCTGTTTTGTACAGGGTTTCTTGAGAAAGAATTTATTTTTGAATATTCTTTTGTGAAACGTTCAGAAATTTACTTCAGTACGCTTCAGGTTCCAGTTGACTTTGCTATGATCCTACTGGCCGCTATTTCGGCTTATTTTTTGCGTGGCTTGGATATATTCCAGCCCTATGTTTCACGAGTGTTTAACCTCGCACTCAGTGACTATATGCAGTTTGCACTCACCGTTGCCCCTTTCTTTATTCTCATCTTGGCGATTGAAGGGCTCTACCGTATGCGGGTCACGCGACGTTTGTGGCAGGAACTCTACTTTGTGACTCGGTCCATCACTATTGTCCTCATTATCTTGATGATTGCGGTATTTCTCCAGCGAGAATGTTTTTCTTCACGTTTCGTTATCCTCGTCGCCTGGGCTCTGGCCGTCCTCTATGTCGTCGTAGCTCGAATTATTATTCAACGTATCCAGAAATGGTACCTCGTCAATCGCGGAGTGGGAGTATACCGTATCCTCCTCATCGGGACCAATCAGCGTATGTATGCCCTCAAGCGGCTTCTCACCAAGCAGAAGGAATTGGGTTATCAGGTGGTAGATCAGATCGATACGGCGAGCGTGACTCGGATCAAAGAGATTCGCGAGAAGAGAGGTATTGATGAGATTGTGGTGGGTGACCCGAGCTTTACTGATGATGAGCAAGAGAAACTCTTTGACTACTGTCAGATTAATAACATCACCTACAAGTACTTTCCGACCATGCTCCAGACCCCACGCTTTTCGATGCAGATTTTTAATGGTGAGCCGATTATTGAGTTTCAACATACGCCACTTGATGGCTGGGGCAAAGTTTTGAAACGAGGTTTTGATATCGTAGCTGGTTTTGGGCTCACGCTGCTCTTTTCTCCGATCATGCTGATTATCGCGCTTCTCATCAAGCTCGAGGATCCGGATGGGCCAATCATCTATACCAATGAACGGGTAGGGGAAAATGGTGAGAAAATTCCCGTGTTTAAATTTCGCTACATGCAATGGAAATGGTGTATCAACAAAGCCAACCCCAACTTCGAGCAGGCTCTTGCGTATGAAAAGCAGTTGATCGCTGAACGCAGTGTCCGTGAAGGACCGCTCTACAAAATCAAAGATGATCCTCGGAAGACCAGGGTCGGCGCTTTTATTGAACGCTCCTCACTCGATGAACTCCCTCAATTCTTCAATGTGTTGCGAGGTGAGATGAGTTTGGTCGGTCCACGGCCGCATCAGAAACGCGAGGTAGAAAAATACAATGAGTATCATCGCCGACTACTTACTATCCGTCCTGGTATTACTGGGATGGCGCAGGTGTCGGGTCGCTCCGATCTCAACTTCGAGGACGAGTACCGCCTTGATGTCTTCTATATCGAAAACTGGTCCCTGTGGCTCGATATCCTCATTTGTTTCAAAACAGCTGGCTCGCTCCTCCGCCGCCGAAGGAATTAACTTCTCTTGTGGTATACTGAGGGAAATTACTTTAAGTTATACGTATGCGACTCTTACTACGTTGGGCTTTGGGAGCGGGGGCATTTTGGCTCGTGGCGCACTTTGTACCAGGGATTACTATCGCCAGTTGGGTGACGGCACTCGTCTTGGCGCTCCTCTGGGGGCTGATTGGTTTTACCGTGAAGCCTATCTTGGTATTGCTTACTCTCCCGATTAATCTCATTACCTTTGGACTCTTCACACTCGTTATCAATGGTTTCCTTCTCTGGCTTTTGGGCGGAATTATCAAGGGTTTCGAAGTCGATACTTTCCTTCATGCGTTTCTCGGAGCGCTCCTTCTCTCGCTCCTTATGGGCGTGATCAATTGGGTTTTGGATCAGAAGGAAGATTAGTTCCTAAATATAAATATACCGATTTTTAAAAAACAGGGGATAGCCCCTGTTTTTCTTGTGTCTACCGAGAAGTTACCGAGTGTCTTTTTGTTTGAAAATAAGGAGTAAGAGGAAGGCGAGGGTGCTACCGATAAAGATAAGTGTTACCAAGGTCAGGAAACCGTCTTTCAAAAACCACGGCTTGTACTGGGAGATGCGGTCGTTGAGTTCATCCAGGTTTTGACTGAGTGTCGGGTAGATGTAGGTGGGTCGCATGGCGAGTGAGCGCTCGGGTTGAGGTATTCCCGCCAGTGTAAGATCGAGGAATGACGCAGGCTTGGATTCGTGGGTGAAGAAGCGTAGGAATTCTGACTGAGGCTTTGTTTTATCAAAGCTGAGCATGACGCAGAGTGGCTCGCTGGAAGAGGTAGGGAGTGGTTCAAAACGAGCCACAAAGAGATTGTCTGAGTCGAGGTATCCAGGCTCGAGGGTGCTTTCGCGGATCGGGTTTTGACACGTAATATCAGCGAGGGTGATAGTTACTCGATCACTTGGTTTGGGCTCTGGATTACGGACGAGGAATTCAAGTTTGGCGAGCGTACCCGACTTTGGCAGGAAGGTCTGGGTGATGGTTTCACCCGGAAGGATCTTCACCGGCTCGCCCTTGGTGAGAATGAGAGAGGAGTCACGAAAGGAAAGCTCGTGACCAAGGCGCCAACCAATGCCGAGGAGGGTAAGTCCAAGGAGTACAATGAGGAGTATTTTGGGTGAAGGGAGTGACATAGGACTAAAAATAGTAACGGAAGATAATTACATTGAATATGGTGTGGAGCATGAGTCCGGTCATGAGGATCAGCAGGCCCAAGAGGATGGGGTTGAAATATCGTTCCTGTTTGAAGTAAGCGAGGAGAGCGCCGAGGCCACTCGTGATGAGGAGGATATGCGCGAGGAGGGCGGGGAGGAAGTAGCGACCAGGTGTGCCGAGACTCATAGACATTTTTTCATCCAGGCTGACGTAGATGTTCCAATCGGCGAAGCGGACACCAATCTGGAGCACAGCCATCATTATGGCGAGAAACAGGAGTTGTTTTTTGGCGGGCAAGAAAGAAGGATAACTTTCTTTTAATCGTTGGGCAAAGAAGAGGAGAACGAGCCCAGCAATAGCCGCCCATTCGAGGATAAAGATGAGTGTGGTTGTATACTGAATCACCCCGCTGTTGGTCCAGCCGAGCATGCCCCAGTAGGTTTCGGAAGGCCAGACAACTTTGTTCCAGGTGAGGGTTTTGGAGAGATACGTAGGGAGGGAGGAGAGTTTTTGGGCTAGACTATTTTCAGCCCCAAAGAAATGCTGATACAGGAAGACAAGGCTCCCAAGGCTCACGAAGAGCAATAGTCCTATGAGACCAGCGCGGAGGCGTCGACTGTGGAGCTTGGTAAACCTCGGGTAGGCCCAAGAGAGAATGAGAGCTAGGAGGACCACGGAGAGGAGGGAGCCAGTGGCTTTGGTGAGGATAGCGGGTACTATGGTGCCTACGAGGAGTATGAGGTTGGTCGGAGTAAAGCCATCTCTCACCACGCGAGCAGTGGCATACGTAAAGAGGAAGAAAAGGGGAATGAGGAGGGTGTCATAGTTGATCTGGCTGGAATAGAGGGAGAATTTTGGCTGAAATACGATGAGAGCGGTTGTGATGAGGCTCGTGGTGGATGAAAAACCAATGGTTCGAGCGGTGAGGTAAGCGAGGAGGATGGCGAGGGTACCAAGGAGCGCGGAAAAGATACGAATGAGATAAAAGCGGGTGAAAATGCTCTCATCCGAAAAGACTTGTTCGATCACTGAGGCGAGCTGATGATAGAGAATAGAACTACGTACGGCATCAGGTGGGTAGTAGAGATTGTTGGTTGGCCATGGTTTGGCGTCGACCCTTGATTCCTGGAGACCGACAGAAGTATCGGAAAAGCGCATGGTATTGAAATCATCAGCCCGGAGGAGGTGATTGTTGGTAGCTCGGGCAGTTTCGCGGATTTCCTCAGAGAAGCGGTAGGTCGAGAGGTCGTCTTTGTCCTGTCTTTCAATCGGTAGACGAGATTCTTCTGGAGGAATAGGGCTTGGTGTGATGATCAGCTGGATAGAGTTATAGTGTCGCGCCTCGTCTTGGCCGGTAAAGATCGGCTGAATAACAGTTAAAAAAACACCCTTAGAGAAAAAGACGACCAAGAGGAGAGCAAGTAAAAAAGTGGGGCGGGTCAGGATTGTAGGAAGCCTATTTCGAAACATATCATTAGTGTATCACGTGAAAGTTGAGTGGTATTGTCTTCCTGTTACGACCACAGTATACTATAAAAAATGGCTCTAATAAAGGATTTCTTGGGTGAGGTAAGTGGAAAAAGGGAGCTCATTAATACGGATTCGTATGAAAGAGAAAAGAGGAATAATAATGAATCAAGGTAGAAGACAAGTCCTCCTTTTGGGAGGAGAGGGGTTTGTTGGTAGAAACATTGCCACGCTCTTTTCCAGTGAATGGGATTGTTTTTCTGTGGGAGAACAGCAGTCTCCTTTTCTCGAGCGAGCGGATACGTTCATTCAGGCCAACCCGTATCAGGAGGTAATCCCAAATACATATGAGGCTATCGTACATCTCATCGATCTCAAATTCTCTCCTCCTGAACTTATACAACAGGAACAGAAATTGATAGAGAATCTTGGGATCAACGAAAGAAACCATTTGATAGTGTTTTCATCAGCGGTGGTGTATGCCAATCCGGATTCTCCTTATGGACTGCGCAAAAGAGCGCTTGAAAAGTTTTATCACACATTTTGTAAGGAAAAGAATATTCGACTTACTCTTGTGCGACCATTTAATCTCTATGGGCCTTTCCAAATACCTTGTCGGCAAGGAAGTCTCGTAGCAAATCTTATCTATAACCACCTCACTGCGACGCCGACGGAGATCAATGATATGGAGGCGAAGCGAGACTTCCTTTTTGTTGGCGATTTGGCTCGTATGGTGAGGTATCTTCTTAAAGAACGACAGGAGGGAATCTATGATGTAGGTTCAGGCAAGTTTACAAGTATACGAGAACTTGTCGCCATTCTAGAGGAGAAGGTTTTCAAAGAAAAAATGCAGATCATCCAAAAAAATAGTAAAGATCTGAGTAAAGACCGAGTGGCAGAGGGGGATGTGTTGGAGAGGATATCTATGCTAAGCTTGGAGGAAGGTTTGACATCGACTCTTGACTTTTACAAGAAAAATATTTCCCTTATAAAGGACTGCATTACATCAGGAAAGTAGGATACGGCTATGGAAGTAAAGAATATTCTTATCATCGGAGCGGGAAGAGCGGGGAGGCTTTTGGCAAAGGACATTGCCATAAACCATTTGGAATGTCGGGTGGTTGGTTTTGTTGATGACCAGGGGGATAAAGGTAAACAATCTGTTTTAGGGAGTATTGAGGATATTCCCAAATTGCTCGACTTGTACCAAGTGGATGAAATGGTTATTGCTATCCCCTCAGCGGACGGGGCGCTGATACGTCGGATTTTGCTTACCAATGTCCTCAACCGTATCCCTTTCAAAATCGTGCCACGCGACCAGCGGATCATTCGTGAGAGTGATGTGCGCTATAGCGAGGTGAAGGCTATCGAACCAGAGGATTTTCTTGGTCGCCCTTTTGTTCGCCATCATGTCGATCAGCTCTCAAGCTTTTATAAAGGAAAGGTAGTGTTTGTGACGGGCGGAGCGGGTTCAATTGGTTCAGAAATTGTGCGCCAACTCCTCGATCTTAAGGTCAAGAAGGTAGTAGTCTACGATAATTCAGAATATTTGGTCTTTCTCCTTGAGCAGCAGCTCAAGGAACGAGGACTCCGGGAGCGATGCGAGCTTATCGTGGGAGGAATCCTCCATGATCGTAAGCTCAGAACTCTGTTTGTTCGAATCAAACCGGATATCGTCTTCCATGCAGCTGCCTACAAACACGTACATCTCATGCAGGACAATATCGATGAGGCTATTTATAACAATGTAATTGGCACCAAACGGGTGGTAGACGTAGCGGTCGAACACAAAGTGCCGTTGATGACTTTTATCTCAACGGATAAGGTAGTGAACCCCACAAGCATCATGGGGGCGACGAAGAAGCTGTGCGAGTACTACATCCAGCATCTCAAGAAGGGTAAGACCAGGTTTAATATCGTTCGATTTGGCAATGTGATTAATTCTCGGGGTTCGGCTTTGCCGCTCTTTGAACGGCAGATGGAACTGCACAAGTACATTACGGTAACTCACAAGAAGATGCAGCGCTTCTTCATGTCGATCCGTGAAGCGGCCCAGCTGGTGATTGAAAGTACCGCCGAGGGAAAGCCCAATATGATCCATATTCTTAATATGGGGGAGCTCATCAATATCTATGAAGTGGCGAAGTGCTTGATTCGTTCCAAGAACCTTATTCCTGAAAAAGACATCGAGATCCGGATTATGGGCCTTCGCAAGGGCGAAAAAATGATTGAAGAGCTCTATACGGAAAGAGAGAAAGGAAAAATGACCAAAAAAAAATCAGGACGGATGTTCTTGCTCCGTAGTGAGGAGGTTTGCCCCGTAGATATTGACGTGGCGCTGGCTGAATTTGAAGAACTTGTCAAAACCAACCAGGACCAAGCGCTGCTACAAAAGAAATTGCGAGGCATCTTCCCGTCGCTCAAGAAACACTAAAAAAGACTTTAACAAGTTCTCAATTTAATATTTCTCTTTGAAAAAGACCCCTGCAGCTGCTCCGAGGAGGGAGACGTCGTCCCCGAGTTTGGTTATTTGAATATCTGGGAGAGGGAGATAGTCGTCGGTATGACGGAGGAGAGGTGGGAGGAGTAGATCTTGATTGTGGACGAAAACGCTGCCGCCGAAAATGATTCGTTCCGGATCATAGGCCACGATAGCATCCGAAAGGCCACGGCCGTTGATGCGGCCTAGTTCTTCCATAAAGACTACGGCATGAAGATTTCCTTCCCGGGCTGCGGCAAAAATGTCTCTGGCATGACGATGGGTGCACTCAATGCTTTGTCGTTTGCAAAAGTTCTTAAAGGTCGAAAGGAGAAAGGTTCCGGAAGCGCAGCTATTCCAAAAATAAGGTTCATCGAAAACAAAAAAACGGCCAATTTCACCAGCATTGCCATTGCGACCGATGATAAGGTGATTGTTCGCGATGACTCCGCCGCCAATGCCGGTAGAAATAGTGATATAGACAAGGTTGGCTACGTCGTGGCCACTGCCGAAAAACTTTTCTCCAAGCACCCCGGCGTGAGTATCTTTAAAGAGAAAAACAGGACAATGAAATGCTTCCTCGAGGGGAGCGACAAGAGGCACGACGCCGAGTGGGATATTGGGACAATGATCGATACATCCTTGGGCGAGATCGAGCGGGCCGGCGCTACTTATGCTTATGGCAGCAATATTTCCTTCGGGTTGGATGGTGTGAATGAGCCGGGTAATTTCCCGTGTAATAACAAAGCTGTCATTTCCAAATTTCGGGGTGTTGGTAGTTTGTTTGGTGGTGACGGTGCCGTCTCGCTTTACCCTTGCTACCCGCAAATTGGTGCCGCCAATATCGACACAAATGACCTCGTTGAATACTTTTTTTTGACCCATAGACTTTTAATTTTTCCAAGTATAGCATGACTCAGCCTATGATTAGAGGCGTAACTTTTATAAGGGAAGAAAAAACCGCTGGGCGCTACCATGCGGTTGGAAGGTGATTTTTATGTCACCACGGAATATGGCGTCTGTATCAGAGAGCGTCTGGAGGTCATGGATGGCCGAAACATCACTCGCCTTGGTTCTAGCGATGAATTTCGAGGACATACCGGCCGGGTCCACGGAAGAGGATCTGAGGGGTTGGATTCTGGAATGCCTGCAGACAGTCAAAGGTCATTTCCCAGTAGAGATGATGGGGATTTTGACCTTCCTCAGCGATGAGGTCCCCCAGGGTGATCCAGCGGGCACCCTCGGTTGACTTCAGGTATCCACCTTGACCAAGCTCACACTGGTCCGAGACAATGGCCACAAAGAGTGTTGCCTGGAAAGGGGTTTGCTCGGCCTGAATCTCGGAGACGTTGAGTATCAATTCGGAGTCGGTCATCTCCACAGTGCTTTGGTAGAGCCAAGGACCGATAATACCTGCAAACTGCAGGTCGATTTCCAAGGCACTCCAGCCTAACGTTTCCTGAAGCGTCCGCTGCATGGCATGAATCGGACTCGGGTCGGAGGGCTTGGTATAACCACCCCACTTTGACTGGAGCTTGCCAAGGCAGTCAGGTGCGCCAGAAATGCGTTTGGCAACGAGGACTTCTGTCGATAGAAGATCGCAAGGGTCCATTGAACGCTGGCGCATCACCACGGCCTCGGCTGTGCAGTAGGTGAGGGCGGAATAGCCTGGTTTCCAGCCACGCGCCGCCTCGATCTCTCGTTGGGCTTCCAAGGTGAAACCTTCGAACATGATGAGGCTCACTTTCTCTAGGGAGTTGAACAAAAAGAACGCGACTACAGTATGAATAAAAATGTAATAAATGTCAAGGGTATTCATCTGAAAATTTAGAGGTGACAAAGGGTGAGGGGTGTGATAAATTGGAGGAGCTTATAGGGGGAACATAACTGGAGGATTGAAAAGAAATTATGATTGATAAGGAAACAATTGTCTGTATTTCACTCGCGGAAAAACCAGGCAACTTGGGAGCGACCATCTTTAATACGGCATTCCAAGAACTGGGCATGAATTATATTTACAAGCCGTTTTTGGTGCGGAGTGAAGATTTGCAAAATGCCATTTTGGGAGTTCGGGCACTTGGTATTCGTGGCTGTGGCGTCTCGATGCCGCACAAAGTAGTTGTGATGCAGTACCTTGATGAGGTTGATTCAGTGGCCAAAGAAATTGGTGCCGTAAATACCATTGTGAATCGCGGCGGAAAATTGACTGGATACAATACGGACTTTGAAGGTGTGCGAGTCATTACTCGAGATGATTATCGAGTTAAAGGAAAGAAAGTGCTTTTGGTGGGGGCAGGGGGTGCAGCCCGAGCTATTATTTGCGCTCTCAAAGAAAACCAAGTGGGTGAAATTGCTATTACTAATCGAAATGATGAACGAGCTCGGCAATTGGCAGAACAGTTTCATCTACGCTTTGTCCCTTGGAATGAATGTGCTCGAGAAGAGGCCGAGTTCCTTATTAATGCCACTCCGGTCGGTATGAATCAGGAGCAGGCTTGTGTTTTCTCGGACGCAATGATCCAAAAGGCCGAGGCGGTTCTTGATGTAGTAGTGAGTTCTACGGATACGCTTCTTATCTCAAAGGCCAAACAGTATGGCAAAGTAGCGCTTCCCGGTATCCGCATGTCAGTCATTCAGGGCATGGCTCAATTCAAGCTCTATACTACACCGGACGTGTCGGAGAAGATCATAAAGAAGGGGATAGCTACTTTCTTTGAAAATAATTAATTCTGGATGGTCGTATGAAATACAAGGTCTGTATCTTGGCAGCTGGAGCGGGGACACGTATGGGGGAATCGTCCAATCATATCAATAAGGCGGTCTTGCCGGTTAATATGAAGGCTGTTATCTCACATATTGTCGAGAAATTTCCCACAGATGTGGAAATAGTGGTAGCGGTCGGGCATAAAAAAGAAACCGTTATTGATTACTTGACGCTGGCTTATCCCGAGCGCCGTTTTACCTTCGTCGAGGTAGACCAGATCGTTGGGCCCGGGACAGGTCCTGGCTACTCGCTCCTCCAGTGTAAGTCGCATCTCCAGTGTCCATTTGTTTTTTCGGCAGCTGATACGATCGTGCTTGAGCAGGTTCCAGTGCCTGACCATAACTGGTTCGGTATTTCACCAGTGAAGGAAACAGAGCGTTACTGTACAGTCAAAATCAAGAACAATCTCATCTATCAGTTGGATGACAAGACCAAGAATGACAACAAATTTGCCTTTATCGGTCTGGCGGGCGTGAAGCATTACGAAGCCTTTTTTGATTCATTGGAGAAGAACAAGGTAGTAGCCAATGGTGAGATCCAGGTATCCAATGGCTTCAAAGCTTTGATTGAGCAGAAATTAGTACCGATTGGTTTTACCTGGTTTGATACCGGATCTGAATTGAGTTATGCCGAAACGAATAAGAATCTCAGCGGCGCCAAAACCAAATTTGACTTTAGCAAGGGGGACGAATATTTCTATTTCGTCAATGACCGGGTGATCAAGTTTTTTTCTGATGTTACTATCGCCAAAAACCGTTATGAACGGGCAGTGAATAGCCTCGCTGGCCTCTGTCCCAAGATTGAAGGTTATCGTGGTAATTTTTACTCCTACAAGAAAGTCCCAGGCCAGACACTCTACACTGTCCTCAATGCCAAGACGGTAAAGGATTTTCTTGGCTGGACCAAGATGAATTTGTGGAAAAAGATGGAGATTACGCCGGAGGAGGAAAGCCAGTTCAAGCAGGCTTGCCGTGATTTCTACCATGCCAAAACTATGAAACGGTTGGACATGTTCTTCAAGAAGTCCGAAATCGAAGACGGAGAGAATATTATTAATGGGGTGACAGTGTCTCCTTTGAATGATCTTTTGGCTAAGATTGACTGGGATTATCTTATCAATGGTACGCCATCAAACTTCCATGGTGACCTCCAATTTGATAATATTATTGTAACCCGCGATCCGGTGAGTAATCTGGAAAAGTTTGTCTTAATTGACTGGCGGCAGGATTTTGGTGGATCAACCAAAATCGGAGATTTGTATTACGACCTTGCCAAACTTTACGGTGGGACAACTCTTTCGTATCAGCTCATCAAAGAGGGAATGTTTACCTTTGATATGAGTGGTTCGAGCGTTTACTACAATTTCTACCTGACCAATGAACTTGTGGAGGCCAAGAACGAATATGAGACGTTTATCCTGAAAAATGGTTATGACCTTAAGAAGGTAAAGCTTCTCACAGCGCTTATTTTCCTGAATATGTCGCCCATGCATAATCATCCTTTTGATCTCATGTTGTATTACCTTGGTAAGAGTACGCTCAACAGGCTATTGAATAACGCATAAAAGAAGTATGGAAGAAACACTCGTTCATGGGAAAATTCGCGCTGACCTCGGGATTGGCCCCATGAGTACGGAGGCGATCGAAGCGACGTTTCGTTACTCACACTATCACCGGAAACAGCTCATGCTGATTCCATCGAAGAACCAAATTGATGCCAAGGGTGGTTATGTGAATGGCTGGACCACAAAACAGTTTATGGAACATGTCCGAGAGCTGCGGAATACCTATGAGCATAGTGATGTCCTTATTTGTCGGGACCATTGTGGACCTGGTTTCAATGGTAATCATGACCTCGCCGATACCCACAATACGATTCGAGACGATATAGAGAATGGATTTGACCTAATCCATATAGACTTTTGCCATTTTAAGGGAACCAAGGATGAGGCGCTGGAGGAATCCAAAAAAGCAGTAGAGCTTGCACTTGGTCTGAATCCCAATATCATGCTCGAGATTGGCACGGACGAAAATATGGGTTCCAATTATAACTTGCCTAACTTAGGAGAAATTGAACGAGAAATTGATTATTTCAAAGCAATCTGCAATCCCGAGTTTTACGTGGTTCAGACCGGAAGTTTGGTCAAGGAAATTAATCAAGTTGGGAACTTTAATAAGGAATTTACCGAACAAATTGCTGAAGTTTTGCACCGAAAAGGGATCAAGCTCAAGGAGCACAATGACGACTATCTCAATAAGAGTGAAATTGAAATGAGAAAGGGGATTATTGATGCGAGAAATATTGCTCCGCAGTTGGGTGTGGTCCAAACGCAGCTTGTTCTGACGAAATGTCTTACTTATGGAGTAGATTTCCAGGATTTTATCAATGATGTCTACCAGAGCGAGAAGTGGAAGAAATGGATGCATACCAATACCCCAGAGAACAAACTTCTTTGTGCCGTCATCGCTGGTCACTACTGTTTCAATTCAGACAGCTACAAGAAAATTATTGACCAGCTTTCACAATGCGAAGATATTCATGAGTCCATCACTAATTCATTAATGGAAATTATAGAACATTATGAACAATGAGTACCCAAAAACAGTGACTAAACCATGGGGACGAGAGATTTGGCTGGAGCTCAATGACCGCTATTGCTACAAGCGCTTGTACATTAACGCTGGCCATCGAACGAGTTTCCAGTACCACGAAAAGAAGCGCGAAACTAATTACATCATTGCTGGCGAAGCAGAGATATGGCTTGAGAATGAACAAGGGGTCGTGGAAAAGAAACGTATGAAAGCTGATGATTTCTTTAATGTCATTCCGCCACGGAAGCATCGAGTAATTGCGATTACGGACCTTGTTTTGCAAGAGGTTTCTACTCCAGAGGTAGATGATGTGGTTCGTCTTGAAGATGATGCCCATCGCGGCGATGGTCGGATTGAATCAGAGCATCAGTAGTAATAAGGTATGGCTAAGTCGGTGATCAAAAACCTCATCTTGGATGTGGACGGCGTTTTTACCGACGGCAAGTATTACTATACAACCGAAGGAAAAGTAATGAAGAAATTTGGTCCAGAGGATAATGATGCATTAGATCTCCTGAAGGGGAGGCTTTATATCCATGCGGTTTCGGGTGATAAACGCGGTTTTGCCATTACCAAGAAACGAATAGTGGAGGATATGGGTTTGCCGCTTGATTTAGTGAGTACTTTTGACCGGGCAGCATGGATCAAGGAGCGGTTTAATCCTCAAGAGACTATCTACATGGGCGATGGGATATTTGATCCGTTGGTATTCCGGGAGGTGTCGTACGGTATTGCTCCGGCCAATGCTTTTTACAAGACTAAGGAAGCAGCTAACTTTGTGACAAATGCCCGTGGCAGTGAAGGAGCGGTAGCCGAAGCATGCCTCCACATCTTAGAGAAGTTTTTTGAGCCCTTTGACCTTTTTACTCATGATTTCAGCAAGGGAGTAGGTGTATGGAATAAAAAGAAATAAATGGAATACATTATCCGAGATAAAAGTTTATTGACGGGAAAAAAGAACCTTGAAACGTTGCATGTTTTCAAGGATTTTCCCGTCTTCATGGGCTGTACTGATCAAGCGGAGAGTAAAGACCTAAAAGCAGATATGAGCTTTGCTATCTGTCCTGAAACGGGGATGATCCAGCTCGATAAGTTGCTTCCTTTAGAGCTGGTTTATCTAGCTCAGCATAATGATGGAGTGGGAAAAATATGGCAGGAACATTACCAGGCCTTTGCATCATTTCTTAATCGTTTTTTCCCTAAGAAGGTTCTTGAAATCGGTGGTTCACATGATGAGATATTTAAATCGGCTTTTAAAACAAATAAGAGTCTTGATTGGACAGTGGTTGAACCGCACCCTCTTTTTGAGGGATACGGCAATATCAGGGTCATTCCTCAGTGGTTTGATGAAAATTTTACTTCTGAAGAAGTATATGACACAGTAGTTCATTCCCATGTACTAGAACATACGTATGATCCTCCTACTTTCCTATCTCATATTGGAAAATATTTAGAACCGGGGAAAAAACATATCTTTACTTTTCCAAATCTCATCGAGTTTCTGAAAAAAAAATATACTAATGGCTTAAATTTTGAGCACACTTGCCTCTTAGCCGAACCATTTGTAGATTACCTACTAGCAAAAAATGGTTTTCGTGTTCTAGAAAAGGAATATTTTCATGATCATAGCATTTTTTATGCTACTGAAAGAGTAACACAACCTACCGCAGAGAATACGCCTCCTTATTGTTATACGGAGTATAGATCTCTTTTCATGGATTTTATTAATTACCATGAAACACTTGTACAATCTCTTAATGAAAAGATTAAGAGTCATTCTGGTGAGATATATTTATTTGGGGCACATATTTTTTCCCAATACTTGATTGCTTTTGGGCTAGATATAAGTCGTATTCGTATCGTACTTGATAATTCTGACCTTAAAAATAAGCAAAGACTCTACGGAACTCATCTATTAGTAGAAAAGCCGGAGCAAATTCGTAATGAAATAAATCCTGCTGTGATTGTTAAGATTGCTAATTATCGTGATGAAGTAGTGGAGCAACTGATGAAGATTAATCCTCGGGTTACCATTTTCGAATAACTATGAGACTTGTCTTAGTAAATCCTCATTACTATATTTACGGAAAAACGGTAATAAATATTTTATTACGTCGGAAACACTTCATGAAATATGATTATTTCATTGATTATTATTTAAAAGATAAAAGTAAACAAACAGCAATCTATATTGATGGGACTAAGACTTCCTTGGCAGCTATAAAAGTTCGATTTCTATTTTTTCCAAAGTTTTTTTCTTATTTAGAGCTTTTAGTATGGATGATTAGTAATGGCCTTAATCCTTTTAAAGTAAAAGTTTATTTTGAGATCGGACAGCTAGATCCACAAAAAGATGTAATGATTGATTTTGTTCGTTCTCTGAAACTGTCGGAACTTAAGTATACTGGCTATACAAAATTTTCAGGACTAGTTTTATTTTTTTGCACCCATTACTTTCTTCGTATTAGGGAAGTAGTTGAGTATCTGAAGCAGGTTCCTCATTACCTTCTTATAGCAGAGCATAATCTTGCCCAAGAGGCTTTCTTTCATAATTTTTTCCCCAATGTAGCAGAAGTGTATCAGCTACCTTATGCCTTTGGTGAGCGTTTCAACCAAAAAAAGAATTTTGAAGAGCGCACAAATAAATGCTTAGCCCTTGGGTCTGTTGCACCTATTGAAAGGAATAATAAAGAGTTCTTTGATTTTTTCCATATCGAGGTTCTTCAGCCAATGCGTCAGTTGCTTCTCGACAAAGCGTCACAATATACACCGGAAATTGATACGGTAATAAGACGTTTTGAAAATTCTTCTTTTCTCCAGACTGGTGTGCCTGATGAGAATTGGGTAAATCGTATGATACGACGTTGGGCACCTCCTTTTATTATGAAGATAGTTTTTTCTTATCCTCATAATAAATATTATCAATTTGACATAGTGCAAAAATATAATCAGTATCGAATGTTTATTTCTGGAGAGGAAATTGTTGGGTTACCCCCAATTAATGCTTTTGAAGGTATGGCTTGTGGGGCAGCGTATATTGGTATAGATCATCCGATGTATACTCGAATTGGTCTTATCCCGGGGGTTAATTATGTTGGATACAAAGAAGGAGATTTAGATGATCTTATCAGTAAGGTACGTTATTACCAGACTCATCCAGTGGAGTTAAAAAAGATCGCTGAGGCAGGAAAAGTATTCGTGAGAGATCATTTTAATAGAAAGAAGATTGCAGAGACCTTTTGGAAAGATATAGAAACAATCTCAAAAGAGTTCTCTGAATCACAATCTTTGAACATAGTTTGCTCTTTTCGCAAGCCTTAATATTTTGCTGCAACGAGTATGATCTCATTGTAGAGTGCCGGGGGTAGAAATTTAACAATGAAGCTAGTCTGTGGTAAGACGAGAATCTTTTTAGTTTCTTGTCGTTTAAGAGTTGCTTGCTCGAGCATAAAATCCATTAAGTGAAGTGTAAAAAAGGTATGATGTTTATAGTATCCAGATCGACGATACATATGTTCTTGATAGGAAATACCAAATATCATGCGGATTATATTATTTAATCCTACATCGCTAGGAATACTTACTATAAGAACACCTCCCTTTTTTAGAACACGGTTAATTTCTTTAAGTAAACCTATGGGGTCAAAAACATGCTCTATTATATCTCCGGCCCATACAACATCGAATCGCTCGTTATCTTCAGGAATACCCTCATCAAGATTGCATTGTTTTGCTTCAATGCCATTTTTGAGAGCTTTACTTACTGCCTCACAAGAAAAGTCCAAACCTTTTACAATGTACCCAAGCTCTTGAATTTTCTTTGTAACTAGTCCGCTCCCGCATCCAATATCGAGTATATGCACTTCTTGGGGCGGTTTGTTTAATGTCTGAGTGTATTTACTCAGCATTTCAAACATTGTTTTTTCTTCAAGTTCGATCCGGCAATGGTCGGAAATTTGGTAGCGTTTATCTTCTGCTTGATCTGGTCGCATAGCATTTTTCTCTCTGGAAAGAGTTCAATATATGTGTAAATTACCTATATTATAGCAAAAAATACTCAAAATATCAGCTTTAAAAAAGATGAATTTGGCTGTATGTGCTTGTCAGAAAGGGACAAATATAAGCTGTTATAATAGATTAATAGATGTCCATAAAAACGCTTGCCCCCATCTCTCTAAGAAAGTGCACCAGGATAAGATCTGTTTATGTTAGGAAAAAAGGTACGTTATTTAGATTGGTTAGGAAAAAAAATAGGCTTAGATTTGGCACGTCATTTTAATAATGGTCAGTGGATTTTTCTAAAATTTGGAGTGATAGCAGTAGGGGGGTGGTTAATATCACTTCTTTTTGCCAGACTTGGAACCAAAGAAGTTCTTGGTCAATACCAATACGTACTTTCATGTATTACAATCGTTTCTCTTTTATCCCTACCAGGTTTGAATACTGCAGCCCTTGAAGCTGTGGCGCATGGTCGAGAGGCGGGGGTTATTAAAGCAGTACGATGGAGCTTTTTTTTGAGTCTAATGGCATTGGTGGCACTGGTGGGATTGGGGTTTTATAGCATTTTTTTTCGAAACCAATTTTTGGTGGGGGAAACGCTTATTTTAGCAGGGCTTCTAGCACCTTTTTATTATGCGTTTAATACCTGGAATATCTATTATGATGGGAAATCTCTTTTCAAAGAAAGCTCTCTTCGTACCGTACTTCTCTATATCTCTCTTCATCTTTCACTGGCTGTAGGTCTTTTATTAGAATTTAATGTATTAGGACTTGTGCTTACCTATCTTTTTGTTCATATTTTTCTTTTTGGCTATTTCTTTTTCGAGCTCTTAAAAAAAATAAAGGACCGAACAAACGATTATATTGATTTTAAATTTGGTGTTAATTCTTCGATTCAGCGTTTTGTTTTCGGTTTATCAAACAATGTCCCACCTCTCGCTATCTCTGCCTTGTTTGGTCTTGAGGCGGTTGCTATTTATTATATCGGTTATTTTATTGTCAATGCTGGCTCATCTCTTATGGGTATGCTCGGGTATCTCTATATTCCCGCCCTCTTCCGTGGGGTGAAAATTGCTTACAAAAAAGTAATGCTGCAAAACCTGGTTGTAGGCATTATTTTTTGGGTCGCCTTTCTTATTTTTATCAAATTTCTTTTTATCCCTATGTATGGAGTGGGATATTTAGAAAGTCAGAGATTAGCCTTCTTCTTCTCTATCTTGATGATTTTTGTACCACTTAAGATTTTTATGATGAATTTCTTTATGACCAGAAAGAAAAATTGGACAATCATTTCAATAATTGGTCTTGCTAATATAGTTTCGCTAGGAATTTTGTACTTACTAAAAAACCACGGTTTTTCGATTAGTATGGTAACTTACATTTATGCCCTTGAGCTAATGACCATCTTACCTTTAGCGTATATATATCTTCAAGAAAATAGAAAATCTCTATACTCTAAATAAGTTGAAAAGTAGCATATAAAGCCATCTCCTTAGGTATTCTTTTCCAAGATTTTCTTGATTGCTAAGAGTGTTTGTAGTCAAAATTATTCTCTTCCTTTCTTTAGACATCCAAGAAAAACCTTATCAATCTGTTCGGATATGTGACTTTGATTAAACTTTAAATTATATAGATTGAGTGCTTGTGTTGAAAATTTTTCTAGAAGAGTTTGATCTAGTAAAAAGCATTCAATTGAGTTATAAAGAAAATTTTCAATTGGCTTTAATTTTCCATTTTTTTGGAAATCGAAAAGATCTTTATAGAAATCTCGGGGATTATAGTATTTCCCTAAAAGCTGATAGGTTTTTGGGTCATAATCCTGCAAGGGGTGATTATGAAAAACAAAGCCACTTCTATCTTCAACAACCATCTCAGTGGTGGCGTATTGATCAGTAATAATAAGAGGCATGCCGTGCGCGATCGCTTCGATTAGGACTAGGCCAAAACCATCCCGATAGGTAGGAAGACAGAAAACGTGATGATCTCGATAAAGTTGGCGCATTTCTTCAGCGCCGAGAACAGCATCGTGAAGATTGATGCCAGGTTGTGACAGGAGGCTGTCGGCATCTTCTTTTTTAAGAGCTACAATAGGAGTGATAATAGTAAGAGAAATGTTACTGTATTGCTTTCTTAAATTTAAGAAAGCGTTTACCAGTTCCCGGCCTCCTTTCATATAAAACTGTCCTACGAATAACAAGCGAAGTGTCCCAGACCATTTTTTTGGTAAGCATTTTTGGTTATCTACCAAGGGGACGGGATAGATTACTACCATTTTTTTAGTAAGAATATTTCTGACTATTTTTGGATAATATGCTGATGTAAAAAAACTCTTTTTTGATGCCTCGCTCAGGAAAATAAGTTTATGGCAATTCTTGCGGGTTGCTAGATACATAACAATGAGGCGGGCGAATGGATTTCTGGCTATTCCTAAATCATAATTGTAAGGTGATAAGCCAGTTTCGAGATAGACACAATAGGGTTTGTTGGTGATGAGAAGTGTTCCATACGTAAAAAGAATATCACCACTTGTTTCGTATCTAAAACGGACATTCGGTATTCCAATAATTCTTCGCAGCCAATGTTGCCAGGTGGTCTTTACTCGCACTATCTCTTTATCAAACGAGGGAAGTAATTTGTAGAGCATTCTCTTTGGTTTGAGATGAGCAACAAACACTCCATGCTTGAGAATTTTTCCAAAATTAAGCACAAATTGCCGAAGATAAGGCTGGAAAAGAACAACTTGATATTTTTCCATAAGGGGTTATTTCTTCCTTGCTTCAATAATCATTTCATTAAAAAAGGCTGATGGGAGAAAATTTGTTTCGTAGCGATTTTTACTCAGTATAAGAATCTTCTTGAAAGTATATATATGTAACCCAGCTTTTTGAAGCATGAATTTTATTAGGCGTGGAGTAAAGAAAGTATGATGTTTATAGAATCCAGAAGAATAGTACATTTGTTCTTGATAGGAAATCCCAAAGAGCATTTTAATTCGAGAAATTAATCCGACATCACTTGGAATAGTAATAAGCATGGCTCCGTCTATTTTGAGAACGCGCTGTGACTCTTTGAGTAGTCCAATGGGATCAAAAACATGCTCTACTATATCTCCAGCCCAAACAATATCGTATGCTTCTGAGCTTTCTGGAATACCTTCATCAAGATTAGTTTTTTTGGCGTTTACTCCTTGCGCTAGAGCCTTCTTGATAGCTTCCTCAGAAAAATCGAGGCCAACCACTTGATAGCCTTTTTTCATAAGTTCTTTTGAAATTCTTCCGCTGCCACAACCAATATCAAGGATCCTTAGATTGGAAGTGGGCACTTTTTTTTCTTGCGTATATCGATCAAGTAACTTGAACATCATCTGCTCTTCTTTGCTAATAGGGCAGTAATCTTCCGTGGCGTATCGTTGATCTTCTCTTTCTTCTGGTTTCATAGATTTTTCGTAAAAAATTACAAGTGACGCAGTCAGGAAATAAATGAAGAATTATTTTTTGCGCAAAACGAGCAGGATAGTATGACCAGAAACCGGGGCAAGGAGAGTTGAAAGGATATAGGCAATTCCCTGAGTGAGAAGACTTTTGTTATTGTAGATAACCTGGAAGAACGGTTTCAGAGGACCAGATTCGTCTTTGAATCCCTTGAATCCTTCATAGGGTTTTTTCCTGATGAGTTCAAAACCCCAATTGGTAAAGTTTTGTACTGCTGATTCGCTTGAGAGAGCGAATTGGTAAAAATGTTCTCGATCAAATTTACTTGGATCATGTTTTGGGTAAAGGCCAAGTCTAGCCTTGAGTTGGCGTAAGGGAGACATATAGGGAAAGGTAAGGAAGAGATATCCTCCGGATTTAAGTACCCGGTGCATTTCCTGGCCGATAGCCTCGTATCCTTCAGGGAAATGTTCGATAACACCAAGTGACCAGTAGCCATCAAAAGAGTTATTAGTAAAGTCGAGTTTGCGGACATCGCCGACCAAAAGATTGAGCTCTGGAATGACTGATTTCGCTTTCTCGACTACTTTGGGAGCGAAATCAATACCAGTTGCGTCGTAACCGCGGGCATGAAGCGAGTAGACGAATTGACCTTTGCCGCATCCTCCTTCAAGGATCTTTGATCCTGGCTTTAGGTAATGACGGGTTATGGGATAAACAAAGCGCTCTTTGGCACCGGCGAGGATGCTTTTCTTGAGTTTTTCATCCTCCCACTGACGGTCCCAAAATTCAGGAGTAGCATTTTCTTCGATGTATATCAAACGTTTTTGCTCTTGGTCAAAATAGCGCATATTTTAGAGTTTTCTGGCGATAAGAATAATATTGAGGGCAAGGCCCCTCATGATGAGTTGGTCAAATTTTTTCGCTATCGGGAAAGGGAGCTTTCCGAGGGAGAAGAAAAACCAATCAAGGAACAGTCCGATAAGGTTATTGATAAAGTAGAAAGGAGCAAAGAGGATGCCGAGGCCAAAAGAAGCAAGAAAATAATTCCACAGCTGGATTAGGGTAGTGAGATATGTATTGGACTCATCGAGTTTTTCAATGCGGAAGTTCTTGAAGAGGTAGGCGAGACCAAACTTGGTAAAACGCCAATAGTCAACATTCCAAAAAGATAGTACGGTTGCATTGATGTTTTCAATTTTGGCCTCTTGGAGCGAAAGGGGAAGGCCGTGGTTGCGCATAGTCTGTGGAACCGTCACGAGCACGAGACCACCCGGCTTGAGTACCCGCTCGATTTCCCGGATAGTACCGACGGTATCAGAAATATGCTCAAGCGACTGGTTGAGAATTACCCCGTCCACAGAACTATCTGAGAGTCCAGAGTCCCAGGCGTCCCTTACGATATCAGCTTTGGTACCGGGATAGGGATCAAGGCCGATATACTGACATGAAAAGAAGGAGGCATATGGTTTATTGCCGCAGCCAATATCAAGTACTTGCATCTCTTGGGTGAAGTGTTTGGCAAAATCCTGGACAGCTTTTTCTACAGGTAGACGAGCAAGGTAATTGCTCGAAAAGAGGTGAATCATGGCTACATTGGGCTTTTTTCTGGATCAGGTATACTATAAAAGTATACTATACCTTCTCTGAATCAAGGAGTATGAAAGGTTAATTGACAGGAGGGGTAGCTTATGTCTTTCTAAGAAAAAGAACGTACGTTTTACAGTCTATGGAAATTACCACTACCGGACGGCCTACTCTCGCAGTAGGGATACCTTGTTTTAACGAAGAATTGACGATTGCTCAGGTGATCCAAGATTTCCGCAAAGAATTGCCGGAAGCCGAAATTTTCGTCTTTGATAATAATTCCAGAGACCAAACAGTAAGAATAGCAAAGGAAAACGGGGCTCAGGTTATTTATGAAAAGAAGCAAGGGAAGGGTTACGCCATGCAGCGCATGTTTCAAACCATGCAAGCCGACATACTTGTTATGGTAGACGGTGATGCCACGTATTTTGCTAAGGATGTGCATAAGCTTATCAAGCCTATCCTTGAAGATGATGCCGATATGGTAGTAGGCAACCGGCTACATCAGAATGACAAAGGGTTTTCTTTCGCCCATCGTTTTGGTAATGTACTTTTTAAAATGCTTCTCAATTATCTCTTTAATACCCGGTATCAAGACATTCTTTCCGGATATCGGGCGATGAAGAAAGAATTCTACCAAGGTATCCCGCTTCTTGCTGGGGGGTTTGAGGTAGAAACAGAGCTGACACTGCAGTCCCTTGATCGGGGCTATTTCGTCCAAGAAGTACCGGTAGATTATACCAACCGACCAGTGGGAAGCCACTCAAAAATAAGCGAATTCAAGGACGGATCGAGGATTATTCTTACCATCATTTCACTCCTACGAGATTATCGACCAATGATATTTTTTTCCTACCTCGGTGGAGTTTTTATTGCTTTCGGACTTATCTTTGGAGGTGTGGTGGTAGTAGAATTCTACCAATCGGGTTTTATCACTCGAGTTCCTACTGCAATTCTCTCCATTGCCCTAGTTATTGTTGGAGTGAATGCTATTATTTCTGGTCTTATCCTGAGCGCAGTAGGACGACGCCAAAAGGAAACAGAACTTATTATGCGTCAAATTACGAAGAGGGGATAAGTTTCCTCTTAATGTTCTTAATGAAGTTGGGAGTCAGGATGACGATGAGCGGCTCAATCAGGTAGCGATAGTATAGCCAACTATATCCATATCTGCGGATGTACTTGGTTTGGGTTTTGGCACATTGCCACATTTGCGCCCGTTGTTTTTCAATAGAAATTCCCTTCTCGATAGAACGGTAGCAGAGAAATTCAGGAAGATTGTAGAACTTCGTTTTTGGTGAGAGCCGAAGCCAGAGATCATAATCCTGGCCATAGCGGACAGATTCGTCATATTTCCCAACTTCCTTGACGAGATAAGTCTTGAAGACGACACAGCTATGGGCAAAGGGATTTCTTTTGATAATGCTTTCTTTGATTTCTTCGTCACTCACCTTGAGGCTCACCGGGAATTCCTGGTTATGGGCAAGGTTAATGTAGTTGCAGCCGATCAGTCCGTACTCTCCGTGAGTCTCGAGAAAATTGAGTTGCTGTTCAAGCTTCTCAGGATGCCACCAATCGTCAGCATCAATGCGCGCAGTATAGGTTCCGGAGGCTTTATCGAGGCCCTTATTGAGGGATTTGGTCAGTCCAAGGCCAGGAGTATTTTCTATGAGGTGAAATCTTTCCTGGAAGATTGACTGCCATTTTTGGATGGCAGTGGCAGTAGTATCGGTGGAACCATCATTGATACAGACAATTTCAAAGTCCTGGAATGTCTGTTTTTGTATGCTCTCAAAACACTGGTCAAGCGTCGATGCCCCGTTGTGGATGGAAATAAGAATGGTGACTTTGGGTGAGTTCATGATCGTGTAAATCCAGTCAGTAGTTTATTCCAGTCATTGGCAATTTTTCTCAGAGAAAAATGTTCTTCCATGAATTTTTTGGCGGCCTGGCCAATGCGGGAACGAAGTGCTTCATCGGCCAAGAGTTTCTCGAGTGCGTCTGCGATGGCATCGCTATTTTTTACTGGGACAAGCATTCCGGTCGCTTTATCTTTTACTAATTCTCGGTTTTCTTCGATGTCAGTCGTAATAACTGGCAGTCCGGCAGCCATCGCTTCCATGAGGGCGTTGCTCATGCCTTCAAAAAAAGTGGGCAAAACAAAGATATGGGAAAGCTGCAGAATTTTGGGGACATCAGTTCTCTTGCCAAGAAAAAAAATATGTTCTCGAGAAACATACGAATCGATTTGCTTCTTCAGATTTGCTTTTTCTTCCCCATCGCCAATAAGGAAGAGCTTCGCACGGGGATGTCTTTGATGCACGTTTTCGAAAGCTTCCAAGAGGTAAGCATGTCCTTTATTGGTATGCAGATTTGCTACGCAGACGATGACGGTTTCTCCCGGGGCGATGCCGAGAGACTCCTTGAGGGAGAGGTTGGCGAGAGCGGGGGTGGTATCAATGCCATTTGGTAAAACTTGGATAGTATCCCTGACTATTCCTAAATGTTTTGCGTAGAAGCGTTTTACGGCCTCGGAGTTGGCGATGTATTGCTTCACGAGTGGCCGGGTAAGCCTCATGAGGAGGCGGGCGATAAAGTAGCGGGGATGGTTGTAGGTGGTGCGAAGGAAGGGGATGGGTGGGGCAGGAAGGATACCCCAAAGAATAAAACGAGTAACCATATCAGCATGGAAGAGATAGCTCAGGACAAGGTCGGGCTGCTCTTCTTTTACAAAGGTGCGAAGGCGGAGAAGTCCTGAAAAGTCAAAGAGGCCTCGGCAATGCACCGTCGCTACCCGGATATTGGCGGAAGCAAACCGGGGGGCGAGCTCCCCGAGTTCTTTGAGGGTGATAACGGTATGCTCAAACTCGTCGAGGAGAGGAAGGGTACGAAGAAGCATATTCTCACAGCCGCCGTTATCGAGCGATTGGATAATGTGAAAAACCTTCTTTTTCCCCATTGTCATACCCGTGTGCCAATACACGTTATCCCTGCTTCAGGGTGCTCGTAGGCTTCAATTGCTTGCAAATGCGCATCAGTAAACCATTCTCGAATTTCTTCTACGTAGTAGTAGTTACTTTTGGGTGTGGCCAAAACATCAAAGGCATCATTGAGCTTCATGTTGAAGGGAAAATGGCGATAGTAAGCAAAGGGAAGCTTCTCTTCAAGTTTGGGAAACCCAATTTCACCGAGCCACTTTCCGAAGAGATTAATGCCATGGACGACTCCCCCGGGGATATAGCACAGCTTGAAAAGAAGGGGTTTTGGAAGTTTCTTGAGGAGGGAGCGCAGTGGTTCGTAGAAATAGAGCGCCCGGGCATTGTTGCGGCGGTTATACACCCAAATAAGCATCTTTCCGCCTATTTTGAGGACACTAGGAAGTTTACTGAAGCCCTGCTTGGGTTGGGGCAAATGATGAAGCACGCCAATAGAGTAAGCAATGTCAAAAATCTGATGGAAGGGCATGGCATAAATATCAGCCTGGACAATGCAGACATTAGGCAAATCTTTAGTCAGGCCATAGGCAACCTCAACCGTTTCTCCGAGATCGGTCCCAAAAGAAACTTCGGTTCCCGAAAGAGCTGCCCATTTGGTAAATCGCCCTGAACCACAGCCGATATCGAGGGTAGTTTTTCCTTTTAAATCCTGCTCTCTGAGAAAAGGGGAAAGAAAATGGAAAAAGTTATTTTTTTCATAATCGTTTTCTTTGTAGATATATTTCCATTCATAAGCGAAACTCTCAGCTGTTTTTTTCTGGTGCCTGAGGAATGCATCGAGGTCGGGAATATTATCGATGGCCCGCTGCCACTCGTTATGGGCGTTTTCAGGCAATTGATCTTTGTGTTGGTGAAAAAAGTCCTGGTGAGCTTGAAGGAGGTTTTCTTTGAGTTCACCGATGAGAATACGAGGAATCCCATTAATAATGGGGTACCAGCTTTGAGTAGTAGTGAGGAGGCCAGAAATCACATGCTCCCCCTCTTTTTGATAGGAGTGGAGTTCGAAGAGTTCATGGAAAAGAGGATCAGAAAGATGGGGAAGGAATTTTTCACGCATAGAGGGTTTACAGTATTTATCCGTTAATTATAGACGATTTAGTACTTTCTTCAAGCAGGGAAAATTAGGGCTTTTGGCAAATAATCGTGTAGTGAGGATACACCAACATGCGCTTTTTAGTGAGGGAAGATGTTATAAAACCTATCTTCTTAAGTTCCTGCTCTGCTGTTTCGGCTACCATCTCATTGCCTATTTCTCCCGCGCATACAAAGTCATGAAGTTTGTTGAAACTTGTGAGAATGGGTTGTCCGGCATCAATGTCTTTTAGGACAAGTTTTGTACCAGGAGCCATTTTGTTGTAGATCTCCTGGAGAAAGGTAACCTGATCTTGTTTAGGGACGTGATGGAGTACATCAATGAGGAAGATATAGTTATACAAGCTGACTGTTTCAGGAATATCTTTCCCATTGAAAGTGGTGAGGGTAGTAGAGATAGAGGTATTTTCTTGAAGCACTCTCTTGGCATTACTAATCAACGTGTCTGAAATTTCAATTCCTCCGAGGAGATGGGGGTATTTGAATTTTGAGACTAAAGAAAGAAACATGCCATTACCACAACCGATATCGAAAACAGCAGCTTTCTCTGGGAGAATGTCGAGAAGATCACCAAGAGGGCAGATATAAGGACGGTAAGCAATCTTAAGTTTATCAAGCAATTTTGCATCCTTTGGATCTCTTGATTGAAGGAACTGGGAAAGTTCACGGTTAGAAAATTTTTTCATAGTATTTGGTGAGGCCTGAAACATTTTTTTGAAACCAAGGACGGAGGAAGCTTAAGGTAGCTAGCTGATAGAGAAGAAGTTGGATGTTTATTCCCAAGAGCAGGGTAATAAAGAAATCATAAATGGCAAGCATAGCTATGCCATTATGTTGTCCAAAAAATGAATTTTCAATAATAAGTGGAAGAAAAGAGAAGATAAACATAAAAAAAGGAAGGGAAAATTTCCAGGAACGTCTTTGAATAATAAAGAAAAGATTAATGAAAGAAAGGATGGTTACGGTAAACCATAGCAGGGATCGAATAAAGGAAGTGTTAATAATATGACGATAGATGTTATTTGAAAGGAGTGATATAAGATCGAAGTAATTACCCTGGAAAGATTTTGTGATCCCGGTAAGGAACTTTATTGCGGAATGTTCGTGGTAGGTAATACTTTGACCCAAAGCAGTTTTAATTTCAGGGAGGAGGTTCACAAATCCGCTGGTGGGCATAATAATAAACGTCCCGGCTACGGTGAAATTGCGAAAACCAATAAAAATAGGAAAGAGTATGAACCCTATTACAAAAAAGAGGATGGTATATCTCCTTATAAATGCAAAGGGTGGTTCAAAAAACTTTACTCCTAAGAAGATGAAAACTCCTAAAAGGAGAGGGATCCAATCGGTTCGCATCATGCAGATAACTCCCCATAGAAGCCCTAGGAGAAAATAGTGAACCCAGGATGGGGTATTATTTTTGAGAAGGAAAAACATGTGCGCAAATGCGAGTACAACAAGAGGAAAAGCAATAGCTTGTTGATATGGAGTGTGAAACAAAGCAAAAGGAGAAGTGGTAGGAAAAACCATGAGGAAAAAATAGCTCGCACCAAAGGTGAGTGCAACAGCTTTACCAAATTGTATGGCGAGAACAAAGACAAGAAAAAGAAAGGCTAAAGAAAATAGAAGGGTTTGGGCTACATATGGTCCCCACATTGGTTCGTCGAATACCTTGTGAAAGGCAGCAAGAAAGAATCGGTGAAGTGGCTGATAGTAGTACGGCCCGTTCTTTTCGGTAGCTCGCAACATATCTTGGAAATTAGTGACTGAAAAAGTAGAGCGAGCAAATGACTCGTGGCCAAGCTCATCGCTGCCACCTTTAAAGAAAATGGTCTCTTTGGGTTGGGCATGTGCAGTAGCTAGGATAGATGCATTGCAAAAGAGTATGAGGAGGAGAAATGCAAGGATATTTCGTTTTGAATTCATTAGGTGAAGTATCCAGTAAAAAGAAGTGATGATAAAGATGCATGAGAAAAGAGAAAGTGAGAGCTTGAAGCTGAGGAAGTCTTGCTGGACGAGCCAAAAAAATCCAATAAGACTAAAGATAGTACTTAAAAGGAAATATTTCTCCTTCTTTTCTAATGCTTTTGTTTTCAGCAATAAACCCCAGAGAAAACAACCTAGTAAGAAAGTGAGCAGAAAAACGTTAATGAACTTGTAAATCTCTGTAAAGAGAATAACTACTGTCCCGGTTGGGAGAGTGTATAAGGGTGTTCCTGACACAGCAATTCGTAGGACACTTTTCTTTTTAATGGTGGCTTCATATTTTATAGAGATCTGATTAAATTCATTGGGAACAAGATTGAAGGCCTCCCGCTTTTTCCCAGTTGTTTCAAGAGTTTTTCCGTTGATTGAAACCAATACTTTTTTGTCAGCGTGAACAATAATTTGATCGCCTGGCTTCGAGTAGAGAAAGGTGCTTGCCTCAAGGATATAGGGAAGAGTATCTCGTTTGGGTTGGTTCTCTTCGTAAAAGTTGAATGAAATATTATTAAAAAAATACAAAGGCATGTTCTTGCTATCAAAATCAACTTTTTCGTAAGTGTAGCCATTAATACCAGCTGGATCTTCAGCTGTAGGCTCGCAGCGAGACTGAAGTTTATTGATACCCACATCGCTCTTTATACATACTGACCACCCGTAGGGGAGGAAGTAATAAGATGTTATCTGTATAACAAGGAGGAGAGTGAGAGAGGTTATTATTATTTTTTTGAGCCGAGGGGAGGTTTCCCAAGTGGTGGCTAAAATGAGCCAAAAACCAATGAAAGATCCAACCATCTCTTCGGCCGAAAGAGGTAATCCATCGAAAAACCCGGCTTTACTCCCCGGGAGGATACATATCAGAGTAAAAAGAATTGTGGCAAGGATTTTGAATCGCATAGGCTTAGCCTATCTTATTTTGAAATTTCTTATATTTGGTAAGGAGATGGTAAATCAAAGAAGAAGATTTTTCTTGAAAATTTTTTCTGTCGAGGCTTTGGAGAAAGTTAGTGGCTGAAGTAAAATCAATATCACTCATGAGTGTTTTTCCATATTCACCAGCAAAGTGGGCATCGCTGGCGCATATAGGTGTTTTCCCATAGCGCTCAATGAACTGAGAAGCTTTTCGGTTATCAGACTGGAAGATATTGCGTGCATTAAAAACCTCAATAGCATCGATGAGATGGAGGTTTTTTTTCAGCTCAGCTGTTGTAAGTACGTGTTTCCGGAGCCGGTCAAAAGGATGGGGGACTATGGTAATGCCGCCTTGGCGCTTGATGGCCTCAAGGGTGGCTTGGGGAGTGAGTCCGGCTGGTATTTTTTCCTGAATAAATAAGCCGATAACTTCTCCAGCGGAAGTATTAATTTCTTCACCAACAATTACCGTCAGCCCAGAAGGGGCCATACTCCTGAGTCGGAGGGCGCCAGCTATTTCGTTGTGGTCAGTGATGGCAATGCCTGAAACTTGCTGAGTAATGCAACGCTGTATAACATTCTCCAAACTTGCTCCTGCATCTTTGGAATACGGAGCAGTGTGGCAGTGGAATTCAAAATATGACATAGGTGTTTATAAATGAAAATGTATAATAGAAAAAAAGACCATTCCCCAAAGTGCAATATTGACAATCATAGGTCGATCGCTTGAGAAAATTTTGGTAGGATCATCACCTTTTGATTGGACATAAATAATTTGAAAATAGCGAAAGATGCCAAATACAACAAACGGTACAGTATAGAGTAGATGATGAGTTCCAAAGCGTTCCATGGTGTGATTGTCAATGGTATAAAGCGCATAGGTAATGATAGTGATTGCTGCTGTAGTACCAAGCAATTGGTTTAGAAATTCTGGATGGTATGAAGAAAGTACATTTCTTATCTGAGATGAATTTTCCTTAAGGATACCGATCTCACCTTTGCGTTTTCCAAAAGCGATGAAGAGAGCCCCAAAGAAAGTACAAAGGAGTATCCAGGGAGAAACGGAGACGGTAATAGCTGCAGCACCAGCTAAGATTCTTAGAACAAAACCGATAGCTACTACCATGACATCAAGAATAGGAATTCTCTTTAGATGCCATGAGTAAAGAATATTGAGAAGGAAATAGCCAGTAGTAATAGCGAAAACAGTAGGGGGTAATAATACAAGGATGATAGTAGTACCAGTAAGGAAAAGAGAGAGAAAGAAAACTAACCCTTGTTTTACACTGATAACCCTTGAGGCTATGGGGCGATATCGCTTGTGAAGATGTTTTCTATCAGATTCAACATCGGCAATATCATTGAATATATAAATTGCACTTGCTATTAATGAGAAGGCTGTAAAGGTGATAGTGACCTGTAAAATGTTATTTTGACTAAATTGAAGTGAGAAAACTAGGGGTGCAAAAATAAGTACATTCTTAATGAGATGACTAATTCGCATGAGATGAAAATAAGCTTCCCATTTCATAATATTTTTGGCTGGGTATCTGGTTTATAAAAAACCCAGTATTTACTAGAAAAATAAGTAAAAAGAATAGCAAAAATAAGCGCGATGGTTTTCGAGATGTTGTAGTGAATTCCAAAGTTTATTGTGGCGAGATGAATAATAAATTCGGTAATGCCCAGAGCTATAAAGGTAACAAAAAGGTAATGGGAAATTTTTGAAAACTCTCGACCAGAAGTATTGTAACGAAAAGTCCATCTGCTATGAAGGATATAGCCTACTATCACACTTGTCGTAAATCCTAAAAGAACAGACCAGAAAAGGGTAAAATGAAGACCTAAATAGAGAATATTTAAAACAAAATAATCTACTGAAATACTGAAAATTCCGACCAGGCTATAGCGTACCAATTGATACTCTATCATACGGGAGAAATTCGATTATTGAGAGGTAACCGAAGCTATAACGTATAATTCTCCAAATTTTATGGAGGAACTTTCGATTTTCAACCCTGCTTTTTCAAGTTCGGAGCGGAAATTTTCTTCAGTGTATTCTATAAAGTGAGTATCATCGAGTTTGTAGCTAAAACCCTGATTCTTTTTGTAAACACTAAGCCAGTCACGAGTTATCATAGGAACTCGAATAAGAAATTTTGGAGCTAATCTCTTGATGTTTTTTAAGAATTCTTTTCGTTTTTTTATGTGTTCTAGAACATTTGAAAGGACAATTATATCGAAAGTTTCCGTAAATTGATAATTCGTGGCATCACCCTCAATAAATCGCATGTTATCAAGGCAGTATTCTTTTTTTGCAAGAACAATGTTTTTATTTATGATATCAATCCCGGTTACTTTTCGAGCTTTTTGGGCAATATGGTGGGCAACAAATCCGCTTCCATATCCGATATCAAGAACGGAATCACTTGGATGAACGTTTTCTACAAAAAATTTATGGTAGTCTGATATTTTATGCTTTGGATGAATTCCACCATTATCTTTTATGGCAAGGAAACTAATAACCTTGTAAGAAAAATTATTGAGCCAGCAGAAAAAATGCATTACACCCCGATTGATTGTTTTTAAAGGAAACTTTTCCCATAGAGTTTTATTTTTTTTCTTTTCTGATGATCCAACTTTTTTGAATACAAGCAAGATGGAGTGACTACTGAAAGGAGCTACGAGAAAAGAAATTCCATAGTTGAGAATTTTCACTAATAGGTTTTGACTGTCGTAAATTTTTTGTAACCAAGGTTTGAGAATAGAGGCTTCATCTTTAAGTCCTTTCATTCCGGCATAGTGAGTTTTGCACACCAATCTAAATCCGTCATTAGTAAGTTCTTTGATGAGTTGATTGTGATCTAGAGCAAATTGGTAGAATTTGTCTTTCTGATCAATATGAGGATTAAAGAGGGGGTAACAGCCAAGCTTTATCTTCAACCTTCGTAAGAGTGAAAGATGAGGAAAGGTAAGAAAAAGATAACCCCCATCCTTCAGTACGCGTTTCATCTCATGGAGGATGGGCTGATAACCATCAAAAAAATGCTCAATAACTCCAATTGACCAATACCCATCAAAATAAGCATCCGGGAATTCGAGGCTTCTTACATCTCCAGCACGAACATCAAGATAGGGAAAGGAAGCCTTTATTTTGTCGATGGTTTTTGGAGCATAATCTACACCGTATGCATCGTAGCCGAGTTCATGAAAGGCATAAACAAACTGTCCATTACCACAGCCCCCCTCGATGATCTTTTTTGTTTTTTCTGGGGGGATAAATTTTTGGGTAGTTTTGGTTATCAGCCGATTATTAAGGCCATTCTTAACTACCTCTTCAAAATTGGTTACATCCCATTGGTTATCCCAATAGCTTGGAGAAGCTTCTTGTTCTATGAATACGATTCTATTTCCTTGGGGATCAAAATATTTTTTCATACAGTTCAGCAATCTGGTAAGCAGCTAAAAAATCTCGATGTACTTCTGGGTCATAATGTCGAGTGAGAAGTTCTTTTCGGCAATAGCCCTGCTTTTTTCTGAGTAGGACACAAGGTTTTGTAAGATGGAATTGAGGTTATCAGCAAACTGGTCGGTATTGTATGCCCGGCGTTTCCAAAAGGCATCCCCATCAGCGGGTATAAGGAGACTATTTTCTCCCGGGATAGTTAGTTCATTCATAGATCCATCATTGACCCCACATATAGGCAAGCCGCAAGCCATGGCCTCAATGATGTTGTTGGGGCAAGGTGGGTTGAGATGAGTCATGAGAAAAACGTCGGCTGACCTTTGGTATTTTGGGAGATCCTCGTTTTTGATCTTACCAAGGAAATGAAGTTCCGTAAATTGAGAAAATTCCTGTGGCACAGTGGCCACTTCCCGGGTAAAATCACCGATGATAAGGAATTTAAAATTGTCGGTATATTTCTTTTTGTAAATTCTGAGAGCTTCAATGAGTGGGAGAATCTGGTCAGTGCGGCGAAATTTGGAAACAGTGATGAATAGTTTCTGTTCCGGATCGTCTCGCAGATTTTCAATCTTCTCTCCTCTTGGAGTAAAACGGTTGATATCTACTCCATTGTAAATGATCGAGTAATTCTCATCTTTTCCTTTACCGAGAAACGTATCAGCGCAGTGCTTGCTGTATTTACTCTGGTATACAGTAAAATCAGCGAAAAAACGATGAATGAAACTGGGTGGGAAATTGAGAAGGGGATATTTCCAACCAGCTACTGACCAGTAGTAGACTCCATCAAGGCGTTGAATAATTTTCTTTTTATGGAATTTGGCATGCAGGAGGTAAAAGGGATTGCACTGTACCATTACAAACAGTACATCATAATCTTTGCGGAATGTGTAAAAAACTTCATGACCTGCTTTCTCAAGAGCTTGGCCGAACTTTTTTGCAAAAGTAGAAGTGCCTCCGGTATCTTGGATAGCGAAAGGAAGGAATATTTTCATAGAGTTTTGGATAAAGAAGATATTTTTTCAAGATACATGTTGATAGAATGATCCCAATTAAATTTCTGTTCTATTTCCTGACGAGCATTTTCTCCTAGTTCTTGTCGACGCAACTCGTTATCGAGAAGCTCTTCGAGGGATTTTTTGATAGCTTCTGTATCATGTGGTGGAATGATAATTCCTGATTGATTATGCGTAAGGATTTCTGGCGTCCCCCCAACATTGGTAGCGATCATAGCCCGACGACACGCTCCTGCTTCTAGGACTGATGTAGGGAGTCCTTCGTTGTAGCTTGGATTTATAAAGACATCAGTTACCTTGAGGAGGCTGATAACTTTACTAAAAGGTATATTTCCAAGAAATTTCGTTTGATTTGAAAGGCTATTTTCTCGGACGTATTGTTCAAGATGGATTCTTTCTGGGCCATCACCGACAATAACAAGCAGAATATCGGAACGCCTCAAAAAAGCTACCGCTTCCAAGAGATGTTTCACCCCTTTTCCATAGATAAGTCGTCCTACATAGGTAATGATCTTCTTTTCTCCCGCTTCACTTTGCAGGTTTTGATCGGGAAGAATAGCATCAATTTCGGCAAATGGCATACCTCGGTAAATCACAGTCGATTTTTTTCTTGAGAGTTTCTCTACGAATCGGGCAGCGGATCTGGAAGGGGTGATAATGAGATCGGCTCGGGAGAGCGTGAAGCGGCCGATGGTCATGTCCACCAGTCGTGAGATGAGGGAAATAAGAAGGGTATTCTTGACGTAATCGCTGCAGTGTTCGATGTGAAGATAGGGGGTGCGGTGTCGTTTAGCGAAGTAGAGAGCGAAGAGAGGTTGGATAAAAAACCGAAGCGTGGAAATAGTAAGGTCGAATTCTTCTTGATTGATCTGCTTCCATTGGCGCCAAAAATCTTTGTTCCAAATTTTTGGCAAAGGATAATTGAAGATAATGTCAAAAGCGGGGTAGCGGAGAATACGGATATTCCCTTGAGTCTCTTCTTGAGGCGCAGAAAGAGGAAGACGGGGAGTGAAGATAGTAATATGATGGCCACGTTTAGCAAAATTTTCATGGAGTTCCTCGGAGTATTTCTCCATACCTCCGATATGAGGGGGGTAGTAAGGAGCGAAGTCGATAATTTTCATAAGACTTTCCAAATAATCACTTCGTCAAATTCATTCTCGATATGATATACTCGCTCAAATTTTTGAGGAAATTGGTCGAAAAGAAATTTTCCTTCTGGACAAGGCTCAATACCCCAAGACTTCATGCTATATGGACGATCACGGTAAGGATTTTTGGTGTGGACTTGCGAGTAGTAAACATAGAGGGATTTTTCTTTGAAAGAAGAAAGAGGGGTAAGGGTATAAATGTATTTATTGGAAATTGGCGCGCTAAGAGTGGGAATAGTTGAGAGAGGGGAAATGGTAAAAATTAGTTTGCTTGCCTCTAGTGTATTGACTGTTTTCTCAAATGATTGGTAGCTGGTTTCACAGTAAACTTGATTGGGAATATTTACTACCGTACTTTTTGCATATACAGGAAGTAGTCCACGGTAACCATAAGATAAGAAGAGTCGGTTTTCGGGGAGAGTAGTCTGGATCCATTCAGCGCTCTGGAGTTGAAGGGGGGAAATGAGATAACGCTTCAAATAGTTGATGTAGAGAGTCCCACTTATGGTGATCACAAAGCACATCGTAAACAAAATAATTGCTTTAGAAGAGATTTTTGAAAAATACTGAAGGAGAATAAAGAGAAAAAAGTATCCAAAAATACCTGCGAACACCCAAGCGCGATCAGGGAGGAGAGCTAAACCAGGAAAACGAGGAAATACTTCAGCAATAACAAAAAAAGTAAGAAAGGAAAGAAAAATGATAGAGAGCGCTGGACTCCCGAAGAGTCTTTTTGAAGCAAAAGAACGGAATTTTTTGTGGAACAAAAGAATGAGAAAAGCGAGAAGGATTAGCCCGAGCACTGGCCCGACATAGTAAGCATAAAATTTGATAATACCGCTCCAGGAGGTCCAGCCCATCAGATTGCGGTCAATGTTGGAGTATTGTGCGGGATAAAACCAGTTAAAGTGGGCTTTTTCTAAAAAAGAAGGAGCAAGCTTATAAATCCAGTGTATGCCAAATTCATAGAGTGGTTTGAGGAACTGGATAGTGGAAATCACGATGAGAATAAGGAAGAGAGAGATTTTTTTGTTGCCATAGATAGCCTTTCGCTTAGCAATGATGACGGGCAGTACCCAAGCTGGAATCATGAGTAATGCTGTTTGATGGTAGAAAAAAGCCAAAAGTATGGTTAATCCAGAGATATATAAGAAAAAGTCATCTTGCTTAAGATGAGAATAAATCAAGAAAAAGGTAATAAAATAACAGAGCACGATAAACGGCGCTTGCGGCATAGCAGTACCGGCATACAGGATGACATTAGGAATGCTAAATAGAAAAAGGAGGAAGATCCACTGACTGCTTTTGTTTGGAAATGTTTTGGCAATGAGCCAACCAGGAATAAGGGCCGTGAGAAGCAAAAAAGGAAGAAAGTATTTAAAGAACTCGGCTATAGTAATGCCAGTAAGAGTGGTTGCAGCAAAAATGAGCGAGCCAAAAAATGGCCGTTCAGCATAGTCAAGAAGATGGTTCTCAAACTGATAGGTGTATTTATACAGCCACTTGTAAGGGTCTAGGTCTGGAAGCGGGGAAAAAGAAAAAACTTGGAGTAGGAGGAAGATAATTCCAAAAACAAAAGAGAGGAAAAGAGGATGGAAATGGAAGTTGAGAACGGTGTGACAGGGTACGAAAGAAGGAAGGGTAGTTTTTTTGAAAAAGAGAAGGAGACTTGCTGGTATCAGAAGAAGAAAAATATTGATAATAGGATGCCAAACAGCAATGCTTTTGAGGAGGAAAAATTCTAGATTCAAGATAAGAGGAGGGATAAGAAAGCTCATTAAGAAAGAAAGAGAAAGAAATTCCCAAGTACCGAAGGTCTTTTTAAAGAGCCATTGGAGAATGAGGGTGACGCAAGCCCCGGTGCCAAACAGAAAAAAGAGGCTGCCGCCAAGTAGTTGGGATAAGAAAAGGATGGGATGATCCCATGTCTGTCGAAGAAGAAGAACACTAATATATCCCCCAAGAATGAGGAAAAGGTAGAAAAAAGAGCCTTGAGATAAAAGGAGACGATTCAAAGAGGTGGCCATATATCTTCCAAATTATAGCCTATTCCACCCTCTTGCGTAAAGAATTTTCCCTTAAAAAAGCCATTATCATTCGATTGAGTTGGAGACTTATGGCAATTTTTTATAAATAGTAAACATGCCAAATTCTCTATCATAGACATAGCCTGAGGGGGCAGTATAGGGCGTGGTTGATGAGTACGGGAGAGAAAGCTCCTTCCCTGATTTTTTGGTTATGCTTTGTATGAGATGGAAGATTTTGTTGGGTTTTTTTTGTGGGATTTTGTCAGTGATAGTGATGATGATAAAGTCGGCCTCTGGGTGGTAGGAAACGACTCTTTTTCTCAGGTCAGGGGAGTTGAACATCTCAGCTATGATCAATTCTCGTGATGCCATGATGATTTTATCTTCAGGTATTTCAGTGAGGATGTATTTAATAAGACTTGATTCAATATGATAATTATTTCGAGTACTAAAATATTCATTGAAAATAATAGCGAAAATACTGTTTATGAAAAAGAAACATCCGATGGAAGCTATAAAGAACCAAAAGAAAATTTTTTTAAAATACCAATTTTTACTTTGATAGAATGTTTGGAGGAGATGCCAACTACTAAATGCGAAGATGAGGTAAGTGAGGGGCCAGAGAATAATGGCAGAACGATAACCAAATTGGTTGAGGAGAGTGGCAATAATAAAGAAAGTTAATGAAGCAAAATAGAGAGAAAGTAACTTTATATTTTTTTTAAATACAAGAACAAGAAGAGTTATGACTAAGGGAAAAATGAAAAACCAATGCGGAAGAAGCCAACGAAAGTAGGTATGATTGAGAGTTTGTATTTTTTCAAGCACTATTGGGTGCAATAAGGAAAAGGAGCCTGTAGTGGGAGAGAGAATAGAGGAATCTAATTCAAGATTTGATCTCGCTTCTTGGGCTACATGTGTGAGGCTATAGACTTTCTGAGTCGGAGCATTATTGGGAAGAATATGATGAGCAGTTAAAGAAAATGAAAATACAAGAATAACGATGAGAGAGGCTTTTTTCCAGGCTGCTAGTGGGAAAGTCCAAGTAAAAAATGAATAAAATAATAGGTAGAATGGAAGTATAAGTATACTAAATACGCTCATGGGATGAAGAAAGGTATAGAAAAAAGTTAAAATAAAGAGACTCCAATAACGAAATTGAATGTCATCTCTAAGTAAGAAAAGAGTAAGGAGAAAGAAAAAAATAACGAAAAAAAAGCTTGGTACAATCCAAAAGAAACCATGGGTTTCACCAAATCCATGATAAAAACTTAAGAAAAATATTGACCAGGAGATAAGATCTTTATTTTGAGAAAAGGATTTAAGAAATGGAACGAATATAAGAGTAAGTAGGATGATACCAAAGTAAAAACTGAAATGGTATATTTCTTGAATTGAAACATGTAGAATTTTTCCTAATATACCAAAAAAAATACGGTAGGTAAGATAGTTAAACCCGGAACTATTTTGAAGAGTTATGTTTGTAGATGAACATGATTTGGATGTGCATTCTGCTATTGAGGCGATTTGGGTGAGATAATTATACGAATCATCTGGTTCAGGAGGAATATGACGATCCTCCCAGAGAATGCCGATGAGGAAAAACTTCCAAATAATGAAAAAAAGAATGGCAGCAATGAACCATTTATTTTCTTGCATCTTTTGGTTGATCTCACTCAGTTTCATCGTCGCAACAGCTTCTGGAAAAAACGGGCGTATCTTTCTTTGGTCACGGATGCTGAAAAATGTTCCCGACAATAAGCAACCCCTCCAATACCGAGGGCAGCCCGTTTGGCTGCCTCTCCGAGGAGGAAGTCTAGGTTATTATACCAATCCGCCTTATTTTTGCATAAAATAGCCGGCGAACCCACGTATGATGGTACTTCACTTGCTATGACTGGGAGGCCAATAGACATGGGATAGCCGATTTTGGTAAAGCTATGCCCCAAATTATACGATTGCGTCAAGTCCCGAGGGGCGATAAAGATGTCTCCATCGAGCATCTGCTCATGGATGTGCTTTTGTTGATAAGGACGATAAGCAACATCTATCCCAGGTATGGAAAGGCGTGGATTTTTTTCACAAATGAGCAGTAGGCTAAAGTCATGTTTTTGCCGAAGCTTTTGGAGTACCTCTTGGATATCTAAAATTTCAGGCGCTTTAACGGCATAGCCGACATAGAGGAGTTTCAGGGGGCGATTAGCAAGAGCCATTTTTTTTACAGAAAAGAACGTGTCACTGATGTTTTCTGGGATACAAACAATCGGTTTTTCAGGAAAGAACCGTTTCGCATAGTCTTGAATGTAGTCTGTGCTCGTGATGACTCCATCGGCTGTTTCCGTAAATCGGAGAATCTTTGGATGGTTGGCTGACTCATCTTGATTGAGGACTCCGAGGATCGTCTTATCGTAATAGTTGACATTGATGTCGAGAATGATTTTAACACCCTGTTTTTTTAATTTTTTGGCAAGTTGCAAAGCTTGCTCATCAAATTTTTTCTGGAAAATGACAATATCGTAATGCTTCCACGGCTTGTAGAGCTCTACAAAGTACTCATCGCTCGATTGGAAGTTATTGATGACGTCATAAGCCCTCAAACGTGTGGAAGCCATGATGCGGCCATAGTAGGGGGTAGGCCAAACGCTCAAAACAAATCCAATCCGTTTTTTGCGGCTAATAATAAACGATTTCAAAAATTCTCGAAGGAGAAACATTTACGTAAACTTACGAATACACTGCCATATTTTCTCTTCGAGGAAGTGGGGAATGAAGAAGAAATAAAAGGCGGCAGGGACGATTTTCCAAGCGTCAGTCAAGGGATAGCCATAGCGAGAGAAGGCATGCCACCGGGCCTCGAGTCCATACCATTCCTGATTCTTTTTGGAGCGAGCCGAGATGCTTTTTCCATGAACACGATGAAGGGTAAGGAATTCAGGCAAGACGGCGACTGGATGCTTGGCGGAAACCTTGAGTAATAAATCGTAGTCCTGAGCTTTCTTTATCGCGGTGCTGTAATTACCAAGACTGTGGACGATATCCCTTCGGAAAAAGAATGAAGAGTGGGTAAAGAAATTGTAGAAGAGTAATTTCTTTTTGATGTCCTGGTACCCGGTCGGGGATTTTTTCTCTCCTGTTTTCTTACCATGTTCGTCGATCAATACTGCCCAGGTGCCGCAAAGGGCATGGCGAGGATTGGTTTCCATGAACTCGAACTGCTTTTTGAGCCGGTCTGGATGGGCGAGGTCGTCGCTATCCAGGCGAGCGATATATTTTCCAGTAGCCAATCCGAGTGCAGTATTAAGTGACTTGGTCAGACCGAGATTGGTTTCATTGGTATGGACACTGATTCGGGTATCTTGTGTTTCATATTGAGTCAGAATATCTTTTACATGAGAAAATTCTGGGCCATCATCCATGATAATAAACTCAAAGTCTCGGAAAGACTGGGAGAGGATACTCTCAATGGATTGTCGGAGATATGTCTCGTCTTCATTGTAGACAGACATGATGACAGAAATTGGTTTTTCCATAATTACTCATTCGGAAAATATTCCTCAAACCAAAGCTCGAGAGTGAGGAGAGCCCAAATATGAGGGGAAAAGTTAATCTGGGTTGTGGTGTGAGTATGAAGAATATCTTCGATGGCTTCTTTTTTACATAAACCTTGTGAGACCAGGTGGCCCTGGAGGAGTTTTTGCTCAGCATATTCACGGAGCTCACCTCGAAACCAGACATCGATAGGGACGCCAAAACCCATTTTGGGGCGATGAAGGATAGTGTGAGGCAGGATGTGGGCAAGAGCTTTTTTCAAAATATACTTTTTGTGATTGAGGCCTCGGAGCTTGAGGTCAAAGGGAATCTGAGCGGTGAGTTCGAGGAATTCATGATCGAGAAACGGGGAGCGGCCCTCGAGTGAGACGGCCATGCTGGCTATATCTACCTTGACGAGAAGGTCTTCGGGGAGATAGAGCGCGAAGTCAGCATAGACGGCTTGCTCAGTTTTATTCTTGGATCCGGATTTCATGAATTGCTCTGCGACCAGACTATAGGTATTAGCCCCAGCAATCTTTTTCTTAAACGTATCAGTATAGAGTTTCTCCTTTTGCTCATTGGTGAAATACGATGTAAAGCCCATATAGCGCTCACGGTAATCAATCGCGAGGCTTTGGGTAAAGCGGTACACACGGTCAAATAAGGTCGTAGGAAATATATTTTTCAGGAGACGAGTAACCGGTGCACCGATAGTGGTAGCGAGCCACGCAAAGCGTTCCAAGAAAATCGAGGCTTGGAAAGCACTGTAACGAGAGTAGCCGGCAAAATTCTCATCACCACCATCGCCATTGAGGGCGACTGTCACATGCTCACGAGTGAGTTTGCTCACATAGTAGGTCGGGAGGGCACTCGAGTCGGCAAAGGGCTCTTCATATTGGTGGACGAGCGTGGGGAGGAGATCAATAGCCTGAGGTTCAACGATGAACTCAGTGTGATCAGTTTTGAATTGCTCCGCGATCATGCGGGCATAGGGGAGTTCATTATATTTGGCTTCCTTGAACCCAATCGAGAAGGTCTTGACTGGTTTGGATGAGTGCTTGGTCATCATGGCAACCACAGCACTCGAGTCAACTCCACCCGAGAGAAAGGCTCCAAGTGGTACATCGGAGATCATTCGGAGTTTGACTGATTCTTCGAGTTTGGCGAGGATACGTTTTTGCCACTCGGCTTCGGAAAGGTTAAGTTTTTTCGAATAGTCGAGCTTCCAGTAGCGTTCTTTCTGGAGTTCATTCGTCTTAAGATTAAGCCAGAGGTAATGAGCTGGTTCGAGTTTCTGAATACCCTTGAAGCCAGTCATGGGCGCTGGCACATACTGAAGCGTGAGGTAGTGGTGAATGGCCTCGTAGTCTACTTCTCTCTTGTACTCAGGCTGAGTGAGGATAGCCTTGAGTTCAGAGCCAAAGAGAAACACATTGTCATCAAAATAATACTTGAAGGGTTTTTTTCCAACTCGGTCCCGAGCGCAAAACAACACCTGCTCTTGTTCATCGTAAATAGCAAGAGCAAACATGCCTCGCAGATGATCGACACAGTTCTCTCGGTACTTATCGTAAAGAGCGAGGATTACTTCGGTGTCGGAGTGCGAAGCGAACGTATAGCCTTCTTTTTCGAGGGCAGCTCGTTTCTCTTGAAAGTTGTAAATTTCTCCATTGAATACGATTTCATACCGATCCAGGTAACGCATGGGCTGATGACCAAGCGGTGAGAGATCGATGATAGCGAGGCGGCGGTGGCCCAAACCAACCTTGTGATCAGGTGAGATATAGACGCCGCTATCGTCTGGTCCACGGTGGCGGATAGCGTTACACATGGCTTCTACCTCAGGGGCTGAAACACACTGCTCTCTTAGTGAGATTTTACCAGCGATGCCACACATAGGAAGAAGAATGAAGAATAGAGAATTTAGAAACCCAGTTCATTATTGATTGAGCAATTGAGAAAATACCTTCAAGTATTGTTTGGTGGCGTGATGCCAGTCAAATTTGGTCTGGACATGGAGGAAGGCTTGTTCGCCGAATTTTTGGCGGAGCGAGGGATCCTGGATGAGGAGGGTGAGCTTCTTTTGGAGATCATCCATGTCATGTGGGGCGATGAGAAAGCCGTCGCCATTACCTGAAATAATTTCAGCCGTACCACCAACATCGGTAGCGATGATAGTCTTGTGGCACAAAGCCGCTTCGATAACAGCGGTTGGGATGCCCTCAGTATAACTAGGATTGACGAAGATATCGAATGACTTTAGGAGGGCTATAGCCTCGGTAAAGGGTTTTTCACCGAGTAGTATGACTCTCTCCGAAAGCTTGTTTTCAGCAATAAACTTCTCCAATCGAGTTCGCTCAGGCCCATCACCGATGATGGCACAAATACTAGTGTCGGTAGTAATCCTTGAGAAGGCTTGGAGCAGATCAAAAACGCCTTTGCCATCAATGAGACGGCCCACGAAACCGATCACTATTTTCCCTGGGAAATGAGTCTCAAAAAACGAGTGAGGGGCCACCTGATGGATAGTTTCTTTGTCTACCCCTCGATAAATCACCGTACAGTTATCGCGTCCGGAAAGTTTTTTGACAAAAGCAGCTGAGGCCTTGGAGTTGGCAACATTGACATCACTTTGGCGCAAGACAAAAGAACCAAGCGTGTAATCATACAGTTGACCGAGAATGGTCTTGATCCGGCCGTTAAACGTAGCAAAGTCTGACCCGTGCTCGATATGTACCCAAGGCAGAGCGTTTTTTTTCGCGTAGCGCCAAGTCATGAGCGAGGTAAAGAAAAAGCGAGTGCGAGAAAGTGTCACATTGTACTGTTCCTCAGTGAGTTTTTTCCAGACTATCCAAAACTCTTTTTGCCAGAACTTTGGAAAGGGATAATTGGGAATGAGCTCGACTGCAGGAAAGCGGATGATTCGCACTCGTTCGTAACGGATCTCTTCGCCCACACTTGAAGCAGGTAGACGGGGAGTAAAGACGGTGATACGGGTACCAGTGGCTGCCAGATGACGATTGAACTCGTCACTGTGGCTCTCGAGTCCTCCAGTGTGAGGAGGGTAGTAGGGGGAGAAAACAAGCAAATGCATTTATTTTTTTTGAGAAATTTCTTTGAGCGCATCCTGACGAGTAAGTACGGTCATTTGCTGCTCGAGGTACTCGATAGCTGACAATAGTTTGAAAATAATGAGGAAAACAAGAATGAATCCAGTTAGAATAACTGCATTAAGGTTCCCTTCAATACCGATTATACGCGCTAATGTATTGGTAAGCCCAGGAAAAACAACAATCGCTGCCATGCCGCCCCACACGACGATACGAACTCCAATCTTGAGGAGTGTTTGATGATCTTTGCCTTTAAAGAAATTACTCAGGCCTTGATAGATCATAGCCCCGGCAATGATGAGGATAATAACTTGGTAGAGCTGGAGATTCTCGAATTGCATACGAGTCGGATTTAAGAAATAATGTTCCAAATAATCTTATAGAGTGTTTTGAGGCCATTCACAAACCCTTGTTTTTGAATCTTTCCCATAGAATATTCAGTATAGCGTACCTCGATGGGTACCTCAGCATAACGCAGTCGGTATTGATAAATCTCACGGATCACCTCGCTGTCATATTCATAGCGATCTGTCTTGGTATTGATCCGATCAACCGCAGAGCGAGCATAGGCGCGAAAGCCGGATTGGCTGTCAGAGACGTAGAGTCCATAGAAGTACCAAGTAATAACATTGCCAATCTTGTTGGCGATAATTTTATACCATGGCATACCCTCAGGATTGATAAGGCGAGTACCAAGCGTTACTTCGCATTGTTTTTTCTGGATGGGCTCAATAAGTTTGGCAATATCCCTCGGGTTGTGTTGCCCGTCGCTATCCATGGTAATGATCACTTCTGCTCCCAGCAACTTCGCGGCTTCGATACCAGTTTTGGTAGCTGCTCCTTTGCCACGGTTGAGCCGATGGCGGAGGGTCATGACCCCAGTTTTTTGAGCCACAGCAAAAGTATCGTCTCGGCTTCCATCGTCTACCACAATGATATTGTGGTACCCAGCCGTATGAATTTCTCGTATGACACTCTCAAGTACCTTGGCTTCATTGTAAGCAGGGAGGACAACATATAGCAATGGCTGTTGGGGAGAAGTTGGCTCCATAGCGTTAGTGAGCAAGGTTCTCTAAAAAAGGCTCAATCAAAGCAAAATATGCCATTAGTGTAGCATATGAACCGAGTCCTTCCAAGACTTGTTGTGGGGTACCTACGATTCTTCTCGTAGTCTCGCTTTAAACCACGTCACTGTAGCCGTGATACCTTCCGAGATAGCTACTTCAGGTTTCCATCCAAGGAGGGTGGTGGCTTTGGTCGAGTCGAGGGCGCTTCGCTTGACTTCGCCTGGCTTGGCCGGCCCATGACTCGCTTCAAAGGCTTTGCCAAATTGCCAGTTAACCAAACGGAAAATTTCATTCACGTTTGTTTCTTGGCTCGTACCAATATGGAAGATCCCCTCAGTGAGTTCTGAATCAAGGGCTGCGAGGTTGGCTTTGACGACATCGCTCACATACACGTAGTCCCGAGTCTGTTCGCCGTCACCATTGATGATCGGAGCTCGACCCTCGAGCATAGCACTAGTAAAAATAGCGATCACCCCAGCCTCACCGTGTGGGTTTTGACGTGGGCCATAGACATTGCCGTAGCGGAGCACGATGTAGGGGAGCGAGCGTTCGCGGTGGTAAAACTTGAGGTATTCCTCAACCCCGGCCTTGGCCAGACCATAGGGTGAGAGGGGGGTCATAGACTCCTCTTCAGTGGCTGGGTAGTGGGCTTCATCACCAAACATAGCGCCACCGGTGGAAGAAAAGATAAACTTCTTAACCCCGGCTTTGGCGGCCATGTCCATGAGTCGCAGGCTGCCAAGGATATTGCACTCAGCATCGATAATAGGATTCTCAACCGAGGCGCGGACATTGATTTGCCCTGCAAGGTGAAAAATAGCCTCGGGCTCTACACGCTTGAAGACGCTTTCGAGCTTCTTTTGATTGGCAACATCGCCTTTGATGAATTTGGCCCGGCGATTGAGATTCTCCTCTTGGCCCGAAGAAAGATCGTCGAGCACGGTCACTCGATGTCCTCGATCGATTAACGCATCTACAATGTGGGATCCAATAAATCCTGCCCCACCAGTAACGAGTATACGCATAGATTGATAGCTCAATAATACCCATTACTTTACCCTAAAAATATAAATCTGTCAATCAGAGAAAGGGTGCTTTGTCAAGAGTGACTATTTGCTTCAGATAAGCCATGAGGGTACAATGAATCTATGAATAACGAACAACCGTGGCTTTCTGTTGTTGTCCCGCTGTATAACGAAGAGGGCAATGTGGTTGAGCTACACCAAAAAATTCTTACCGCTCTCGAGAAGCTTGGACGGCCGTTTGAAATTATTTTTGTGGACGATGGTTCTCGAGATGGGACGCTCGAGCAAGCGCGTAGCCTGACGCCTCTGAAGCTTATCGTCTTTCGGAAAAATTTTGGTCAGACAGCTGCTTTTGACGCGGGGATTAAAGCTGCTCTCGGTGAAGTTATTATTACCCTCGACGGCGATCTTCAAAATGATCCCAATGATATCCCACTCCTTCTCGCCAAAATGGATGAGGGCTACGATGTGGTTTCGGGTTGGCGCCACAAACGTCAGGATCCGTGGAGTAAGAAGATTCCTTCACGCATCGCTAACCTTCTCCGCAAATTCCTCATTCACGACGATATTCACGACTCTGGCTGTAGTCTCAAAGCGTACAAACGCGAATGCTTCAAAGATGTAGATCTCTTTGGTGAGATGCACCGTTTTATCCCAGCCATTTTGCAACTTGAGGGCTATCGGGTAGGGGAAGTCAAAGTGTCGCATCACCCGCGCCTCCATGGGGTCACCAAATACAATTGGAAACGCGGTTTCAAGGGACTTGTCGATATGATTTCCATTTGGTTTTGGCGTAAATATTCGCATCGGCCACTCCATCTCTTTGGGGCGAGTGGTGTAGTATTGTCTCTTCTCGGAGGCGCAATTCTTCTGTGGATGGTAGTCGAAAAGTTCTACTTTGACGCTTCCATCGCTGATCGCATCTGGCCCCTGGTTGGAATCTTCTTTACTCTTATCGGGGTGCAGCTTTTCATTTCAGGGCTCCTCGCCGATATTGCGGTCAGAAACTACTATCAGAATCGCCATCGGATGAATTACAATATCCGGGAAGTGCGGGAGCAGTAGCGTCTGGAGTATTAAGTATTAAGTATTGGGTATAGAGTATCGGGATATTTGCCGGTATGATTTTGTTCTCGTACAAGATACATACTACGAGATACTGTATATAAATTTATTATGAAACTTTCTTTTCTCGGGACAGGCTATGTGGGACTGGTGTCGGGGGCGTGTATGGCCGAGATCGGGCATGAGGTGATTTGTGCTGATGTGGATAAAGACAAAATCGCCAAACTGAAAAAAGGGGTCATCCCGATTTATGAAATTGGGCTTGAGGAAATTGTCGAGCGCAATGTGCGGGAGGGACGACTGCGGTTCACCACTGACCTCAAGGAAGCGGTCCAGACATCGGAGGTAGTCTTTATGGCAGTCGGGACGCCCGAGGACAAGCTTACCGGCCAAGCGGATCTCCAGTATGTGTTTTCAGCTGCGGAAGTATTTGGCAAGCACTTGAATGGTTACAAAATCTTCGTCGATAAATCCACAGTGCCAGTAGGGACTGCGGAGAAGGTAGAGACTATTATTAAGCAAGCTTCCAAGGGTAAACATCCATTTGAAGTGGTTTCCAATCCTGAGTTTTTGCGTGAAGGAGCAGCGGTCAAAGATTTCCTCAATCCTGATCGGGTAGTGGTTGGGGCGACTTCTGCCAAGGCCAAAAAAATCATGGAGCAGATTTATCGACCGATTGCTCGGGCGGGGCGGCCAGTAGTGTTTACCGATGTGCGGAGTGCGGAGATCATCAAATATGCGGCCAATGCTTTCCTTGCTATGAAGATTACTTTCATCAATGAGGTGGCTAATTTCTGTGATGTAGCTGGTGGCAATGTCAAAGAAGTGGCTCGAGGTATTGGTTGCGACAATCGGATCGGTTCACGTTTCCTCTACGCCGGTATCGGTTATGGTGGATCATGTTTCCCCAAAGACGTGAAAGCTCTGATTGAAACGGGTCGTGAGTATGATGCCCACTTCCATATTATTGAAACGGTGAGTGAGGTCAACGAAGCCCAACGCATCAAACCATTTATCAAACTCAAGAACGTGTTTGGTGATTCGCTCAAAGGGAAGACGGTTGCTGTCTGGGGTCTTGCTTTCAAGCCACGGACTGACGATATCCGAGAGGCACCTGGGATTGAGAATATTAAACTCTTGCTTGAAGCAGGCGCTCGGGTCAAGACCTTTGATCCGGTAGCGATGCCCAACACTCAAAAAGTACTGCAGCATAAGAATCTCATCTATACCAAAAAAGCCCTCGATGCCCTCAAGGGAGCTGATGCGCTCATTATCTGTACCGAGTGGGACGAGTTCCGGGTGGTAGACTACAAGGACCTACGAAAGCTTATGAAGGGCACGCTCATCTATGATGGTCGCAATGTCCTCGAACGTTCCGAGGCCGAGGCTGCCGGTTTTACGTACTTTGGGATTGGAGTCTAAGACAATAATCAGTTATCAATTAGCAATCGACGAAGAGAGAATTATTTCAGGTTTTGTTAACTGCTTATTGTTTATTGATATTTGTTCCATGAAGATTTTATTTTTGAACTACGAATACCCGCCTTTGGGGGGCGGGGCGGCCAATGCCACGGCTCAGCTCCTGGCGGAATGGTCGCGGGACAGTGATCTCGAGGTGCATCTCATTACCTCGAGTATTACGGCACATCTCGAACATGAGCGAGTCGGAGGCAAAGTGTATGTGCATCGTTTACCTATCGGAAAAGATTCAAAACGTCTTCATCATCAGTCTATCAAAGACATTGTGCTTTATAGCGTCAAAGCCTGGTGGTTTGGGCGGAAACTTTTACGTGAACAAGCGCCTTTTGACGTGACCCTCGCTTTTTTTGGCGTGCCCTCCGGTTTTATCGCCTGGCTTTTTCGACAGAGCTTTGGCATTCCGTATGTCGTTGCTCTCCGCGGGTCCGATGTCCCTGGCTATAGTCGCAAATTTACCTGGTTGTACCCACTGCTTCGCCCAGTCATTCGTCTCATTTGGAGAGGAGCAGGAGCGGTGGTACCCAATAGCGAGGGACTCGCGGCCTTGGCCCGCCAAACCGATCCACGACAAGTTTTTACCATTATCGAAAACGGAGTCGACACGAGGCAATTTATGCCTGACCCAACCAAGCGCCCAGTGGGGGAATGTATCATTACCCCCGGAGCTTCACGCGTGACAGAACGCAAAGGACTCAAGTATCTGATCGAGGCGGTAGCCGAGCTCATACCGCATTACCCGGAACTCCGGCTCAAGATCATGGGAGATGGTGAGGCACGCCCAAGTTTGGAAGCGCTTGTGAAAGAATTGAAGCTTGAGGCTCATGTCACTTTTCTCGGGCGTGTCCCGAGAGAAGAGACGGCCCCACATTATCAGGAAGCCTCGCTCTTTGTCCTTCCATCACTCAATGAAGGGATGAGTAATGCTATGCTTGAGGCGCTCGCCTCGGGACTCCCTATCATTGCCACACCGACCGGTGGTACGGCTGAGCTTGTGACTGAAGGCAAAAATGGTCTGATTGTTCCAGAGAAGTCAGCTGATGCTTTGGCTCAGGCTATCGAAGTATTCCTCAAAAACAAACATCTTATCACCGAGTATGGCGTTGCGAGCCGGGCCAAAGCCGAGGCACAGGGCTGGGATAAAACTGCCCAAGCTTTTTATCGTGTACTTGAAAGCGTAATCACCAAAACAGCTTAATGTCCTTAACTTTGAAACAGATACTTAAGTGGGGGATAGCTGGACTTCTTGTCTGGTGGCTTATTGGACATGTTGACTGGATTACGGTTCTTGGGATTCTCAAGCAGGTTTCGTTGCCGCTTATTGGACTCTACTGCGTGCTCCAACTCGTAGGCAATCTTCTCTCGGCGGCCAAATGGCAAATGATTGCCAAGACCCAAGGCTTCACCTTCTCGCTTCGGGATGGATTTTTCAGCTATCTTTCGGGAGCCTTTATTAATAATTTCCTCCCATCGACGATCGGTGGAGATACGTACCGGACTCTGTGGATGAGCGAGCCCGGGAAACGTTTTGAAGCCTTTACCGTCGTTCTCTTTGATCGCCTGAGTGGACTCCTTGCTCTCTTTCTCTCAGCAGCGGTAGGACTCTTCTTATTGCCGTGGCAAGCGTTTATCGCTGATCCAATTCTCATCATTATTGGGCTCGTCATTATCAGTATGACGGTGTGTATTCTTATATCGCTTTTTTGGTTTACGGGCCTCTTTGAACTAGTCCTCCTCATTGTTGATTGGGTACCGTTTGCGATCTTTGAACGTATCAAACAAATGATCGAGCGCTTCCGGCCCTTAATTGAGATCGATCTCTATCTGAAGTCGCTTCTCTACTCACTCGTCTTTCTTGGGATTGGCGTTGGGCTGTCCAACCTTTTTCTCTGGCAGGCGCTCGGGGCCCCGTTCCCACTCCTTACTTTCTTTGGCTGTATCTTTCTCGCGACCCTCATTGCCAATATTCCTATCTCGGTCAACAATATCGGTGTCAAAGAATGGTCGTATATCCTCGTTTTTGGTCTGGTCGGTGCCTCGCCTGAGCTTGCGGTAACCGCAGCCCTCCTCTCCCGTCTCCTCCAGATGCTCCTCTCATTCATCGCCGTCCCAGCGTATCTACGATTCAAAAGAGTTGCTAATAAACAGGCGCTTAGTTTATCTCAAGTTATTGAATAGGACTCGTCGGTTTGTACTCGAAATTTCTAGATCGCGTGGTACGAACGAGTCAGTTGGATTTAACGAGACTACGAGGCAGTATTACTACTAGTTCTTTTTGGGCTGGCTACAATAGAAATTCCTGCGTTCAAACCTACTCACCCACTCGTCCTTTGCCCCTCATTCTTAGTAGTGATCACTCCTTCTCAAACCGGACGATGTTGACGAAGTTGTCTGGGCGACCGTTGATGAGGAGTTCCCAATCGGGACGGTTTTGGACCTTATCTACGTAGTAAGCGGTATCACGTTTGGGCCAGGGGTTGTTTTTGAGCACGGGCTGATTGCGGACTTTGATGACCCCGCGTTTGGACATGACGAAGTAATCGGGAGTAACTTGGGCGAGATCGATTTGGCGTGACTGGAGACACTTGCCAACGAAGAAACGGCAGACGGTATTACTATTGGACCAGATGATGAGGTTCTTCGCATCGGGGAGCGTGTTGAGATATTCGGCTGCCTCATAGAAGCCATGGCCCCAGGAGTCATGGATGGATTGTTCGTTTGGCAGAAGGAAGTTGGTATAGCTGAAATAAAATGGTCGGAGCTGCCACAAGGTAATGGCACCGAGGATGAGGAAGAAGAGAGCGAGAGCGATCCAGGCTTTCTCGTGAAGTTTTGCTGGTACCAAGCGACGCACCCATTCATCGATGGTGAGGGCTCCGGCGAGGGCTAAGAGTGGGAAGAGGAAAATCATATAGCGGGCATTGGTCACTACCTTGGCAAAATAGGTCGCTACGAGATACAAGATAACGAATGAAAATACCGCTAGCAGTACGGTCTTGGTGCGAGGACTGAAGATATCGCGCCAGAGGCCAATCAAGCCAAGGAGGAGGGCGAGGAATACGATGGGAGTGAGTGAAAACACTAAGGGTGAGATTTCCATGATGCCAATTGCAAACCACTTTTCCCAAAATGGGGCCGTCTTGAGGAGTACGGGTTTGAAGTTGAAGGCCTGGGGTTCATTGGCATAAGCCGCATCTTTGAGAGCTTCGACTGGAACCAAAGCCTGACCAGTCCAGGCGTTAACGATGGTTATGAGAAACACCGTACTAAAGAGGATGACTACAGTTTTGGTAATGACTGATTGGAAATTTCTGATCCAAACCTGGAATTTCGCCAACCGATCATCAGTGCACCATTTCCAAGCGAGAAAACTGGTGATGCTACCGAGGACGAGTAGAGCTACCCAGTAGGGTACATGTTTGGCGGTAAAAAATTGTGAAGCTCCTTTGAAGAAGAGGCTGGGGTCGAGAAAGGTGGCTGGGAGTACTATGAAAAAAGTTAGGGTAGCTAGGCCAAAAATCTTGAGGAGGGCGAGGAAGTGTTTCCAGGTATTATGACGAGTGAGCGTAGCCTTGGCTTCATCGGTAGCAAACAGCGCATAGCCCAAGAGCAAGAGTCCGAAGAGAGGAAAGAGGAGGAAAGCCGTGTATTTGGAGAGGAGCGCGAAGCCAGTCATGAGACCAGTCACGAGGAGCAGGCGGGGATGACCACGAAAGAGGAAGCCGAGGTACGAGAGTACCGAGAGGAAACCGAAGATCCAGAAAAAGCTGTCAGGGTTGATCACCTGGGCGATCCCCACGAGGATAGGATTGAGACCGATGAGGATGGTAGCGAGGAGTGCGATGGTGGTTGATTGGAAGATAGAGTGGATGAAAAAGAAAAAGGCGATGAGGGCGATGGTACTGACGACAAGAATGGGGAGACGGAAGCGAATATTGACGAGTTCGGTCTGATCTTCCCGGTAGTCCTCAAAAAATTTGGCCTCCTCGGGTGGGAGGGCGACGAGTTCGCTTCGTTCGGGATGAGCGTCGGGGATGAGGCCGATGCCAGAAAAGATAGCGACGGTGATGCCGGGTTTGTCATTGATGTAGGTTTTCTCGAGTTTCCAGTCGCGCCAGCCTTCCCAGTAGTCGCCGATGCGTTTGTATTTCCAGAGATGTTCATCGGTGGTCTCAAATTTTCCGAGATGGTACCAGCCAAAACTGGCGAAGAGAAACGCGGTAAGGAAGGCGAGACTAATGGCAGCTGAACGTGACATAGGGAGAAGGATTAGGGATTGAGATGAAATACTTTGACCGTTTGGCCTGAACGACCATTGATGTTAATGGTATAGAAAGCATCATCACGCTGATAATAGCTATCGAGATGGGTGAAATCTTGAACATGAGTTTCGGATGGAGCATCAATAGGATTCACTCGATTACGAATGCGAGATTCACGACCAGAAGAGAGTACAAGGTAGCGCACGGAATACCCTTCAATTTTTTTGAAGTTGAAACCATCAAAACAGGGACCAATATAGAATTTGCATACACCGCTCTTGTCAGTCCAGATAGCAGTGACGTGTGCGTTTGGGAGTCTGTTGAGGTATTCGGCTGCTTCATAACTGCCTGCCCCCATATCTTTGACATCGACCGACAGAGTGTTGGGGAGCAAGGATGAATTGTAGGAAAGGGGGAATGGAGTGGTGAGTGGTGAGAATACCAGGAGGAGGACGAGAGTTAGCAAGGTTGGGTGCCAGAGAGAAGGAGTATCGAGAGATCGGTGAAAGCGCTCCAAGAGCGTCTTGAGGCCCCAGGTGAGGCCAATACCACTGAGTATGGCAAGGAGAGGATAGAGCATGATTTGATAGCGGTTGATGAGGGCTACTTCATTGATCGTAGAGCCGAGATAGAAGAGGAGGATAAAGAGGAGAAGTATGAGTACGAGGCGTTCGGTGACTCCTCGCCCAGCGGGGCTCGTGCGCCAGGTTTTGACGATAGCGATGAGGCTTCCGAGAACAATGAGGGGGACAGAGCCAAAGAGGAGTGGATAGCCGTGTGCAAGAAAGATAGACACGAGGCCATAGAATTTGGAAATACTTTTGGGTGAGGTGAGAATTTCAGTGAAGTTGAGCCAAGGCATACCAGTTATCCCATTGATAAAGACAAAGGCAAAGAGGAGGCTAAATGTCGTGAGGATGAGGATGGTAATCACTTGAGCTGAGCATTCCAGCCAATGAATAACTTTGGTGCTGAAACGACTCTTGAAGAGGAGTTGATCCAAAAAGACGATGAGAATAATGGTGATGAAGAGCCAAGCTACTTTCTCAAATGCTTGGCTGAAAATAGTGCTCGTGAGGAGACGGGCTGGGTTGACCCAAAAGGCGGGGACCGCCACATAAAGGACGCTGAGGCCAATGCCGAGCCAAATAAAAAAAGCCTGAAGGGAATGTTTGAGCGTCTTGGGCGTGGCATGACCTTTCCAAATTGGGTAGAGGAAGACGAGGCCAAACAAGAAGACAACCAAAAAGTTCGCCACGTATTTGGTGAGGAGAGCTAGTCCAAAAAGAACACCCGAGAGCACGAGGAAGCGCCAAACCTTTTTTTCAATGAAGACGAGATAGGCGAGGAGTGAGAGGGGGGCAAATATCCAGAGGAGTGAATCAGGATTAACGATTTTACTGATCCCAATGAGTATTGGGGCGAGCGTGATCCCAGCATAGCTTATGAGAGCCGCCTTGGGTCCGATGAGAGGGAAGAGAAGGAGATAAAAGAGGGGAAGTAAGCAAGTGATGACGATAAGGAGTGGTAGGCGAAAGGCGAGATAAAAATGCTCGATTTTGAGCGCAGGGTTTTTGGCCTGATATTCGTAGCGAGTGTCGCGATAGTGGCTCGGATCTACTACGAGGAGTGCTGGGCCAGTGCTCCAAACGATAGTGATGCCTGGTTTATCGCTCACGAGAGTTCTCTCCATAGCCTGGGCCGAGAGGTGTTTCCAAAATTTACCAATTCGACCATCGAGCCAGAGTGGTTCATCGACGGCAGCAAAACGGGCCAGGTTCTGGAGGCCAAAGAGGAGAAAGACCAGTGTCAGTCCCGTTATCCACAAGAGTGCCCAGCGGCTTCCGTGGTCGTGCCAGGAGAGAGGAGAGAGAATAGTGGTTGGTTCAGTATCATTTGATTCGTGCTTTTCGCGTACAATGAAGTTTCTCGCCCAGTAAGTAAATATTCCTATGACATAGAGTCCGACAGAGAGATCAACGAGATAATGGAACTCTCGAGCTAATATGAGACCAATACTGAGTATGAATGCTACGGGGAAAAAAGAAATGAGAAGACTGCGGCACAAAAGAGTATCAATATGACGGCTGTGTTGCCAGGTGATCCAAGTAGTCATGATACTGAGGATGGGAAACGTCACATAGAAGCAATCATTACTCAAAAACCAACTCAATCTAGCTAAGGGTAGCCAGGGTTGGGCAACAAAGAGAAGGGTAATGAGAGTGAGGAGTGATCGGAGGATGAAAAGAGGAGTGGGTCGTAACATAAAAAAACGTAGACAAGCGCCAAAAACGGCGTAAAATAAAGAGGTCAGGGGACTCAAAACAGCCTCAGTATAGCGTAATTTCTTCCAAAAAGGAATCACATGCATTGGTCAAAAAAGCAAGTAGTGTGGGGAATGATTTTTCTCATCGTAGGACTTGGTGCTTGGCTTCGGGTGTATCACCTCGATGATTGGCTTCACTTCGAACTCGATCAGGCTCGAGACGTGCGGGTGATCGATATCGCTCTCGAGGGCGATCTAGCTGATCTCCCGCTTTTGGGTCCTCGGGCTGGCGGGACTTTCCTCCGTCTCGGCCCAGGTTTCTACTGGCTCGAATACCTTGGCTCACTCTTGCTGGGTGACTCGGTAGTGGGGAGTGCAGCCATGGTAGCCTTCTTTTCCATTCTCTCTCTACCTTTGTTTTATCTTTTGGCCCGGCGATTTTTCCCCGTGCCGCTTGCTTTGGGACTCCTCGGACTCATGGCAGTCTCTACTTTTATGGTTATGTATGGTCGCTTTGCTTGGAATCCTAACCTCGTGCCGTTTTTCTCACTCCTCGGTTTCTATGCTTTGCTTCGCGCGGTAGATGATGAGGAATCACATCGGGGCCGGTGGCTCCTTCTCTCTGGATTCGCGCTTGCTTTGGCGACCCATATGCACTTCCTCGCCTTCCTCGCCCTTCCGACCATCGCCGTGCTTCTCCTCCTCATCAAACGTCCGCGTATCGCTCTCAAGTTTTGGGTGGGGGCGTTTGGTATTGTAGCCCTCCTGTATCTTCCAATGATGTTGAATGAAATAGCCACGGGTGGTGACAATGCCCGTGAGTTTGTGGCAGCTCTTACGGAAAAGTCTGAGAAAGAAGATCATCCACTGATTGAAAAGGCAGTACGGAATGTGAGCGAGTTTGGTCTCCATAGTGTAGTCATTCTTACCGGTTTTGAGGGGGCGACTTTCCCCTCGATTATCCTCTCCGACGGTGTGATTGGTTCGGTCTGTGATGCCAAGTGTGATCGAGGGAAATGGTATGGGGTAGCAGCTATTATCCTCTTGGGTTTGGCACTCCTCTCGCTAACCTATCTCTGGTGGCGGGAGACAGAAACAAAGAAGAAGGACCTCTTACTCTTGGCCCTTCTCTGGTTTGGGGTTACTTTTGTGCTTTACCTCCCTCTCTCCTATGGCATTGCTCCTCGTTTTTTTCTCCCAAATGCCCCGCTCTTTTTCTTGCTTTTGGGTTGTTTCATTCTTGTTTTACAAAGACTTTTTTTCTCAGTCCGACTGGGGAGAGCACTCATGGGAGGGGTAATAGGATTTTTTATCTTCACCAATCTCCATTTTCTCCTCGCTCGTTTTGATGAATTATCACGGGCTGGGACCGAAGCAGTCGTCAGTGCCCCTGATCGCATCCTCAAAGAGCCGACTCGGGTGACGCTCGAGCAACAAAAAGCCATTGCGGACTTCCTCGCACGGCGCTCACAGGAGAGTAGCCTACCGATTTATATGGCGAGTGAGTCGCATTATGAACGAGCGCTCAAGTATCACCTCGATCAGCGTAGGCTAGAGAGTGATGGTCTCGGTATAACTCATATTTACCGAGAAGGCCTCTATTTCCTCATCATTCGGGCTACCTCAGACCATACTGACGCACTCGAGAAGTATCTGCCGCATTATACGGTCGGTGAAACCATTTCTTTTGGAACGCTGGTGGCGATCGAACTTGTACCCAAGCAAGAATCAATTACAGCCGAGCGCCAGGATTTCTTCGCTCCCGAAAAGCCAATTCGTTCCCGTGTGGCCCCACGCTATACGCTGCGTGAGTTCCTTTCTCGGGAAGAACCAAACAAAGACAGTGATGATCCAGCCGAGGATGTACAGGATGAGTGATATGATGTATCGATCTTTACTCAAGCGTTTCTTTGCGCCCCAATGTTTCTTGGGTCTGCTTGCTCTAGGTTTTCTCCTTGCAGCTTACCCCTCCACCGTACAAGGAGCGAGTTATGACTACTACGTCAAAGAGGGCGAGAATGGTGATGGAGGAGAAGATGATCCGTTTGGCTCAATCAAAGACGCCATCGAAGCGATTGATGATGATCGAGGAAAAAAGGTTTATGTAGCTTCCGGGAGCTATGGCGGAGAGGTGACCATACCCAAAGATACCACCATCGTCGGGAGCGATCCCAAACAAGTTACCATCACGGGTGATATGATTTTGGCGGATGGAGTTGAGCTCAAAAAGCTGGGTTTCAGTGGGGCTGGAGACGTGTTGGTGACCAAAAACGCTCGTGTCGTACTCGAAAATCTGCGGTTCAAGGATATCAGCCGGACTGCTATCAAAACCGAGCCGGGGAACACGGTCTTGGTGTTGCGGGATTCGATGATTGAAAAGGCAGGTAAGGGCATGTACCTCCAGGCTGGGACGAGGGTCGAGATTGAAGGAGTAGAAGTGGTGGGCGGTCGCGAAGAGGGTATCGACATTCGCGAAAACGTGAGTGGCTATATCAAAAAGAGTAATTTCCGCAACAATGCCGAATCAGGCATAGAGATTATTCTCGGGAGTGCTGAGATGGCCATTACCGACAATACGTTTTCGGGGAATGGGGCTAGTGGAGTAGCGGCCCAGTTTTTTGATGGAGCCAAGAAACTCGGTAATGTCCGCGTGGAAGGCAATACCTTTTCCAAAAATGATTGGGGAGTAGAGTGCAAGGCTCCTAAGGGACGGCTTGACTCAAGTTTTTATTATCTCAATTCACTCAAAATTCTGAACAATGTGTATCAGAACAATAAGTCAGGTGAGATTGCTCCTGCCTGTAAAATTTTGACTGATGAAGAGCGCTTGGCTTTTGAAAAAGAAGCAGCGGAGCAGGAAGCTCTCATCGCTGAGCGCAAAGCGACCCTCAATCTGAGTGAAGCCGTACTCGCTGATCGCCTGAGTAAATCGATCGAATTTCGTACAACAAAAGTAGCACAGTATGCCACTGAAGAACGAACGAGGCTTGAGCCATTGTTTCAGACACTCAATCAACTGACTGAGAATGGGAAACAAGAAGTAACTTCTCTCGCAGCCAAGCGCTCGGCTTGGACCTGCTATCTTTTGGGTGTCGAAGGGGATGTGGCCGAGCTCAATCGAACCCTGGAAGCACTTGATAGGCTCCGTACTGAGCTGGGTCAAGCCAAAGGCACTCTCTATGAACCCAATCAGCTTACGCTTACCGCTCAGCTATCCGAGCTTGAGGCGCTGCAACAAAAAATCCGTGAGACGCTCGCCTCACCCATGTGCCGTTTCTCACTCCTTGGCTGGACCAGTCGCTTCTGGCCCCAACCTGATATGGGGAAACTCTTTGGATTAGAACTCGAGACTTTGCAATGGCCAGAGGTCCAAGGTGAAGCCAAAGCTCTATTCCTCGGTCACTTGGGTTACTACCCACGGGTGCGCGAAGTCGCGGTCCGCTCAGGAGATGAACGTCTTGTCGCGGGGCTCCTCGAAAGAGCCATGAGCTATGCGGCTATCATCGGCGATCTTCGCTACCCTCTCGGTGGGGCCGAGGATCCCTTGCCTCCTCCTCAGATGACGAGCGAGTATTCTTTCCCCGTGCGCTTTGGTAATATTTTCGCTGGCGCCAATATCCGCGCGCTTCATGTGAGTGCTAGTCCAGCTCAAATACAAATTAATCCCGATGCCTTCAAAAAAACTGGGGCTAATTTGGCCTATGCCAATATTCAAACCATCGGAGCGGTGTCGGGCGGGGTGAGGATTGCTGAGACACAGCTGGGTGAGAGAGTACTCCATTGGGTAGATTATCGTGAGGGCGAGAATCTCGACGTCCTCCGCCAGGCGATCACTCCTTTCACGTCAAACAATGAGCCGGTGGTGGTACTTCTCTCTTGGGATGAGAAACAAGGGAAGGTGATGACTCCCAAGCGAGAAGCGCTGGTGCGTGATTTGGTTCAAGCTGGAGTATCGCTCGTGATTGGTACTGGTGTTATGGCTCCATTTGAACAAAAGCTGGTTGACGGTGTCCCATTTTATTTCTCGCTTGGCTCAGCCTTTGAAAAGTTCCAAACGGGTGACGCGAGCAAAAAATCAGTGGCTCTCGAAATGCAAATTTCTCTTGAAGGCAAACTTGAAGTAGCCGAAAAGAATCTTAACTTCACCGCCGAAAAAGGTTTGGAAATCTTGCCATAAAAAAGACGAGCCCCGAGTACCGTGAGACGGTTCGGGGTCGTTACAGCTCCTTTAGAGCGGCTGTGGATGTACGGCGCGGTCAGGCGCCTGTCATATAGCGCTCGGCCCAGTCGGCATCTTGTTCAGCGGAGTCGTACCAGACGATCTCGTCTTCCGATTTGACCCAGCGAACCCTGTTGGCACGCAACGGAAAGTGGTTCGAGTTCTCGAGTCTGGGTTGGTGGATCTTCCCCGCGTGGTAGAGCTCGAGAGCGATCCGCACGCCTTCTCCCGGAGCCTTTCTCCAGTAGGCCTTGGCGTAATCCGCCAACACCCCTTGGAACACTTCCAGGTTGCCCGCGCACGTGCCGGAGACGATGTATTCGATGTCGCTTTGAACGACCTCGCCGTCCAGCACGTCTGCGATGCAAAGGGACAGGGAGAGACCGATCATCTTAGTACCTTTCGGTGGTTTGCCGCGAATTGCGACATTATATAATAGCATACTTTTAATATCTTGTCTATACTAAAAAGAGGCTTGGGTAAGCCACTTTTTGAGAGAATATTGCTCTTTTTGACTAAGTTGAGCGTTTGAAGAGCTGGAGGGCGGGGGCGATATCGTCCTTGGTCATGGCGCGGGTGAGGTAGAGAAAGCCGAGGTAGAGGAACCCAAGGAGGAGGGAGGAGAGGATAAACCAGTGGCCGGCGGGGAGGAAGTGACTTAGTAGGACAATGAGAATGGCACCGAGCGCGGCGAAGAGAGCTGTGCGCCAGGGGAAGTCAAGCTCAAAGTGGGTGAAGACTTTACCAAGGATACCAAGCATGAGGAGGATGGAGACGGTGGTAACGGCCATAGCCGCCCCAATGAGTCCGTAGAGTGGGATGAGGACTAGATTAAGTATGAGGCCGAGTACTACTCCACCGATAGCGAGCACGAGCGGGAAACGCAGCAGCCCCGCGCCATTCAGGGCAAAGGTAAAGACATAGAAAACGGTGAGCGCCCCGACGCCGACTGCGAGGATCGTCATAGGAAGGGCTGCCTGGAAGAAGGCCTGACCGTAGAAGAGATGAAGCGTCTCAGGCGCATAGAGCGCGAGGAGTGTCACGAGTGGCACGAGGAGAAAGAGCATAAGGCGAAGCGACTGCTGGAGAAGTTTCTTGGTAGCGGCGGTGTCGCGGTGGGCTTCGGTTTTGGCGATCGTGGGGAGGAGTGCGAGGGCGAGCGCGTAGAAGAGATAGTACGGGATGCGGCCGACGGTTACTGCAGCGTTGTAAAGCCCAGTAAGGTGATCGTCAGCCAAGAGGATTTTGACCAGAAAGAGATCGATAGTAAGGATAAGTTCGTAGAAGAGGAGGAAGAGGGTGAGCGGGAGTGCATGTGAGATGATGTCACGCCAAGGGAAGTGGGGTGTGGTGGCTTTGGCATGGACGGCTTCGGGGTAAAAACGCCGCATGAGCCAGGGTTCGAGGGCAAGGCCGACGAGGAAGACTGTGAGGGGGGCGAGGATATTGCCGGTTACGGCGCCGGTCACCCCGCTCGTGAGCGCTAAACCAGCGATAAAAATGACACGGGCGAACGAACGCAAGATTTTGAGAAAAGCCTGGACGCGGAAGAAATGAAGACCAATAAAGAAGTAGAGATTGAACGAAGCAGCAGCGAAGGTGGGAATGATGAGACTGGAAAGTTTAAGCAGGGGTGTGAGGCTTTCATCACGTAGGAGCGCTGCGATGAGCGGTGCGGCGAAGTAAAAGAGGAGGGTGAGACCACCGATGAGGACGACCTGGAGGTGCATGGCGCTTTGTCGGATCCCATAAATTTTTCCTGGCTCTTTTTCGGATATGCCCGAGAGGTATTTGGACATGGCGGTCGGGATACCATTTCCCACCAGGACGATGAGCATGGTGGTGAGAGTGATGACGATTCCATAACGGCCATACTCGGCTGGTCCGAGAAAGCGGCCCGTCAAAGCGTGCACGACGTACCCCGAGAGATTGTAGACAATCTCAGCGATCGAAAGCCAGACGACAGCTTTGGCAAAAGAGTGTTTCATAACATTATCCAACCTGTATCTGATTGGTTATCTCATCCATAGATTGATCGGCATCGAGGGTAATGAAGTGCCAGCTCTCTCTAGCTTGGTCAAAGAGACGAGTTTTGTCTTTGAGGTACTGGAGGCCTTGCTCAGGCGCACGTTCCCGCTCCATGACTTTCTCAGGCGTGACTCGGAGGTAAAAGGCTTGGGTAGGCTTAGGGGTATGTTTGGCGATGAAGCGCATAAAGGGAGTATCGAGACCCGTCGTATCGAGGTAAGCGATATTGACGAGCGTGTCATAGAAATAGCGATCAGAGAGGAGGTATTCGGTCCCCAGCTTTTCCAGTCGTTTTACGAAACGCCGGAAACGCCAGAGGTCGATGAAGAGCACTATTTTGCGTAGCCCAATTCCGATGAGGCTACTCTTGACCCCTGCCTTGGCTGTGCCCACCGCTCTCGATCCAAAGAGTTTGGTACGCAGTGTCTCGGGTAGGCTAAAGGCTACCGCATGAAAGTAGGCTACTTGCTTCCCTTGAGACATGAGTTTGGTGCGCAGCCTTTCGAGCTGGGTGCTCTTGCCGCTCCCGTCAACACCAGAGAAAGTGATGATTCTCATAAAGCTTATAACTTAAAACATAAAGCTTGACGCAAACCAACTGCTAGACAATTTGGATGTTCCAAGTTATATGGTACAAGCTTTAAGGAAGCTAGTACATTATCACCGAAATAGGCTGGAGCTTGACGACGGGTTTGACGACATCATTTGCGACGACGCTTTCGATGACATCCTCGGCCCGTTTGTAGTGAGACGAATCCTGTTCAATGACTTTGGATGAACGACCATTGTAGAGTTTTACACCCTTTGTTTTGAGTTTCTCGTGAAGCTCCTCTTTGCTTTCTGGAACAAGATCCTCAGTTTTTTTGGCCGATTTCCCGGCGCCATGATTGCACGAAAAGAAGCTCGTGACATTGCCGTCTTGGCCAACGCAGAGGTAGGCCTCGGTCGACATAGAGGTCGGGATAAAGGCTGGCTCACCCGTTTCTTTGAAAAGAGGGTGATCGGCCATGCGCTCACGGCCGTAGGCTCGGCTGGTACCATTCCTGTGCACCCACATACGTTTCCCGTAATGCTCCTCCTCCGAGACAAGGATATGGGGCATATCATAGAGGAGATCGGCTTCAACTGTGCGACCCAGGATCTTCTCAGCGGTGGTGACGAAGTTGTGAGTGATAGTGGCGCGATTGGCATGGGCGAAATTGGAGCAAGCTTTGCGCACCTCCATATAGAGGTGACCATCTTTGCCATTGCCATCAAAGGTAATAAGAGGCTCTTTTTTACCAAAGTCTGAGGTGCGAATCTTTTCTGCGATAGTTTGAATTGTTCGCTTGAAAGGGGTAAGCCACAAGAAGCGTCCGAGATTCATGAGGATAGCGGTCGAGAGGTGCTCGCGCTTTTTGGCGGTGTACATGTACATATTGTACTGACCGAGGATCCCCGAGCCGCAGTGGACCATGAGGAGATACTGACCCTTCCGAAGGTTAAACTTGGTGGCCACCTCAGGATCGACGATATCGGTTACCTTCATGAGATCAAGGAAGTGATTACCAGCGGCGCCGATAATCCCAGAGCGGAATTGAGCAAAGAAGAGAAAGAGCGGTGGAATGATATTCAGGATGTGTCGGCGTGAAGGCGGAGTTTCAAAAAAGTTGCCACGATCGATACTATTTTGGGCTTCGTTCTTGGTCTTGATCCCGAGATAGTCGATCAATGGTTGGATGCCAAGACGACAGATATCGACAATGACGCGGAAGGGAAGGACGGTGCCAACGTACTTTTTGGTTGGTACGGTTTTGGTAGCGGCCTGGAATACCCGATCAATTTCCTCAGGGGTGATATTGCTCTCATCGAGATTGAGCCGGACGAGGCGCATCCCACAAGCCGGATCGGAGTCGTTCACCTGAGGAAGGATGTATTTTTCGGAAACGACTGTGGTGCCGGTGGCATTTTTGCGACCAGGTTTACTGTGCACATCGGCCATGGCAGCGATATGTTGTGAGACAGAGTCGTTCCCAGCGACGCTTTCGAGCTGAGCGAGGGTCGATTCATTGGGCATGAGTTTTTCGCCAATGTGAAAAATGACAGGGACTTTCATTTTCTCCGTCTTCATCTCACTCTTATGTTCTGAAATTTTTTTAAACGCTCCTTCGTACATGGCAGTGTGAGGTTATTGTGTATCGCCGAAAGCTTCGAGGGTACGATTTGGACGAATCAGAAAACGTAGTGAGTAACCAGCCCCATTTTCTTCTTTATGAAGAAACTTGGCGAGTTCTGATTGGAATTTCTCCAAAGGAGCCCAAGAACATTCTTGATCTCTCTTTTCTGGACGGAGCTTTGAACCGTAGGGGGATTCTATCCCGGCACTACTGTGGAGATTTATTCGGTATACGCCAGCTGGCCACCATGATACATCGAGGGTGTAGAAACCATCACGGGAAACCAGCGGTTTCATCCCGTTCTCTTCCTTGTTACCTACCCACATACCACAGGGAACATGAGGATAGTATTTTTCCATGAGGTCGCGGGTTTCTTTTACGCGAGTATCATCATTGTCGAGTGGGCTATAGGCCGAACCAACCCAAACCCAGGCCTCATCGGACCCGAGTAAGGATGCTGAAAGTTGGATTTGGTTAGGTGAAATTTGAATCAACATAACAACGCAAAATCTTACAGTGATGCGTAGAGTTCCTCGTACTGCTGGGCAGTGTTTTTGAGGTCAAAGTGTTCTTGGACGAAACGCCGAGCATTGGCTCCGAGGCGCTCACACTCAGCCTTATTTTGGCTTAGATTAGCCACGGATTCGATGAGTTTGGTCCCTGAATCCTTGGGGATAGTAACACAAATATCGTGATTTGTAAATTCAGCAAACTGGGGGAGGTCGGAGAGGATGACTGGTTTACCACAGGCATAGGCCTCGATAATGATAAGGGGAACATCGAATTTGCCACGGAGATTCTCGACTGGAAAGAGGACGACATCGGCTGTATTGTAGAGAGCGGCCATGTTGGTTGTGGCATGTTCGGCCTGGAAGAGGATGTGACGTTCGAGATCAAGTTGTTTTACTTTTGCTTGGAGCTCTTCTCGTTTGGTCCGGTCGGCATCATTCTTGATGCGGCAAGCAAAGAGGAATTTGATATTTGAGTTCGGATTTTTTTGGAAATAGTCTGAAAAAGCTGTGAAGAGCATGTCGGTCGCACCGAGGCGAGTGTATTCACCGGGATAGATGACCAGGAAGTCAGCAGCTTGTAGCTGGTAGCTTGTAAGGACTGCAGGATCTTTGGCTCCAGGCCGATAGAGATCGAGGTCGATGCCAGGGTAAATGCGAGTCACATTGTCGAGACCGAGATTTTCAAGTTTTTTCTTGGTGAGATCAGTGTAGACGGTGAGGTGGTCAGCAAAGAGGAGTGAGCGGAGTTCCTCCGGCGTATAGAGATCTTCACGGAGTGTCGCGATAGTTTGGAGAGTTTTTCCTCGGCTGGGACGAGCCAAGAGCTTGATAAATGTGGAGTTCTGTTTGGTCGGGGTGAAGAGGTAGTGAGTGATGTCAAAGTTTCCGCGTACAGAACAGAGATAACGAAAGAGGGCTACTTTGGCCCCGAAGGTGAGATGGCTGCCGTTGAAAATAGGTTCCTCAGTGACGGTTGCTGGAAGGCCTGCAAGCTTTTCTCGGGTAGTGAGAAGTGTCAGCTTATGATCGCGTACCTCACGGCCGAGGAAATAAGCAAAGTTTTTGGAAGCCTCATCCCAGGGTGGGACGAGTGGGCGAGTAGCGAGTAGGACCTTTTTGGTCATAGGAAATAACGGTTAGCCTAGAGGGGAATCTTAGCGAGAGAGGAACTGTTTTTTGTCTCCGAGGGTGACGACAATCCGAATTCGTTCTGTATCCTCGGGTTGATACTGCGGGGAGACTTGGGTTACGGTATTGGTGGGGGCAGCAAAAGTTTGTTCTTCGCGCACAGCGTCACCGACCACAACTTGGTAGCTCCCAGTAGTGGTGGAGCTATAATTCTCAACTTCAAAGGCGAGGTTGCGTTCGCTATCGAGCGTAACAAACCGTACTGCCCACCAGTCGCCAGTTTGGCTTGGGTCCATGGCTCGATCGTGCAGACTAAATAGGACGACACTAGCCACAAAAAATAGGGCTAAACTGCTCAGAAGAAAGGTTTTTTGGCTTATTTGAAGCATGACTCAATTATAGTAGATTTGACCCTCCCTGTCAGGCATTGCCGAAGCAGAGAAAATATGCCAAGGTCTACATGGTAGTTGCGACTTCATTTTTGTTATTAACTATGGAAACCACACATCAACCCGATAAACCGTATACCAAGATTCCGGTGACTTTGCTCACGGGGTTTTTGGGGGCGGGCAAGACGACGCTTCTCAACCGTATCTTGGCCGAGGCTCATGGCGAGAAAATTGCGGTGATCGTCAATGAATTTGGTCAAGTGGGGATTGATGGTGACCTCATCGTAGCCAGAGATGAGTCGATGATTGAGCTCAACAATGGCTGCCTGTGCTGCACAGTACGAGTGGATCTCATTGATACTTTGACTCGTCTTGCTAAATCAAAGCTTGGCATCGAAGGCGAGACCAAGAAAAACTTTGACCGAGTAGTGATAGAAACTACTGGCCTGGCTGATCCCTTGCCCTTGATCCAAACTTTCCTCCTCGATGAGGTGGTGGCGACCTGCTATGAGCTTGACGCGATCGTGACTGTCGTAGATGGCAAGCATATCGAGAAGCAGCTGGGCTACCTTCCACTCGCCGCGGAGCAAATCGCACTGGCGGATATCCTTGTTCTCAATAAATGCGACCTCTTGACCGAGGAGGGGAAGGAGAAAATACGGGAGCGGATCAGTGGCTTAAATCATGAAGCCAAAATCCTTGAAGCGGTGCAGTCGGGTGTGTCACTGGAGGAGCTTTTCGGCAAAAACAGCTTCCGCCACCTCCCCGAAGACTTTCTCACCGAGGACGAGCATGATCATGCCGATCATCTCGACGGTATTAACTCCGTCGTCGTACGTACGAGCAAACCCGTAGAGATTGACGTCCTTTATACGTGGCTCGGGGAAGTGATTGAGAAATGTGGTCCAGATCTCCTCCGATACAAGGGCATTGTCTATAGCGATGAATGGGAAGGGAAGCGGGGAGTGCTCCAAGGTGTCCACACCCTCTATACCGTTACCCCCGACCGTGACTGGCGCCCCGGTGAGCCCCGCGAAACCAAACTTGTCTTCATCGGCCGTAACCTCGATGAGCAGTGGCTTAAAGAAAGTTTTCAATCTTTGTTAGTTTAAATTTTCACTTTCCCTTGCCGGTTGGCCCCTATTTCTTTTGCCGCCAAAATAAATAGGGAAAAGAAAACCGCTGTCCTATACTTCCCACTCACGACTCGTTACCTGTCCTTTCCGGTGACATTCTCGCGTTCAGAAACTGAGAAAGTCATATTCCGGGAAGGACAGAACGAGTCAGTTCGTTCCCAGTAGCGGACAGATTTAAGAGATTTGAATTCAAAACCGTCCGCGGCGGAAGATGAGCTCTTTTGTTCGCTCACTGGAGGAACAAAGTTTCATCTAGTCACTCGCGCATGAAACTTCCGGAAGTGAGCGGTAACAAAGCGTGGATCGTGAGACTAGGACGGTAATTTTCTTTGAAACTTTCTTTTATTAGCAAAAGAAAGTGGGGATAAGTTGGGTGATCAAAGTATTTTGCTCAATCCTTTTTTGAAACGATGTAGGCAAGAACATCAAAATCAGGGTGGCGGATTTCGATCATTTCATATTCTGGTCGCTTGATAAGAACAAGGTTTTCAGGATGCTTTGCCAAATATTCAGACTTAAATGTTTCATAATTCTCAACGTCGAAGTCATTGCAGCCAACCTGTGGCCGTTCTAGGTCAGGATGACGGATCCGGAGGTGAGTAATTGTATTATTCCCAACAGTAATTGACTCATGAAGTGTGACACGTGGGCCGTTATTTTCATTATATGGTGTGCCCATGGTGGCAAGTACAGACTTGAGTTGTTCGAACTCTATGTCAGTATGAGTAAACACCGTCAGAGTGTGGATGGGTAAAGTTTTACCAATGATTCGTTCGCACATCTGACTCGAATGTTCAGCAACATAGACGACAGCTTGTGTCAGAGCTGCTTTGTTTTGGATAGGGCTAAATTGGTAGTTCATTCCTTTCGTTTAAACACTACGACGTGGTCGCTTACGTAGACCTTGGTGAAATCGGGAGATTTTTCGAATTGGATGGCGTCAAAGGTGGGGTTGACGACGATATAGTTGGTGCCAGTTGCGGTGAAGCATTGTTTCGCTTCGGGGCTATTGGGCGAAGCGATCATGACGAGGGTACAGCGTTCACGACGACTCCCAGTTTCTTCATATCGCGAGAAGAGGCCGCGTGAGAGCGGGTAGCCATAATCACGAACGAAGAAAAGTTTCATCCAGGCGTCGGCGGCGAGATAGTTGTGATCCTTGAGTATCATGTCACTTGTCGTCATGCGTTCGCTCAAGTAGCGGGTAGCCGTAAATACTTCCTGGGCTTCGGTGGCTTTGCTTTTGTCGATGAGGCTCGCTCCGTTTTCAAAGACTCCATTGGCGACGATGACCATGATAAGGAGAGAGCCGAGGCTCGCTACGAGGGCTTTGGATCTGGCTCCAGACAAGGCTTGGAACAAGTACATGAAGGCGAGGCCAGCGAGGAGCGCGGTCGGGTAGACGAGATAGCTTCCCACACGGTTCGATGGGATATCGAGGAAGACGAGATTGGGAGCGATGGCCATGATGGTGAGCATACCACCCCAGCCGAGCACGAGGGCGAAGGTGAGGGGATCAACCCTAAAACGGCGATGGGTTACCAAGAGGAGTACAAAGCCGGCTATGGCCAAAGCCATTTTGGTAATGCCGATGGAGTTACTCACCTGAAGGAAGGTGAGGCCGGTGCGGGTGGTTTTGACCGGGCTTCCGATGGCTGAGTCGATCGCTTCACGGTCGAGGTAGCTCGGGAGCGCTATAAACGTGGCAAAGAAAAGTATGCCGCCGATGACGATGCCGACTGATGGTTTGAGGAACGTGAAAAGCCAGCCCCGGAAGGTGGGCCAGAAATTGCGGGCAACGCCGAGACAGGCGATGACGACGATACCAATGATGATAAAGCCGAGAATGAGGGTCGAGAGGTGATGGGTGTAAGCGAGGGTCACGAGGAGGAGGAGTCCGAGAGCGACCAAACGCGGCTTCGCTTCACGGAGGCCGAGATAGAGCGCGAGGAGAATGAGGGGGATAAAGAAATTCCCGAAGAGGTTCCCGACGACGCCACCCGAGACGAACTTGGCCTGAGGTGAAGCGATGGCGAAGAGGGGGCCGAGGAAGAGGAAAGTACCGACGACGAAGAGTGAGCGCTCGCGTTCATTCCACAGGTTGTGACCGAGACGGAGGGTGAGTGCGAGAATGGCGAGGAGCGAGAAGAGATTGATGATGAGGAGAAGGAGGACAGGGAAGGAGCCGATGATGGAGAGTCCAGAGAGGAGAGCGACAAGAGCAAAGGGGATGTGCTCACCGATAATAAAGTCGGCGATAGGTTTGGGAGGAATGACAGCGATGGCGCCAGTGGTAGGGTCACTCGCCACTTCGATTTTTTGGTAAACGGGGAGCGATTCTTTCTCGACGATGTATTGCGACCAATACATGTGATGGCCCATGTCAGTTGCTGTGGGGAGGCCAGCTGGGATGAGGTAATAAGCCTTGATTACGATAGTGAGGGCGAGCATGACCGTAAGTACCAGCCAGGTGGTAGGTGATAGCTGATGGGTGTTGGGTGATGGAGAAGGGGGTGTGTTGGGAATCCCTGATCTTTGAGAGTAATACCAACCACCGAGGGCGGCATTGATCAAGATGAAGCTCGTAGCGAGGGTGATAGAAGAAAGCGCAACGCCAAAATGGTTGAGTACGAGGAGGAGAAAATTAGCGAGTGTGAGGCCGAGGGCAAATGCATAGATACTCTCCTCGAGGTACGAAAACTGCTTCCCGAGCCACAGCCGAAGCAAGAGCCAACCTGGCAGAAAGAAAGCCAAGCTGAGGGTAGCAAAAAGAAGGATAGTCTCGATCATAAGGCTTGTATTTTTTGTAGTGTTTCGAGATACCGATCACTAATGGTGTTCCAATGGAAATGATCGATAGTGTAAGTGCGGGCACGCTCACCAAAAGCCTGGCGGCGGACATCATCCTCGAGGAGCCACTGAATTTTTGCGACGTAATCCTCAGTATTCTCGGGTTCAGCGAAGAGGCCGTTTTCGCCATCGGTCACTGCTTCCTGGAGTCCCTCGAGACGTGATACGACGATCGGTAGGCGATTGAGAGAAGCTTCGAGGACCGAGATGCCAAAGCCCTCCATGCTGCCAGGAACGGGAATATTGGGCGACACAGCGATATCGGCCGTGCTCAAAAGAAGCCTCACTTTGTCCCAAGCGAGATTTGGATAAAGGAGAACTCGTTTTTCTAAACCAAGCTCTTTGATAGCCTCTTCACAGAGTGGAAAAATATTGTGATCTCCGGGATGAGTTCCCTTGGCGACCCCACCAGCGGCGACGAGAATGACATCATCTCTCAGTTTCGGCATGACATTTCGGATGAACCACTCTACACCTTTGTGTTTGACGAAGCGGCCGAGACGCAAGATGACTCGGGTTTCACTGAGGTCTCGACCGAGGAATGTGGCAAGTTCTTCCCGGGTGTAACTCCCGGCAAAGAAATCTGGATCAATCCCGTTCGGGATGACAAAGACTCTCTCTTCTTTGATACCAACTGATAGCGCAATCTTTTTAGTATCTTGGCTAACGCAAATAACGCCATCGAGCTTTCGAAGTGAAGGGAGATTGATGCTGGCGTAGAGTTTGGCCATGAGGCCACTCTTTTTGGCAAAAGTCAGGTCGAGGCCATGGACGATCGAGACGACCGTGAGGCGTGGGAAAAGGAACTTGGCAATAGCCCCGAGTGGTGCCAGGACACCATCACCGAGGAGGAGCACATCATGTCGAGAGGCTTTGACGAGTATCTGGAGCATGGCCCACGGCAAAAAGAGAGGTAAAAAACTTTTTCCTTTTCGATTGGCGATGAGCGTGAGCTCGGTTTTTTTCCCGAGAAACTCAGCCACTTCGGCATTTTGCTTTTCAATCCCACCAATAGTTGGTGGAAAGGCTCGGGAAAGGAAGAGGATGTTCATAGAGCAGTAAACAGTGAACAATAAACAGAAAACAAGAAACAGGGAACAAAAGACAGAGTCTATTTTCTTACTTCAAGTCGAGTATGTTTTTTCAGATAATCTAAAACCCTGTAAGCTGATTCAGGGTTGGTACCGGTCATTCCGCCAATTTCACGAAAAGCATCTGGGCCAAAGGTGTCGTCAATTAATCTGCCGAGAGCTTTGAATTGATACCCACCAAAATGAGCTTGCAGAAATAATTGAAATACATCGTCCCGTGAAGGAAACTCATCCGGATATGTTCTCTGCACGGTGTCGAGGATATAATCAAGTACTTGTCTCTGGTGATAGTAAGGGAAGGTTAAAGCTTTCCATCTTGGTTCAGGTGAGCCACTGTCCACTA
>CAZOFS010000002.1:0-3329 GCA_964579335.1 uncultured Bdellovibrionales bacterium
AGTTTCATGACGAGGTGCTTGGGACCATCGGCGCCACTCGTGATAAATGGCTGATTGATCTCGGTTTCCATGGCGGTCGAGAGTTCAATCTTGGCTTTCTCGGCAGATTCCTTGATGCGCTGGAGGGCGAGTGGGTCTTTCCCGAGGTCGAGACCTTCTTGCTTCTTGAATTCATCGAGGATCCAGTGAATAACACGCTGATCGAAGTCGTCTCCTCCGAGATGGGTATCACCATTGGTTGACTTCACTTCGACGGTGTCCTCGGACACTTCGAGGATCGAGATATCGAATGTCCCACCACCGAGGTCATAGACGGCGATCTTCTCATCTTTTTTCTTGTTGAAACCATAAGCGAGAGCAGCAGCCGTCGGTTCATTGATAATACGCCGTACATTGAGACCAGCGATTTCACCCGCTTCTTTGGTGGCCTTGCGCTGAGCATCGTCGAAATAGGCCGGGACGGTGATAACAGCATCGGTAATTTTCTCCCCGAGCTTTTCCTCGGCATCGGCTTTGAGCTTCTGAAGCACCATAGCGCTAATTTCCTGTGGACTGTATTCCTTACCACCCATCACGACTTTGACACCATGTTCGGACTTGATCACCTTGTAGGGAAGTGTCTTCATGTCGCGCTGTACTTCGTCGTCCTCGAAACGGCGGCCGATGAGGCGCTTGACCGAGAAGAGCGTATTCTCTGGGTTGGTCACGGCTTGCCGCTTGGCGAGAAGTCCCACCAGGCGCTCACCGGACTTACTGATCGCGACCATCGATGGTGTGGTGCGATTACCTTCCTTGTTTTCGATCACTGTGGGCGATCCACCCTCCACGATGGACATGGCGGAGTTGGTCGTCCCGAGATCGATACCTAATATCTTTGCCATAAAACGTATGATTAGATGTGAATTACGTTAATTAACTTGATTGGAGTAACCCTGTTTCCCATGAACTGCCCCAGAAATAAGCTGAGGCAGTCGAGGAAAGCAGGTTACTTCACCTGTACCGCAATGCGCTTGGGCTTGACGGCTTCCTCCTTGGGCATGGTGATAGTGAGAACGCCCTTGTCATAGTGAGCTTGGGCCTCATCACCTTTTACGGCCATGGGGAGCACGACAGCTCGAGAGAAGCTTCCGGTGCGGACTTCCTTGCGGTAATAGTCCTCACGTTTGACTTCGTTTTTGGTCTCGACAGTACCACTCACCGAGAGCACATCGTTTTCGATGACAATATCTACTTTGCTCGGGTCGATGCCAGGGATCGCAAGCTCTGCGACCACATTGTCCTTGTCCTGATACACATCGAGAGCTGGGGCAAAATCCCCGAGTCCAAAGACATCATCGCTGAAAAAACGATTGAGTTCTTGGGTTGGGAATGGGATAAGATGGCGTGTCATATAGTTCTCACCTCCTTTCATGATTTGAAGAAACATATTGGTTAGGTTTTAACTGAGATCCTTCGACTTCACTCAGGATGACCGTCGCTATGATTACCGAACGGTCACTCTGGCGGCTTTGATTACTCTGTCCCCTACTTTGTACCCTTTCTGGACTACCTTTTCGATCTTCGGAGTCTGCGGAGACCCTGAGTCTGTCGAAGGGTGTTGCGGTTCGATACCCTCACCACCTTCAGTTCCTACGGAGCTTACGGCTTCATGCTCGAGAGGATTAAAGGCATCGCCTGGCTTCACTTCGATCGGGACAACGCCGTAATTTTTGAGCGCATCTTCGAATTGTTTCTCGATATAAGTGATACCCTTGACCCATGGACTCTCTACGAGATCAGCTGGCACATGCTCGGCCGCGGCATGGAGATTGTCGAGTACAGGGATGAGGTCGGAGACAATTGATTTGGCTAGGTGACTCGAGAATTCTTTGGCTTCGGCTGCCTGACGTTTCTTGTAATTTTCGAAATCGGCTTGGAGACGCTTGAGATCATTGAGGTATTCAGACTCCTGCATCCTTTTCTCTGCTTCTTTGAGGAGTGGAGGTGCCCACTGGGCTATACACTTACTCTCGAGCGCTTCTTGTAATGAGAGCCATTTGTATTCTGAATGCTCGTCATTTAAGACTATTTCTCCTTCTCGATAAAATACGAGATAGGCCACTATGTTTATAGCCTCACCCTTTTCAAAGACTGTGGTAACACCAAGGGTTCCTTTCACTTCATACTTTACGTCCTTTCCGATCTCTTCAACTATTTCTCGATGGAGAGCCTCTTCTAATTCTTCCCCCCTTCTCATCCTTCCTCCAATAAGTTTCCAGTACTCTTCTGGCATGTCAGCAGCACGCGCAAACAGATACTTTTTGGTTTGTGGATCAAAAATGAAGGCCTTGTTGGTCACGCGAGCCATAAAAAGCTCGTCACCGTTATGATCAGTTGAGTTTACTGTTTGTTTAGACATACGCGATCAAAATTATTACGAGTGAAGAACTCAAAAGTTTTTTCATGTGCTCGATGAGGGATTTGTTCTTGGCGTATTCCATGCGCTTGGGACCGATGATGGCGAGGATGCCGCGCTCCCCTTGACTGTTCCTGTAGGGCGAGACCACCATGGCACAGTTTTTGATACCTGCGACGGGATTTTCTTCTCCGATAAAGATCCGCGTCTCCCCGTCTTTCATTCCGGCCATGAGTGATTCGATCTTTTCATCGAGTGTATCGAGAGTTTCGACTACCCGGGCGAGCTCACCCATCTCTTGGAATTCTGGCTTATCAATCAGTGCCTTCATGCCAAAATCATACATTTCGTTTTTTTCGAGGAGACCAGAGACGGCGAGGTTACCTGAGAGAGCCGAGAGGAGTTTGGCCGTGGTGCGGACGGTGCGGGTATGCTTGGCTTGAAGCTTGAGGAATTCTTCCTGGAGGCGCAGCTGATCGCGCTTGGAGAGCGGCTTATCACCCATCATCTCCTCGACATAGAACCGGTAGCCGAGGTCGGTGGGGATGCGGCCTGCGCTCGTATGGGGCTGATAGAGGTAGCCCTCCTCTTCGAGCGCGAGCATATCGTTTCTGAGGGTAGCTGAGCTCACTGGGAAATGGTGACGCTCAAGCAATGCCTCGGACCCGACAGGTTCGGCGGTCTTGGTATAGAGTTCGATGATGGCCGCGAGCACTTCGCGTTGTCGATCGTTCATTGAGATAGGTGATAGCTATTAGATACTCGGTGATAGCTTTGGTTAAAACGGTACAAGTCCATTATAAAAAGTGATTAGCACTCTGTCAAGTAGAGTGCTAACTAGGGAGTTTACATGTATCCCCTTCGACTTCGCTCAGGGTTGGCCAATCAACTGGCCAAAAATGACGCAGCCCAGGTGAGGAATCCCCTCCTGGGC
>CAZOFS010000002.1:3429-6419 GCA_964579335.1 uncultured Bdellovibrionales bacterium
TGGTTGAGAGAACGCCGGCTAGGCCAGCGGCGATAGTGGGGTGGGCCGTAGATCGAGTAACCCGAAGTGGGCCGCTCGACGAGTTGAATGACTGAGCCCGGCATCTCGTAGACGTTTGGGTCAAAGAGCGTACCAGCGAGCTCATCTCGCCCAAGGATATCCATCTCGATGACGATCACGAGTGGCAATCGAAGCCCGAGAGTCAGCGCTTCCACATCGATCTCATCTCGTCCAAAGAGGATGAGTTCCTCAGTAGTAGGTTCCAAGGTTTCCTCCGGATAGGTTTCGAGGGGCCGCAGCTCAGTGAGCGGGCCCCTCGTGGTTGGTACTGACGACCTTAGGCCGCCACCTTGAGTGACACCAGCGGTCGGTTGTGGACAGTGGCCACTCGGAGACAATGCTCGTAGTGGGGGCATGGGGGTGCTCCATCTCGGCAGAGCTCCCTCTTCAGTGACCAGGACGCATCACGAAGGGAAACACTTTCCTTGTCTGGGTGGCGGTCACAGCCTACCTTGAGCAGCGGCAAGGTGGTGAGCGCTTCAATATCAATTTGTCGTTGCATCGGGACTCCTAGGTAGGTTCTGAGGGGCCGGCTGCTGTGCAGCGCGACCCCTCGGGTTCATCGGTCAGTGCTTCGCGTGGGGCGGTTGGCACTGTTCGAGGCGCTTGCAGCCATCGCACATCGTGGGCCTGGTGCGAGCCCGGGCATGGGCCTGTGCGATGGGCTTGTACATCGGAGCACCGCACATCTGGAAGCCCTGGCAGCAGACCTCTTTGGGAGGTTTCTGGCTGGCACTGGCGACCGGTGTCGAAGCATCGTCCTGCTCAAGCTGCTCAAGGGTGAAGTAGGCCATGTTGTCTCCTACTTCTGGTTGCTGCACTGCTGCCGATGGCAGCAGGTACTGCAGGGATGAACGCCGAGCTGAAAGCTCCGCTTCGCCGTCAGCCACGTGACGCTCACTCTCTGGCCAATCTGGCCGGGTTGGTTGGAGCAATCGACGTGGGTGTCGCCAGTCTTCGATTGTTGTTGGCTCATGGATTCCTCCTGCTTCAGTTCAGGAAGCTGTAGCCGTTGGCGATGGCGTGACGCAATGGCCACAGTTCTGGCAGACCGTGAGGAAATCGCGGTACTTCTTCTGGGCACGCCCGACCGGCACCTTGGCGGCATGGCCACCCTTCTTGATGCGCCGGCAGAACACCATCGCGATCGCACTGGAAGCGTCTCTCGACGGAGGCTTGGCAGCGATTTCTTCAGCACCCTGGTCATCTTCGACCAGCGGCTTGTGGAAACACGAGGGAAGTTGGCCGGTTGTCAGTGCCAACTGCACGGTTTGCTGTGCTTGATTCAAAACGATCTCCTGGAACTGGAACTAACGATTTTCTTCCCGTGGCGGTACAGGATCGTAGCCGCCTTGGGCCCAGGGGTGGCAACGCAGGATTCGGGTGAATCCCATCCAGCCCCCTCTGAATACGCCAAACTTCTCGATAGCCTGGTAGGTGTACTCTGAGCAGGTTGGATGAAAACGGCAGAAACGCTCGGAAACGATATACCCGAGGAGCCCGTGGTTGAGCGAGAGGGTTCGTTGGTAGAGGCGGATGAGGGTCAAAGCCGTCTTTTGGAACATGTTTGGGACTATACTCCTATCACTATTGCTTTGTCAACAAATTGTTGGTCTGATACAATAAGGGAAAACCCAAAGAAAATGCGCATTCTCGAACATAAACACCTCGCGTGGATCGATTTTGAGGCTCCCGGAAAAGACGACATCACCTACCTCAACGAAAACTTCGATATCCATCCCCTCGTCATCGAGGAACTGGTTACCCCGAGCTATCAGCCTCGGGTATTGCGGTATGACAACTGCCTCTTCTTTTCGCTCCATGTACCACTCTTTGACGTGAAGGAGCGGACCACCTACCCAGGTGAGCTTGATATTATCCTCACCAAAAACCACCTCATTACCGGTCATCGGCATCACATTTATCAGATCGGGAAATTCTTCGACGATCTCGAGAGCCGGCCAGCGCTACGGCGTGAATACTTGGAATCTACCCCTGCTCATACCCTCTACCGTTTGCTCCAAATCCTCCTCGAGTCCTGTTTCCCCAAGCTCAAACATATCTCCGATCGACTTGACGCTATCGAAACTCAGGTGTTTGCTGGCAAAGAAAAGGAAATGGTAGCCGAGATTTCGGTCGTAAAGCGCGATATCCTCAATTTCCGGCGCACCCTCAAGCCACAGCGCTCACTCCTCGAGTCGATTACCCTCCTCGATCAGCCATTTATCCCACGTGAGCTCAGGGTATATTTTCAGGACCTGATTAGTACCAATATCCGCATTTGGAATATGCTCGAGAGCAGCAAAGAAACCATCGAAGCCCTCGAAGCGACCAATAACTCGCTCCTCTCCAACAAACTCGATCAGACGATGAAGGTGCTTACGGTCTTCTCAGCCGTCATCCTCCCCCTTTCGGTCTACTCCAATGCCATGTCGATGAATGTGGTCAACCTCCCCTTCGAGGGTAGTCCCTTGGGCTTCTGGATTCACTTTATAGTGATGATTATCCTCTCCCTCTCCACCCTCTTTGTTTTCAAATGGAAACGGTGGATCTAGGGAAATCAAAAAGTAACCATCAAAGATCAAAAATATAAGGACCCTCAACTCGGGGGTTTCTTGCTTTCAAACCTCTTCCCCTATATTCTACATTCTAGATTCATGACTCTTACGCTCATGCAGCTCTACAATACCCTCACCAAACAAAAGGAGACCTTCACGCCGCTCGAAACTGGTAAGGTAAAGCTCTACACCTGCGGTCCGACGGTCTATGACTATGTGCATATAGGGAACCTGCGTTCGTACGTGATGGCGGATACTTTGCGCCGTGTTTTGGAGGCCGATGGTTTAGAAGTGCAGCATGTCAAAAATATCACCGATGTAGGTCATCTCACGGCCGACGATATCGCTCAGGGTGATAGCGGTGAGGACAAG
>CAZOFS010000002.1:6519-7663 GCA_964579335.1 uncultured Bdellovibrionales bacterium
TATACTGACTACTATCACACGACCGAGGCGAAACTCAATATCGAGCGCGCCTCACAAGAGCCACATGCGACTGAGTATGTCGAGGAGATGATTGCTTTCATCGAGAGTCTCATTGCCAAAGGTCATGCGTACGAGAAAAATGGTAATGTGTTTTTTGATGTGACGAGTTTCAAGGCCTACGGTGCGCTCTCGGGGAATACTCTCGATAAACTCAAGGTTGGGGCGCGGCTCGAGGAGCATCCTGACAAAAAGAATCCCTGGGACTTTGCGCTTTGGCTCCGGGCCCCTGAGGGACACCTCATGCATTGGACCAGCCCCTGGGGTGAGGGTTACCCCGGCTGGCATATCGAGTGCTCGGCCATGAATTTGGCGACACTTGGGGCCACCATCGATATTCATACTGGGGGCGAGGACAATATCTTCCCCCATCACGAAGCCGAAATCGCTCAGAGCGAATGTGGCAATGGTGCGCCCTTTGTCCGTTACTGGGTGCATACGCGCCACCTCCTCGTCGATGGCCAGAAAATGTCCAAATCCAAAGGGAATTTTTACCGTCTGGAAGATATACTCGAGCGCGGTTACTCCCCCATGGATCTCCGCATGCTCTACCTCGGCTCGCACTATCGTTCACAGATGAACTTTACCTGGGACGCTCTGGCTCAAGCCCGGAAAAACAAAAAAACGATAGTCAATGTCGTCGTGCGACTGCAGCACTATGCCAATACCCAAAATAAGGAGGATAGGCGTGGCTCGGAAATTGAAGGAGAGATTACCGAGGCTTTGCATGATGATCTCAATACTCCACAGGCTCTCGCTCTCATTCTCGATCTCTGCCGACAGCTTAATCAAGCGCTCGATACGAGTGAGCTGATTGATGCTGACCGACACATTGAATTCTTCAAAAAAATCTATCAGGTGTTTGGCCTCAGGGACGAAGAGATGAGTATTCCCAAGGCCGTGCAGAAACTCCTTGATGAGCGAGCCAAGGCGCGGGCTGAAAAAGATTTCCACCGTTCTGATGCATTACGGGACGAATTTCTCAAGCATGGTTTTGTAGTGGAAGATATTCCTGGAGGAGAACAGCGGGTACGTCGAAAATAGGTACCCTTCGACTTTCGCTCTCTTCGAGTCTGAGCCCGAGGGT
>CAZOFS010000002.1:7763-79456 GCA_964579335.1 uncultured Bdellovibrionales bacterium
GTTTTTATAAACACTTCCTCCACATGGCGGAGAGTGCACAAGCTCGGTATACTGAATGATATTGATTTGAATGTACTCATCGTATGGCGACCAACTCCTCTGCGGCCCATGTCCGTATTCCTCCACACAGTATCGAGGCCGAGCAGTCGGTCTTGGGTGCCCTCATGCTCGACAAGGATGCCATTATCAAGGTGGCTGATCTCGTCAAAGTGGGTGACTTCTACAAAGACGATCATAATCGGATTTATGAGGCGATGCTCGCGCTCTACGAAGAACGCGAACCAATCGATGTCCTCTCACTCGCCAATCGGCTCGAGGAGAAAAAAGAGCTCGACCGAGTAGGTGGCTCCGGCTATCTCGCTTCGATCGTCAATAGCGTTCCCTCGGCTTCCAATATCGTCCACTATGCCAAGCTGGTACAGAAGAAAGCGCTCCTCCGGCGTCTCATTGGTGCCGCGAGTGACATTGTCGAGATGGGGTATGATGATGCCGAAGATGTGCAGAAAGTACTCGATGAAGCGGAGCAAAAACTGTTTCAGATTTCGCAGAAATACATCAAGCAAGACTTCATCGCGATTCGAAGTATCCTCGAGGCAGCCTTTGACCGCATCGATGAGCTTCACAAAAATAGCGGAGCGCTCCGGGGTGTTCCGACCCACTTCCCCGATCTCGACAACATTCTCGCTGGGCTTCAGAAATCAGACCTCGTCATCCTTGCCGCACGACCATCTATTGGAAAGACATCACTTGCGCTCGATATTGCCCGCCAAGTGGGGATTCATGCCAAGGTACCAGTAGGCATCTTCTCGCTCGAAATGGGTTCGGATCAGCTCATCGATCGTATGCTCGCAGCCCAGGCTGGGGTAGACTTGTGGCGCCTCCGGACCGGCAAACTCAGAAGCGAAGGTCCCGACAATGATTTCGAAAAAATTTCGGATGCTATGGGTGTACTCTCCGAAGCCCCGATCTTTATCGATGACTCGGGATCGCTCAATATCATGGAAATGCGCACTATGGCGAGACGGCTCCAGGCGGAGCACAATCTCGGGCTTATCATCATCGACTATCTCCAGCTTATGGAAGGTCGGGCCTCGCGGGGTGGCAATGACAACCGCGTCCAAGAGATTTCCGAGATTTCTCGCGGACTCAAACAGCTGGCTCGTGAACTCAATATCCCCGTGGTAGCCCTTTCACAACTCTCACGTGCTGTCGAGTCACGCCCAGATCAACGACCCAAGCTTTCGGACCTCCGCGAATCAGGTAGTATCGAACAAGACGCCGATGTGGTGATGTTTCTCTATCGTGAGGACCGTGTCCGGCCCGATACCCCCAACAAAAATATCGTCGAAGTTATCATCGCTAAGCACCGTAACGGTCCTGTCGGTCAAGTGTCGCTTTACTTCGAAGAGAACTCAGCAAGTTACAAGAGTCTCGAAAAAGCCCACAGTGAGTAATTTCAAATTTTAAAATATAAATTTCAAAATAAACATCCACATCTTTTGAAATTTAAAATTTATACTTTAACATTGATACATGCAGTACCCCAAAGCCTTCCAGAACCTCATCGCTCACTTTGCGAGCTTGCCCTCGGTTGGCCCCAAGATGGCGGAGCGACTCGTCCTCTATCTCTTCAAACAAGATGAGGCCAAGCTCCTTGCTTTTGCCGAGAGTCTCGAGAATCTCAAGCACCTCAAGGCCTGCGAGCGTTGTTTTTACATTACCGAAAATCACCTGTGTGTGTTTTGTGCTGATACCAAACGCGCCCTCGGCGTACTGTGTGTCGTCGAAGAGCCTCTCGATGTGATCGCAATCGAACGCACTGGAAGTTTTGGGGGGCGTTACCATGTCCTCGGCGGGGTGCTCGAAGGATCGGGAGATGCTCGGGAAGGCGAGCTCCATACTCGTGAACTCCTCACCAGAATCGAGACTGAAGAGATCCAAGAAGTAATTCTCGCCCTCAATCCAACGACCGAAGGTGACCTCACTTCACTTTTCCTCAAAACCAAACTCAAGGATCTCCCCGTCAAAGTCACCCGCATTGCAAGAGGTATGGCGACTGGTGGCGATATCGAATACGCCGACGAGCTTACCCTCTCCTCATCCCTTGAAAACCGCAAGGAACTACTTTAGGATTTATTTTTTGACATTATGAAAAATGCAATTTTGGTGCCTGGCAGACCTGATAAAGAAGAGTATTACAACCCAAGGTATCCGACCAATAGCCATGGCCATTGGTTTCCTTGGTTATCAAAGCAATTGCAGGTCAATGACGTGTTTGCGGTCGTTCTCGAGATACCAGAGCCCTATGCCCCGCGTTATCATGTATGGAAACGAGAGTTTGAGAGATTCGATGTAACCCCAGAGACAGTACTGGTCGGGCATAGCTGCGGCGGCGGTTTTCTGATTCGTTGGCTAAGCGAGAATAAAGACAGAGAGGTGGGGAAGGTAGTATTGGTGGCTCCCTGGATCAATCCAGAAAATAATCCCATATCAGATACAGCCGACTTTTTTGATTTTGAAATAGATCCAGATCTCGTGAGCCGCACGGCTGGCGTGACTATTTTCAATTCTGACAATGACCAAGCAACCATCCAACAGTCGGTACAGATAATCAGAGAGAAAGTGAAAGGGATTGACTATCGAGAGTTCCATAACAAAGGACATTTCTGTTACGAAGACTTAAAGACCGTCGAGTTCCCGGAATTGGTTGAGGAAATTTTTAAAGCGTAAAGAAAACCCGCCACCAGGGCGGGATTTTTTATTGATGCAGTATTTCTAGGCACCAATCTTGGTAATTTCTACTTCGGTGTAGGTCTGGCGATGGCCATAACGAGTCATTTGGCGCTTTTTGGCCTTGTGGCGAATACCTTTGACTTCCTCATGTTTCCCATGAGCGAGTACTTTGGCTTCGATAGTGGTTTTGAGTTCGGGAGCACCGACTTGGACCGACTGTTCGTCACCGACGAAGAGAGCTGGGAACGATACCTTGCCCCCCACCTCAGCTTCGAGCTTCTCTACCTTAAGTTTGGTGCCGAGTGCCACCTGATACTGTTTCCCACCGGTCTGAATAATAGCAATCATAGGTTTTTTGATACTTGAGTACTCTAGCGTACCCCGGCTTTTTTGTCAATTTGAAGGCTTAATCCAGCCTCACTTGCCACTCTTGACGTTTTATGCCTTTAGGAGTATAATGCTATTTCAGCTATTTTAACAACTAAAGCCAGCTGATTTTGAATTCGCGCCTGTGGAGCATATAATTTGTAGTGGGTCGTCTTCCCCAGGGAAGACACACACAACAACTCTCCAGAGGGGCCGCAATGCAAGTTCTAGATACCGACAAGAAAGCAACAGGAATCTGGAGTTACATCCGAACCCAAATTGATCGGGTGATTTCCTACCGCTTCCGGGCCATGCCTAGGTCCTACCAGCGCTTCGAGCGCGGACAGATAGTTCACTACCTCCCCGAGGTAGCAGAAGAAGTTGTCATGGACTCAGGTGGTTATCAACTCGTCGTAATGGATGATGACCATGACCTAATCGTGATGGGGGAGAACACGAGTGCGCGGCGTTACTGCCCCGCAAGTATCCCCGACGACGATGAGAGGTTTGTCTTCTGTCGTGTCCTCGCGACTGGTAAGCGAGTGCGCATTTCGCGCGAACTTCTTACCGCCACTGGAGAACAATTGAGTCAAGAGGTAGTCGATGACCTCCTGTTTGGGTGGACCGGAAAGAGGTCAAGTCTGGATCACCCACTCGCGCATCTCATGCAGGTGCAAGAGTAGATGTAGATAACATCGCCTGTATTAGCCCGTATGGTTAACCACACCATGCGGGCTGCATCATTTTTACACCTTATTTTTGTACTATCTCTCTAGTACCGCTTTGATACGACGGACACCGGCAGAAGAGGCTTCTTCTTTGATAATCTTGAAGCGACCAAAGGCGGCTATTTCGCTGGTATTCCCGACATGCGGCCCACCGCAGAGTTCTTGTGAGTAGACTTTTTCTCTGCTCGCGACTTGGTAGACATTCACTTTGTCCGGATACTTTTCCCAAAAACTTCCCTCAACTCCCTGAGCTTTGGCCTCATCTTTGCCCATGAGCGTGATGGAGACGTTTGCTTGGGCTTGAATGGCTTCATTGACATAGCCCTCGACTCGATCGAGTACTTCACGCGGAACCTTTTCGGGATAGGTAAAATCAAACCGGGTACGCTCCTCGGTGATATTGGACCCCGCCTGATGGACACCATCGCCTAGTTCTTTCCGAAGAGCTGCGAGCATGAGGTGGGTCGCGGTGTGGTAGGCAGTAATTTTTGGACTTGTCCCCCCGAGACCGCCCTTGAACTTACCAGCTGCGGCTGTGCGTGAGAGGTCTTGGTGTTTTTTGAATTCAGCCCGAAAGGCTTCCGTATCGATACCAATTGCTCTTTCCTTGGCCAATTCTTGCGTCATTTCAAGCGGGAAGCCATAGGTAGAAAAAAGATCAAAAGCATCCTCCCCCGAGAGATTTCCTGCTGTAACCCGTCGTTCAAATTCCTTCAGACCTTTAGTAAGGGTCGTGCGAAATTTCGTTTCTTCGCGATTGAGCTCTTCGATGGTTACGGCTTTGCGTTCTTTGATGCTTGCATATACATCCTCAAACTTCTCAATGAAGCGTTCGGCAATGGAAGCGATAACCGGCTCGTCCATACCCATCTTGGAAAACTCTCGAATAGCCCGACGAATGAGGCGCCGGAGGATATAGCCCTGGTCGACATTTTTGGGTACGACACCATCGGCGATCATATGGACAGCGGCTCGGAGGTGATCGGCAATAATCCGCGCGGAGCGTTCCTGATAGTTTTCTTTTCCTACCCGCTCTTCGATCAATGCAAGTACATCGGCAAAAGCATCGGTTTCATAGACATGACGGAGGCCATTGAGCGTGACGATAGTGCGTTCGAGCCCCATCCCCGTATCGACACAGGGCACTGGGAGCTTGTCGAGCGTCGCTTGATCCACTCGATTGTACTGCATAAAGACATTGTTCCAGATCTCCATCCACTGTTTGGGGTGTGTGCCTTTGTTCCCCTGGGGCTCGCCCTCCCCTACCCAGTAGAAAATCTCGGTATCGGGACCACAGGGGCCAGTCGGACCAGCTGCCCACCAATTGTCTTCGGCTGGGAGATAGGCGATTGCGTCTTCTGGAACACCGAGTGATTTCCAGATGGCTGCGGATTCCTCATCTCGTGGAGCATTGGCATCACCTTCAAAGACCGTAACCGAGAGCATAGCAGGGTCAAGTCCGAGCCATTCCTTACTCGTGAGAAATTCCCAAGACCACTGAATCGATTCTTGCTTAAAATAATCACCAAGTGACCAATTGCCAAGCATTTCAAAAAAGGTGAGATGTGTATCGTCCCCGACATCATCGATATCACCGGTCCGAACACATTTTTGCACGTCAGCGATGCGTTTCCCCATCGGATGGGGTTTCCCGAGGAGGTATGGGACCAAGGGCTGCATGCCAGCAGTGTTAAAAAGTACCGACGGGTCATTTTCGGGAACAAGTGGGGCTGAAGGAATGATGGCATGGCCACGCTCTTGGAAGAAAGCGAGGTATTTCTGGCGGAGTTCAGCAGAAGTCAGCATAGGAAGTATATTTAGCGTAAAGCTCGCTCGAGCGTTTCTCGGAGGGCGCGGCCCACAAATGGATGGAACATTGAGACAATATCTTCCACTGTCTCACTTGGCTCACACTCGCCCCGAGCTACTTTTCTCGCCAAGGCACTGAGCTTAGACTCATGAGAGGCCTGAATCCGAATGTCCTTTTCTGTAGCGAGTATACCCTTCACGGTACGAAGATAGGTGTCCTGGGTCATAGGAGACGAAGTTTTTTCTTGGCGGTATTTACTTCGGTTTCTTGTTCGAGTATTTTGGCTTCGAGGGTGTGGAGTGCATTCTCCTCCTCCTCGACCTGTTGCTCGAGTTGGTGTAGTTTCTGACGGAGACCCCTGAGTAGTACAACGTGTTCGTCACGACGGCGAACAAGATGGGTGTGATCAGCCTCGAGAGAGAATAAAGTACTCTCGAGCTGACGCCGCTCGAGACGACGACTAGCTTCATCAGTAGTAGCTGTAAGCGACATAAGCAAGGGAAAGTAAAAACTCGAAACAGGTGGTTAGTATAGCAACTTTTTTCCAGCCAATCAAGGGATGATTTACTCTATCGTGACCGTCACTCGAGCCTCGTCGCTTGGTATAGTACTAATGAAGAGCTGTGGTTGGAACTCAACCTGGAGACGCTCTACCTCTGGATGATCCTTGAGGAAATCTTTCATCCCCTCTTCATTTAGTCCAAGCAGAGTAGACTTGAGCTTGGCCCCATCCAAAGGAGCCTGGAAACGCACCGTGTTCTCGACGGTCATATCGATCCGCCCGCTCTCATACTTGGGTAAGAGTGATACATACTGAGTAGTATAGTCAACGGGAACGAGGGTTACCGACTCCATCTGCACTCGCTCCTTTTCAATCCGCTCATTGATACTCTTGGGATTAAGAGCAAAGACCTTGGCTTCAAAGCGGGCTTCGTAATCAAATTGCTCGGCCGATGCACCAAGGAGAGGTGTACTCGTCCCACTCTTTTCCACAAGCTCGAGGGATTCATCAATAAGGATTTCATCCGTCTGCAGCAGTCGCTTCGCCTCTTCGAGAGCGTGACTTCTCGCTTCGTCCAGCGCTTTTTTTCTAGCCTTCTCAATATCAGTTTGACCGACCACCTTTTTACCAGTAGTACCTCCCGGGGCACTACCTCCAGTAAAGGCTTGGACTATCTCAGCGCTAAACTTCTCATACTTGGCACTTCCCTTGAAGCCTGGAATAGTGAAGGTGGCTGAGCCAAGATTGTAGTCAGCTCCAGACTGATCAGCCACGACCACAGCCTCAACCACGCCTGGTAGAGACTTTCCGTCCTGCTCTTTGGTACCAGGTACCACCAGTGAATCAACGAGACGGTATACTTTACCCTCTTTGGTTTCAAACCGAGTGGTAGCGACGAGAGGCTGAGGAGTCGAGCTAAAGGTATTGGAGATGCGAATTCTTCCTCGAGCTTTGGTAGCTTCGGTCCCCGAAGTCTCGCTCGTAGCTATTTCACTCACGCGAACTGTTTTTTCTAAGGAAAGCATTCGAACCGGGATACTGTCAGTATTTGTCGTAGTTTCCGTCAAACCAGTAATTTGGAAACGGACTATTTGCTCAGCAGTCTGAGGCTTGAGGATAATATTGGCTTTAGGAAAGAGAATATACCAACCACCAGCAATAAGAAGCACAATAAAAATACCAAGAGGAATCAATGTCAACCAACCAGCATGTGATCGAGGCGATGTCGACAAAGGGTGCGATCCTCTATATACCTCTTTTGATGACTGCGTGAGGGGTGTTGGTACATTGCCCGCACCACCCATAAAGCGACTGAGGCGAGCCCTAGCCGCTTCTTTCTCTAGTTGCCCTTGCTCGGTTTGAATTGGCATTGATGGTCTCGTCACTACGGGCATCGGGAGAGCTGGACCTCGAGGAGCGGTGGTTACCGACTGAGGCATTTGATCTACTGAAGCAAATTTTGATCTCGGTGGCCGAACATCTCCTCGGAGAGAATTGAGGCTCGTAAGTGGAGCTGGGCTTGCATTTCTTACCCGAAGTGGCTGGGGTTGATTTTCTCTTGGTGGATTGGGTGCTATTTCCTGAATCCTCCCAGATACTTCAGGGCGTACTAATGGACGAGTTGAAGCATTAGTCTGTTTACGTGATTGAGTGGCCGCAAAAAAATCATCACTCCCAATATCAGTTGAGCGAGGTTGCTCTTTGGGCCGTATGCTCACCTCTGGAAGAGGCATAGGATCAGCACCCGGCTCTACTACAAAACGTGAGTTTCCAACAGCTGTTTGCTCCTGAAAGTTTTGGTCTTGATACGCTTCAATCCTGAGACCAGCTCTTTCTGCAAGTTTCTTGCCTATCTCATCCTGGCTCACAACAATAATTTGTTTACCGAGTTTGCGAGCTTCTCGTTCGAGAAGACGGAGATTGACAATACTCTGGAGAATGAGAGCTCGCTTAGGGAAAATAAAGACGTTCTCTGTTTGGCCTGACTGGCGCAAGCGACTGACGGCCGAGATAATTTCTTCGTCAATATCGATATAATGGCTCTCGCGCATAGAATTTTATTTTTGTTGAAGTGAATGCATACTTTCTTGAAGGATACCCGCGAGCATTTTCTCTTCTTCGAGGGCATCAACAAGTGCCAGATGAGCCAGTCCCAAGGGTGTGACATCTTGAGGAGTTACGAGCTCACCGGTAGTGTCGGTAATTCGGACAATATCTTTGGGTTGGAGAAAACCTACTTCAGGTGGGCGGGCAAAGGGAAGGTGTTTGGACCACTCCTCGGAGAGGAGGGTTTGTTTGATACCAGGAAGAGCCGAGCCTCCGCCACAGAGAAATATCTTGGATGGGAGGAAGTCTGTTTCAGCAAATTCAAGTAAGGAGAGTTCTACACCACCAAGCCACACCCGGCAATCATCGGTAAATAGTGTTGCGATACGAAGCTGATCTTCTTCCTTGAGGCGCTTAGCTGAATAGTCAAGCTTCATTTGCTCCGCCTGTTCATATTTGATCCCATATTCAGTGGCAATCCGCTTGGTAAAGGCTCGGCCACCAAGGGCAAACATTTTGGTACCCTCGAGTCCGCCATTTCTTACTACCGCGATATCGGTAGTACCCCCGCCAATATCAATAAAAATAGCACTAAAGTCGAGCATGTCTTCAACCTCAACTGAACGAGCGACGGCGTACGGCTCTGCGACAATCGAGAGAAGATCGAGATCAAGTTCATCAGCAATCGTCTGGAGCGCCCCAAGGTGCACCATCGGTGCATAGGCATTGAAGACACTCATCGAAACATCGCGTCCTTGGAAATTGTATGGGTTGAGAACATGATAGCCATCGATCCGTACATCAACCAGGGCGGCATTAATGAGTTTCACCTCGATATCAAGCTGATCTGTCTCCCAAGCGAGTTGTTTCTTGATCCGTTCGTAGGCCTTTTCCTGGACCTTACCGATAATCATTTTGAGTTCAGGGAGACCAATTTTGACTTCCGGATTGACTCGCTCATAGTGGACAGTCGTCGTTGTCCCTTTTACCAACTCCCCAGCGACACCGATAATACTTTTTTCAATTCGTTTGACTTTAGCGTGCGCTTTGGCGAGATCGATCGCTTCACGGGCAGAGTGAATCACGCCGTTGATATCAGAGACAGCGCCACTCTGCATATTGCCTACTCGCTGGGGAGCTCGTCCAACCCCGATCACCTGACCCGTTTTGGTCTCTGGATCAACGCGAAAAATGAGGGCTTTGACTACCTCAGTGCCAATATCGAGAGCGAGGAGAAGATCATCTCGATTTCCCCAACCCAAACGCGAAAAAAAACTCATACGGAGTTCACTTGTATATCCTCTAGTATAGCATTAAACCAATCGGGTAGGTTTGACCTGACCAATAAACGAGAGCATGGTGGTTTCATCAAGGAGTCCCGGTGTGGCCCCGTAAAAACCAACAACATTGCCTGCATTGCAAATACCGTACTGGAGACAGGTTTCGAGCGGAAAACCCTTGAGATAGGCAGCGAAAAACCCCGACCCAAAAGCGTCCCCACCACCGGTAGTATCTACAAGCCCATGTGGTTCATAGCTCAGAGCGTGCCACATCTCCTTACCGTTCGTCGTCCAGGCTCCTCGCTTGCCATCCGTGAGAGCAATCACACTAGGACCTTCATGGAGAAGTGTTTCGAGGAGAAAGCGCTCATCATTGAGGTGCTTAGATCGAGTCTCAAGTTTGTTTTTAAGAAGAAGTTCAATAGCCTCATCTTTGTTAAGAAACAAAACATCAACTTCATGGAGAAAATCAAGCATCAACCGTGGATCATCCTTGAGATTATGTTGGCCTGGATTAAGGGCAATGTGTTGATGGTGTTTCTGTGCTGATTGACGGAGCGTCATGAGATTGTCTCGCCAAGGACCATTGAGAGCACTGACATACAGCCAGTCTGTCTCACTGAGCTTCTGTTGAGTTACATGTAACTTTTCATTGGCATCACGGTTGTGAAAAATAATTCGATCTCCCGTTTGAGCAATCACAATAATAGCTGAGAGATCTGATTTGACCGTCGGATCTTTTTCGAGTAAGTGAGTTTGTACGCCCTCTTGCTCGAGAGTAGTCTGGATACTCCGCCCCAGGTCATCATTCCCAATGTGACTATAACAAGCCACTTCGATTCCAAGCCGGGCCAAACCAACTGCCACATTGGCAGCGACCCCGCCAATAGACTCATAACGATTATCAGAACGGAATTTCCCCCCTAACTCAAAAGCAACCTTGACTTGAGCGGTGAGGTCTTCGGGCGTCTTCATGATCAAACCTTCATGAGTAGGGAAAAAAATGTCTCGTGAAACTGACCCAACGCAAGTCACTCGGCGCATAGTTGTATGTGTGTATTTGAAAAACTCGAGTTTAGTTATTGGCCAATGCTCTCAGCGATTACGAGGAGACGATTATATTTCACCAGACGTTCCCCTCGAGCTAATGACCCTGTTTTGATGTACTCTGCCCCAGTCGCCACAGCCAAGTCAGCAATAAAGTCATCAGTCGTCTCACCCGAGCGATGTGAAATCACGGTCTTGAACGCATGTTTCTGAGCAAGCATAATACAAGCCAAAGTTTCAGTGAGGGTACCGATCTGATTGACTTTAATTAAAACAGCGTTGCATGCTTTTTCATCGATAGCTTTCTGGAGTCGTTTAACATTGGTCACAAGGAGATCATCCCCTACGAGCATAATGCTCTGGCCAACTTTCTCGTTGAATTCTCGCCAACCCTGCCAATCCTCTTCATGGAAGGGGTCCTCGATGGAGACGAGTGGAAAACGAGTGGTCCATTCCCGATAGAGAGCAGCGAGCTCAGTGTATCCAAGAATAGCTTGCTCTGGCTCAAGCGCATACCGTGCATGTTCTCGGTCATAGAAAGAGTTAGCAGCGGCATCGATATCGAGTACGACGTCCTTCCCTGGTTCATAACCACTTTCACGGATAGCCTGGACCAGGAGTTCGAAGGTTTGGGCATGGCCCTCAAGACGCGGAGCAAAGCCACCCTCATCACCAACATCGGTGGTATAGCCATTTTTCCGAAGGAGTGATTGGAGCGTGTGGAAAATTTCACTTCCCGCCCGTAGCTGCTCACGATAAGTTTTGATTCCAGCTGGGACAATTTTAAATTCTTGAACCGAGAGACCTGAGTCAGCATGCTCTCCACCATTGATCACATTGAACATCGGGAGAGGGAATCCAGTAGTTTTCTTGAAGGTGCCAAGACGAGCTAAGTATACATAGAGCGGCTCATGGAGACTCATCGAAGCAGCTCGAGCTACAGCGAGCGATACGCCAAGCATAGCATTAGCCCCCAGTTTAGATTTATTCTCAGTCCCATCGAGGGCGAGCATGGCCTCGTCAATTTTTTTCTGCTCTGTTACCTCCATCCCAATGAGTACAGGGGCAATGAGGGTATGAATATGCTCCACAGCTTGTAGTACTCCCTTACCATGGTAACGCTTAGGATCACCATCACGGAGCTCGAGTGCCTCATGACTACCTGTTGAAGCGCCTGATGGTACCGAAGCAGTAGCTACCATGCCGTCTGAAAGGGTCACGGAAACTTCCACTGTAGGTTGCCCACGTGAATCAAGAATTTCTCGTGCTTGGATAGACTGGAGAGTAGTCATAGAAACTATACACTAAAAGAAATTACACTGTGGCGCGCAACACCTCAATTCCTGGTAGAGTTTTCCCAGAAAGGTACTCAAGCATGGCTCCACCCCCACTTGAGACAAAGCCAATTTTATGAAATACCCCGGCTTGTTCGAGGACTGCCAATGACTCCCCACCACCAATCACAACATTGGCCTCACTCTCTAGAATAGCCGCCAAAACTAAATTGGTACCAATGTCATATGGTTTCTCTTCAAACTTTCCCATGGGACCGTTCCACACAATCGTTTTAGCCTTTTTAATAATTTGAGCAAAGTAAGCGGCAGTCATCGGACCAATATCGAGGCGCTGTGGAGAGTCAAAATCCCTGGGCAACAACACTTTTTCATTAAAGGTGAGGCCTTGATCAATGGCTTCATTGGCAATTTTACCACCCACCAACACGCAGTCATAAATTTCCTGAAAGGCTTGAATAAGAGGAAGTTTAGTTTCGATCTTGGCTCCACCGATAATAGCGACAGCTGGCCGATCTGGACTCGTCTTGAGTGCATCCAAACGGAGGAGTTCCTCAACCAGATGAAGTCCTGCAGCACTCGGAAGGAGTGTCGGGACAGTCGTAACCGAAGCATGGGCTCGATGACTCACTCCAAAAGCCTCATTGACATAACAGTCAAAAGGCGCAGCCAAAGCCTTGGCAAAAACTGGATCATTAGCCTCTTCACCAGGATAAAAACGGACATTTTCGAGGAGGAGCACTGCTTGTGAAGGAAGTGTTTCAAGAGCAGTCACTACCTCATCTCCGATACAAGCCGGAACAAACTTCACTTCTCGCTCAAGCACTCGAGCTACCTCACTCTCTATCTGAGCTGTGGAGAAAGCGGGATCAAAAGGCTTCTTAGGCCGACCAAAATGAGTAAGGAGAGCAATCTGCTTGGCTCCAGATTGGAAAAGAGTGTCAATCGTTTTCTTGGCTACCTCAAGTTTGTACCCCTCCTGGATGTGAGCTACATCACGAAGCTCAACATTGAAGTCTACTCGTACCAAAACTTTTTTTCTCATTACTTCGAGTGACGCTAATTCACGTAAAGCCATAACATGTATATATTTGATAATGCCCAACACGCCCTACATTTACGAGCCCATACCTACTATACCAATAATAACACCTACGAGTGCTGTCATGGCCGTAAAAATCCACGCCCGCATAACGACTTTTGGTTCAGGCCAGCCCTTGGCTTCGAAATGGTGATGCAAAGGTGCGGCCAAAAAAATCTTTCGGCCCAAAAAACGCTTAGCAAAGAGCTGTATAGCGACACTCCCTGATTCGAGGACGTACACAAAGACAATAATAAAGAGTACGAGAGCTGAATTGGTAAGCATCGCGACGACACCGAGGGTTGTCCCAAGTGAGATAGCTCCAGTATCTCCCATAAAAAAACGGGCCGGATAGATATTGAACCACAAAAATGCCATGAGGGCGCCGGCTACCGCAGCACAAAAGCTCGCTAGATCAACTTTGTTGTGCATGAAGGCCAGTAGTGCAAAGGAGGCAAAGGCCATGAGAAGTACCCCGCCATTGAGTCCATCCAGCCCATCAGTTTCATTGGAAGAAATAGCGGCAAAGAGAATCACGAAAAGGAAAAGGGGGATATACCACCAACCGATAGAGAAGTCGCCAAGAGCTGGGATATGGAGTGTGTCCCAACCAAGTTTGCTGTAGAACCACCAGGCCCCAAGACCAGCAATCGAGAAGAGCCACCAGAAACGGAAGAGGAAACGCATCCCACCACCCTTGTTGCTCCCATAACCACGGACACTCATGTAGTCATCCAAGAGTCCAAGGAGTCCAGCCATGACAAGGGTAAAGAGTGGGAGCCATGTCTGAGAGCGTTTGAGAAAGTCCAAACGAGCAATAAAGTTGGTGTCAGTTACCTCCGCAATCCAGGGAAAGAGCCATTCAGAAGCAAAAGCAAGGATAAGCACAGTTACCCAGATAATGAGCCCTCCCATGGTAGGTGTCCCTGCTTTCCAGGCATGGAGTTTCGAAACAAAGGTAAGCTTATCACCATTCACCCCATTTTCTTTAATGCGTATACCAATTTTGTATTTATAGAGAATATGCGTCCAGAGTGGGGTGAGGGCAAAAGCGAGAAGAAACGCCAAAATCCCCGTCACCAATACCTTGACGATATTCATGACGACTGGGAGGTGTTGAAATTGAGCAATGACTACAGCATCCATAAAAAGTTGTTTTCCTACCTATATCCAATCATACGCCTGAAAGCTCCAAGAGAACATAGAGCGGATACTCTCCCAACGATAGGGGTCATTGAGGACAACCGCAATCACCGGATGAGCCCCTTCTGGATTTTCGGCTACCGCCAGGAGAGAGTAGCCGGCAAGCGGGGTGAAGCCAGTTTTGGTACCAATGAGATTAGGCATACTCCCCAAGAGCTGATCGGTATTAAAAATCTCATGGGTAAGCAGCCCATCAACCGAAGTAATAACAGTCTTCTCTGACTGCATCATATCCCAGATAATAGGGTGCTTGAGGGCTTCCATGGCTACCAGAGCCATGTCACGTGCTGTTGAGTAGCATTCAGCCTCTCGTCCATCAATTTCAAGTCCAGATGGAGTACAGAAGTGTGAATTAGTAAGGCCAAGCGTCGCAGCCCGAGCATTCATCTCTGCTACAAAAGCATCACGCGAACCACTCAAGTGTTTTGCGAGGGCCATAGCTGTATCATTGGCACTATTCATGAGCATAGCTTGAAGTAGATTCCTGACGGTAATTTTTTCTCCTACCTTGAGCCGGACACCGTTACAAAAACCTGAGCGTGGACACCCTACTCGAGTCCCTTCGGTATAGACTGCTTCTTCATCGATCGTTACGACCTCATCAAGGTTGGCCATGCGTTCTACAATAATGAGCGCCGTAAAGAGCTTGGTCAGTGAGGCGACCTGCCGTTTGGTATCAGCTGCTCGGACATAGAGTTCTTGGCCCGTTTCGGCATCAATAATAATCGCTGCGTGAGCGGTCGGCACCGAGAGATGTGGTGCAAAGTCACGCAAACGTGGCTGGAAAAGAGTTGAAGCCCCACGATTCTCAGCAATAAACGGGAGTGTAGCCAAAGGAGCTTCGGGAGGATCGCTTTCGGAAGCTGGTTGGAACCATTTCTCCAATACCCCCCATTCACTTATGGCCATATTCAAAACAAGCTCCGGCCGAGACTGGAAAATCCATGTACCGAGGGTAACCAGTGTGAGTGTGAGAATTAACCAAAAGCGAATCATGCGGATGGAGCTACTGAGTCATCAGGGGAAGTTTCAAGCACTTTGTTGAGGCGTTCGTCTTGTGAGAGAGTGGCAAAGTCAGGCAAGGCCTCTTTCGACGGCAAACCTAGTTTTTCCAAAAGCGCAAGTGATGGCGTATAGAGGTATTCGCGAGTATCCTCAGGATTTTCTTCGCGCTCAATGAGACCACGCAAGAGGAGATTGCGCAAAGTAAAGCTACAGTTCACCCCACGGATAGCCTCAATAGCCGAACGAGAGAGTGGTGCTCGGTAGGCGATGATCGCGAGCACCTCAAGTGCGGCTCGAGAGAGACTTTCTTGGAGGAAGCTTTTGGTAAAACTTTCAAGTACGTGACTGTGCTCAGGTTTAGTAGCAAGCTCCACGTGCTCTTTATCCTGAATAATCATAAGACCAGAGCTCGTATCACCAGCGTAACGTTTGGCGAGAGCCTCTATAAGCGATGGATACTCATTTTCGTTGAGTGAAAGTAAACTTATAATTTTTTTGCGTGTCAACGCTTCACCACTCACAAAGAGTAGGGCCTCGAGAGCTCCAAGTTGCTGGACTAAGGGAGTGGTCATACTGTGTGATCTGATTTATGAATACGAATAGCAATATCACCAAAAAAATCTTTTTGTTCTACGACAACAAGACGTTCTTTGATGAGTTGGAGAAGTGCCAAGAATGATACGATGAGCTCTACTCGATTTTCTACTGTTGCTGTGAGATCGTGAAAAGAAGTTTCTATTCGCTCAGCGAGGCTCGATCGGAAGAAGGCCATCTTTTCTTCAAGTTTAACGATATGCTCTACCGTCACTTCTTCAAGCGTCTCAAGGAGTGGGATTTCGCCAATCACCATTTCAAAAGCCTGACGAAGATCAAAAGCCGTGAGGTTGGCAGGAGGGAAAAACACTCCCCCAACACTTTCAAGTGTCCGCTCTCTTACGTATGCTGACTCTTTTCGCGTAAGCAGCTTCCCAAGCCGAGTGCTCGCTTCACGAAACTTCTGATATTCCCTGAGTTGCCATTCAAGATCAGCAATAGATTCCTCCTCTTCATCGGTAAAGCTGAGAAGTGGGAGAAGTGCCCGAGATTTGAGGAGAATCAGTCGAGCTGCTACCGAGAGAAACTGTGAGAGGTGAGCTAGTGGAAGTTCTTGCTCGCGTTCAAGGTACTCGAGATACTGATCGGCCACCTGAGCCAAAGACACTCGGGTAATATCGAGTTTCTCCTTTTCAATCAATTGCAAGAGGAGCTCGAGGGGCCCTTCGAACTGCTCCAAATGTACCGCATAGGTCATAGGCTCCCCGCTATTGTAGCACGGAGAAAGTGGAAGGAAAAAGATCCCTCCACAGAGCTGATTCCTTCCCTTTGTCTGACGAAGTTACCATATCATATCCCCTACTATCTCTCTGACTCACTCCTGGTATCACGTAGGGTAAGTACAAGAAAACAGGCAGCGAGAGCAAATGCAGCCACTAGAAAGAAAAGTCCTGAAAGAGGGAAGATGGCAAGGAAAAAGATACCGACGATGGCTGCAAATATATTGGCTGTCGGGCGAGCAGTACGGAAAAAAGCAATAATGTCTGCATCCTCGCTCGTAATCTGTTTGTAGAAATATGAGTCGCGGAGAATTTCTACCCCTGCTGCTCCGATCCGAGTAGCAAAGAGCACGAGGGCCCAAAATACGATCGTCTCATGTGAAGCAAGTGCTACCCAAGTAGTAGCCACGACCATAATAACCAATGAAAGGAGCAGCAACTCTTTTTCACCCCACTTCTTATCAGCCAATATTCCAAGCGGATATTGAATCAACACAAACGGGATCAGCATAATCGTAAAGATAAATCCAATGTCAGTCCAGTCGTATCCATAGGAGCGTAACAGAATGGGTGAGTAAACAATCATGATGACATAAAAGAATTCAAGCGCCCAAGAAACAGCGTAAATGGAGAGGAGATTTCTCTGCTGGACCACTTTTTTGAGTGTCACAATAAATGAAATTCGTTTCTCACTGTATGTACGATGACTGCGTAGTCCGAGAGTGGCTATTATCAGCACGATGGCATATCCGACCGTACTAACTAGGAACACTCCTTCATACCCAGATTGAGAGAGGGTCCATGTTGAGATAAATGGGGCGAGGAGTAGCCCAGCATTTAAGACAGTGAGGTAAAAACCACGGATCCGTCCAGAAACTCTATCAGAAGAAAAATCCTCAAGCAGAATATCAGTGACTGGGCCAAGAGTATTACTCACGATAAGGAAAAGGAGGAGAACAAGAGCGCCAACCCAGTGCGGTCCAGAAAGACTGAGGTAGAAACTGAGCATGATTAGTGCCACGTAGAGCAGAAGGAGCAGCCGTACTGAACCAAAGCGATGCAGGATAGGCTGCAAATACATGAGTATACCGAGTACTGCCGCATAGGCAACCAGATAAAACCCCCCAACGAGATTCTCTCCAGACAATGAAGCAAAATAGGATGAAAGGATATAGAGCAGGAACGCATCAAGAAACCCGACAATAAATGAAAGTCCCGACAGAAAACGAACTTTGTTCCGGTTAAATTTTTCTTGATACTTATTTTCGAGCGACATGTTTCTATTATGCCACACAAACTCAATTTCTAAACACTAGGGTTCGAGACAACCCGGAAGATAGCCTTTGGCTTTGGCATCTTCGACTGAAGCGAAGCAACGCTTATTCTCGGGCTTAATTTGTTTGGCACAACGAGAGGCTGGATGATGATATTTATTACTATTCTTACTCCCTACTAATTGGCACTCCGTTATAACCGTAGTCGAGGATTGATTTTTGGTTTCAGAGGGAGAAGGTAGGTCTTTGGCCAAAGAGCTCTCCACGGATGTGGATACATTGCTCACTGGCGCAGATTCGGCCACTCGGATAATCACCGGCTCAGTATTTTTCCCCAGACTTTTTTGGAGTAATCCAGCCTGGAAAGAAAGGGTGGCCACCAAGATAAAAGCCAGGCCCAAGAGAAATTTGGAGCTGTACTCAACCCAAGTATTTTTACCCCACAGAGTGACTTTATTAACCCATTGCATACTCGTAGTTGACAGGAAGCCTAGATGTGTTATACTCTCCAAGTATTACATTTGAATTCCCAGTGTAGGGGAAATAGACCAATATGGCAACCAGAAAAGCGGGTGGATCAACCGCCCTCGGCCGTGACTCAATCTCCAAGCGTCTCGGCGTCAAAATCTTTGGAGGACAACCTGCTCTCGAGGGTAATATCCTCGTACGTCAGCGCGGGACCAAGTTCCATGCTGGGAAGAACGTCGAGCGAGGAAGCGATGACACTCTCTTTGCTCTCACCGATGGAGTAGTCCAGTTTGAGGAGCGTAAGGTCAAGGCCTTTACCGGCAAGCTCGCCAAGCGCATGTTCGTCCACGTCCTCCCCGCTTCCAAATAACGTTCGTCCTCAAGCAAAAACCCCTCGAGCAATCGAAGGGTTTTTCTTTTGGTTTAACCAGAATTTTCATCCTACATTCCTCTCTCTACCATCCCCCTCCTCCTCCGCCTCCACCACCGCCACCAGAGGATCCGCCACCACTTGAGCCCGAGCTTGTGCCCATATTGGAAGCAATGCTTGATGAAACACTCTCCATTTGACTGGCGAAGCTACTGGCATCAAACCCGGTATCGAAAGAGCCGACAAACCAAGCTGGATGATAGTTTTTGAAGTATAGAGCGCCATACATCTCTTCCATTTTCTTGATCCATTCCTTGGTCATCCCAAAGAGAATCGCTATAGGGAGAAGTGTTTCAAATACCCCCTCTTTTTCATGAAACTGCTGCCGGTACTTCTCGGCTGTCTCCATATAGAGCTTGAGCCCTTTGAGCTTGGCATAGGTTTCTACTCCGAGGTTAGTACGCTTGGGCATGACTATACCAAACCCCACAAATAACAACCAGGTAAGAATAATCGCCACTATAGCTACCCAATGAAGTCCAGCTAAAAAAGTAAAGGATACCAATAACCCCACTATACCAATACCAACAAAAATATTTTGATACGTAAAGCCCGAGCGCTCAATAAGCTTAGCTTGAATAAGTGAGTCCTTTATGCGCTTCGTCAGTGGGCCCAGGACAGGATGAAATTTGTGTTTCAAATCCTTGAGCTTTACGCTGTTACCCGTAGCGAATACTGTATCGAGAAGGAGCTGCTGCTCGGGAGTAGCTATGAAATCAGTAGGTATATGTCGTTCCAGCACGAAGTCTTTGCTTTCAAAAAAGAGAATTTTCTCAGTCGTTTGATGAATGGTCACTACGCCTTTCACGGCGAGCTCTATGAGAGCCGCGGTAATGTACTCAGACTTGAGACCGCCATTCGAAAGCAGTACCCCAGCCGTAAGAGCATTGAGTCCAGCCGGGATCTCGTATTCTGCGATTACAGGCTTATCCCACGCTGGATCATCACCATACCGCCGCCACATTCGATAGAGATAGATGCCCATAACCACAGGTATGAGAAACCAGAGATACGGGCCATAGAGCTCCCACCAGGAAAATTGGTACGGGGTAAAGATGGTTGTGGGAAAACTGGCTGAAACGGTAATTCCTTCACGGAGAGCGAGGCCCCGGGTACTTTTGACTACGAGCGTATGATCATTGTCCCAGCGAGCGGCTGCGATCTCGTTGGATGTAGTACCGAGAGCGCCACTGTAGAGATTGAGCTCGGTCGTCGTTTGAGTCACCCCGTCTGGGAAATGCACGGTTCCGACGAAGGTATCAATCGGTAGATCCCAGAAGTTGCCCACTACATTCCAATACCACTCATGAAACTCCCCCTGGTCACGGATCACATTGCGGACGACATACACGATTTGGTACTCATTGATACCAGTTACCGTCTTATCTGGATCACCAATTTTCCACGTGATAGTATCGTCACTCGTGTTTCTTGTCTCCTCAAATTTGTGTGGCCGGCCCGCAAAGTCCGTAATGCTGAGAAGAGTCACCGGCGTTTCGATATCTCCCCCTGGTGTCTGGACGGCTGTTGGGACTACCCGAAATATCCCATGTTTCCCGACACACTCACCACAGTCAGCCGTAATCCGCTCGGTCACGGTCATGATTGAATCTTCCCGTATCTCAAACTCAGCCCGAAAATCCTGTATATACCAATCGGTCACGTTTTCTCGCGCCTGGACCTTTGGCACATTAAACAGACAAGCACTCATTACCACGAGAAGAAAGAGAGATTGCTTCATACTACTGCGGTGGCTTAGGTGGTCGTCCTCCAAAACCCATTCTCACTAATTTTTCCCCAGCCTGCCAGACACTATCGGGAATATTTTGTTCAGTTTGAAACCCATACTTTGGATACTCTTTCAGCCTTTGAAGATCTCCAACCATTGTATCTAAAAACGGTTTTATCTTGTTTCTTGGCTGCCAATTTTCATAAGCTACTTGTGGTGATGTAACCTGGCACTCTATCTCTGGCCATTGCTTTTGCATTGTAGCCCAAGTTCGACGTTCCATGTATGGTTTCTGAACAACAATCACTGAACGTAGTGAAATATTATGTTGTTGCAGAAGTTTTTTGGTGAATAATATATTTTCTCCGGTATTCGATGCTTTAGGTTCAATCAAAATCTTATTCTCTGGAACACCACGATCTATAAGTACATCAGCAAAAACCTCTGCTTCTGGTTTCGGAAACGGATTACGCGTACCAGGGAATCCACTCGTAATTATGAGTTGAGCATACCCTTGATGGTAAAGTTCAGCTGCTCGTTCAGCAACACGCACGTCACTTGTGCCCATGGCAAAAATAGCATCAGCTGGCTTTAGCTCTTGATGCATGAGCATATAGTCCCAAATAATTTTGGCGTATTGGTCTACTGGCTCATCCATAGTTTAAGGACTCCTTTATTTCTTCTTACACGCTTCGAGGAAGGCGACAAAGAGTGGATGGGGAGTGAGGAGGGATGATTGGAATTCAGGATGAAATTGAGTGCCGAGGAAGAAGGGGTGTTTCTCTCTCGGGAGCTCAGCAATTTCCATGAGAACACCGTCGGGCGAAGTGGCTGAGAAGATGAGTCCACCCTTCTTGAGTCGCTCGACATAGGCTGGATTGACCTCATAACGGTGACGATGTCGTTCGATTACCCTGGCACTTTGGTAGGCGTCAGAGGCAAGAGTATCTTTGAGGAGCTTGGCTGGATATTCACCCAGTCGCATACTTCCCCCATAGTTTTTCTCGGCCAGTTTTTTCTTTTGGTCCGGCATGACATCGATCACGAGGTGCTTCGCCTCAGGATTGATCTCATGAGTAGTCGCATCAGCGAGTTTGAGTATATGCCGAGCGTACTCGATAACGAGGAGCTGCATCCCATAACAGAGGCCAAAATACGGAATTTTATTGACCCGGCAATACTCGATTGCTTTAATCTTGCCCTCTACTCCCCGTGCACCGAAGCCACCGGGGATAAGGACGCCGTCAAACCCTTTGAGTTCACTCAGCTTTTCTGGATCCCGCTCATACTCAGTAGCGTCAAGCCAGTGGAGTTCGGGCTTTTGCTTGGTAGCATAGGCTGCATGCTTGAGGGACTCAATGACACTAATGTAGGCGTCCGAAAGGACATAGTCTCCAGTTTTGAAGTATTTGCCGACAATGCCAATTTTGACCTTACTCCGGACTTGTTTCATAAGAGCGACCTTGCGTTTCCATGGACCCAAGTCTCGCTTTTTAGCTCGTACTCCAAACCGCTCAAGCAGGCGGTCACTCAAATGATCCTTTTCAAAGTTGATCGGGACATCATAAATACTCTCCACATCAGGAGCGCTAATCACAGCATCGGGAGGGACATTACAAAAAACCGCGATCTTTTCTTTGCGTTTATCATCGAGGGGTCGATCAGCTCGCGCAATAATGAAGTCTGGTTGAATCCCGGTACCATTGAGCGTACGTACGGCATGCTGGGTTGGTTTGGTTTTCATTTCACCCACCTTGGATGGAGTCGGGACATAGCTTACCATCACCGTGAGGACATCTCCTGGATGCTCGATCTTCATCATACGCACTGCTTCGAGAAAGAGAATATTTTCGTATTCCCCCACCGTGCCACCGATCTCGACAATCGTGACATCAGCCTTGGCTTTCCTAGCTGCGCCTTTGATCCGGCTGATAACCTCGAGCGGGATATGGGGTACCACCTGGACACAGCGGCCACCATACTCGAGGTTACGCTCTCGTTCGATCACTTGTTGGTAGACTGAGCCAGTGGTCATATAGTTGGCCCGCGAGAGTTTGAGTCCCATGAAGCGCTCATAGTTGCCCATATCCTGGTCCGTCTCATAGCCATCGGCGAGGACAAACACTTCACCATGCTCAGTCGGATTCATGGTACCCGCATCGACATTGATATAGGGGTCGATTTTCATGGCGGTTACCGTAAGACCACGTGACTGAAGAATTTTCCCGATCGATGAAGCTGTGATGCCCTTCCCTACCCCACTCATCACTCCACCCACGACAAAAATATATTTTTCCTTGGATCGCTTGATTGCTTTTCTTTTGGCCATATCAGGTACTAGCTAGTAGACAAATATTTACCTTTTAGAGAAGAAGCCGCTCTCGAGCAAGGAGAACGGCTTCCTGTAAAGTTACTTGACGGGACACGCAACTATTCACTCACCACGGACAGTTTCACTACGGCTTTGGCGACACCAGCCGAGAGTTTCACATCATAAGTACCGAGTGCCTTGATCGGATGCTCGAGTTCAATCATATCCTCACTGACTTTGCCATCGAGCGCTTTGGCAATATTCGCTTTGGTCACCGAACCAAAGAGCTTGCTGTCCTTAGCTTTCATGGTAATCGTAATCGCTTTGCCGTCAACAGCCGCTACTGCTCCCGCGAGCTCTCTAGCATGCTCAGTTTTTTCCTTGGCTGCCCGCGCAACAATCGCCTGAATAGACTTGAGCGCTCCGGGCGTAGCGAGCTCTGCCAACCCCTCAGGGAGGAGATAGTTGAACCCATAACCCTTCTTCACTTCTTTGACTTCGCCAGCCCGACCGAGACTCGGCACGTCCTGGGTAAGAATTACTTTCATAGCAGTACTCTACGCTCAAAATTACACTTTATACTAGCGACTCTCTCTACTTTTGGCAAGCGGCCGTTCTAACGAATGAGCATACTATCGCCAAAAGAATAGAAGGCGAACTTAGCTCGGATAGCTTCTTGGTAAAGGTCCATCACGCCCCGCTTGGCGCCTTTGGATTGGAGAAATGCATCTACGAGGAGCATGAGTGAGGTTTTGGGGAGGTGGAAATTGGTAATAAGTACATCAACTAGTTGAAACTGATAGGGTGGGTAAATAAAAAGATTGGCTTCCGTGGTCAATGCCTCAAGGCTTTCTTTTTGGCCCAAGGTCTCGAGAGTGCGAGTGGTGGTAGTGCCGACTGCAATAATACTTTTCTTGTGCGCTCGAGCTTGTTTCAAAACTCTCACTGTTTCCTCTGAAACGGTGACATATTCGCCATGGAGTTTGCCCGTCATAAAGTTTTCTTCTTTAAGAGGCGCAAAAGTTCCCAGCCCAACATTGAGCGTGACATGAATGGTTTCGATATTCTTTTCCGACAAACTTCTGAATACCTGATCGGTGAAATGGAGCGAGGCCGTTGGAGCTGCTACTGAAGCCCCAGTGGCTGCAAATATCGTCTGATAACGCTTGCGGAGTAATGATTCATCGCCATTTTCTTCACCTTCGAGGTAGTGTGGGATCGGTGTCGTACCAAACTCTTGGAGCAATACCTGAAGCGTTTTGTTACTTTCCAAACGAAAGAAAAATTTCTGTTCTGCCTGTTTCTCGGCGATGAGTTGTGATCCATCAGGAAAAGTCAGTGCGTCGCCAAGACTCACTTTGCGATCAACAAGAGCGGGGATCAATCCCTCCCCATCCCATTCATTGACGAGTACCAGCACCTCGATCTTGCCACCAGTCGGTTTCTTGAGCCACACTCGCGCCGGCCATACCCGTGTATCATTCAACACCATGAGTGACTCCGCTGGGAGATAGGTAACAAGATTGCGAAAAGTATCAAACGTGATGGTATCCGTCTCAGTGTCGTACACAAACAGTCGAGCGCTATCCCGCGGTTCGAGTGGTTCTCGCCGGATTAACTCCTCGGACAATTGATAGTCATAGTGGTCCAAGTCCGAGAACTTCATACTCGCGAGGTTGCTCGCTTTGCCTCTTCCTGAAAACGTTCAAGAGCAAGGGTGATGAGTCGATCAATGAGCTCAGGATACGAAATTCCTGAAGCAGCAAACATGCGCGGGTACATACTAATACTGGTAAAGCCTGGGATAGTATTGATTTCATTGACATACCATTTCCCGCGCGACGTGAGGAAAAAATCTACGCGGGCAAGCCCAGCACATTCGAGTGTTTGAAACACTCGTTTGGCCAAAGTTTGCACTACTCGTACCTGCTTCTGCGTCAGTTTGGCCGGGACTTCGAGCCGAGCGCCGTTTTCATCGAGATACTTGGCTTCGTAGCTGTAGAATTCATGTGTCGGAATGACTTCGCCCGGCACTGCGACTGTAAGCCTACGATTGCCAAGCACCGCACACTCGATCTCGCGCCCAGTAATGGCTTGCTCAATGATAATTTTGTTATCAAAACGAAAAGCCAGTTTTACGGCGGCTGTAAATTCTCGCTGTGATTTTGCTTTGGACACCCCCACCGATGAGCCAGCATTGGCTGGTTTCACAAAGATGGTGGTACCCAACTGTTTGGCTACCGCAGCATAACTCATCTTTTCACCTTGTCGGAAAACAAGAAAAGGGACTAGCGGAAGTCCTGCCTCGCGGAGGAGCCGCTTCATCACGTCTTTGTCCATACCGATAGCTGAACCCAAAACGTCCGCTCCGACAAATGGAATCCCAGCAAGCTTGAGGAGCCCCTGGACAGTCCCATCCTCACCCAATGGTCCATGCAGGATGGGGAAAACCACATCTAGAGTCTCACTCCCCTCTTTGGTGGTAGTAGGAATTACGGAAGTAAATTTTCCTTTATTTTCTGGGGCGAATACTACTTCCTGTCCCTGTTTTCTCTGCTGTAATTGAGCACCAGTTTTAGATTCTAACATCAGACCTTCTCCCTTCCGCCAATGACCAGCTTTATCGATACCAATAAGTACTGGTTCATAGCGTTTACGATCCAAAGCAGCCACCACATTTCGAGCCGACATGAGCGATACTTCATGCTCGACTGATTTGCCGCCAAAGAGAATCCCCACTCGAATTTTACGTTTTGTAGCTGGCATAAGACAGGCCGATTATACCTTCCTTGTATAAAAAAAGCGAGCCCCACACCGGTGCGCTGTTGCGCGGTGGTGTGGGGCAAAGGTTCAGTGCCCGAGCGAGTCTATTTCACCCCGTACTCGTCACGATACCTCAGGATGAGCGGCAAGGTTTCGGCGCCCAGAGGGACAGCCGGCCCTTCTTCCAAGACCTGTATCAGATCATCGAACGTGGCAGCTGCCAAGACTGGAATCCCGTACTTCTCCGCGAAGACCTGGGCCGCTGCCCGTGGATCATTCACGTCATTGCCACGCTCTTGCCGATCAAAGGCGATGACACACGCGATTGGAAACCCGCCCTGCTCCTCGATGAACTTGACGGCTTCTCCCTTGGTCGCCCCATCGGTCATCACATCATCAGCAATGACCACGCGCAGTTCCTTGAGATTGGCCCCGACCAAGAGACCACCTTCGCCGTGATCCTTGGTTTCCTTGCGACTGAAGGCCCAGGCTATGTCCCGGTACCGTTCCGCCTTCCCCGAAAGAACCGCTGCAACCATGACGGCTAGTGGGATACCCTTGTAGGGTGGCCCATAGATCACTTCCGGAGGAGCCTGCTCTTCTCCATCGGCTTCAATGATGGCGGCCGCGTAAGCCTGAGCCAAATGGCCGATGGATTGGCCGGTATTGAAGAGACCCGAGTTGAAGAAATACGGCGAGATGCGCCCACTCTTCAGTGGCCGTCCGTTCGGAAGGAGTTCAAGCGCACCGATCGAGAGAGCGTACTCGACAAATTTACGCCCAGCTTCTGTAGATTTCGTCATGAAGTTCTCCTTCTTGCCGTTCAGGCGGTTGTGAGGTTGGGACGAGCAGCGTTGAGGGTGTCACGCGCAGTCCGAGCCGCTCGACGCTTGCCTTCGAGGTAGTCCTCGCCCGGGTTGAGCTCGGGATAGAGGATGCTGCGTGAAGCACTGACGACGACCGAACCGGGGCCATTCCAGGCTGCCATTGCGTCGGCCTCCGACCCACCTTGGGCACCAATCCCGGGGATAAGGAGGGACGGATTGGGACCAGCCAGCCGGCGGATGTGTTGGGCTCCACCAGGGTGCGTCGCCCCAACGACCAGTCCCAGCCGATCGGGCGGAATGCCCCAATTGTGGGCAATGTCGTAAGCCAGCCAATCATGGATCAGTAGTTGCTGACCACTCAGTTCCTCACCCAGTTGTTCCTCGATGGCCTTCATTTCAGCCACGGAAAGGAGGGTGTAGCGTCCTTGCAGGACAGCCGAACCCGGGTTGGACGTCCAATCCAAGAGGATCAGGCCCTTGTCGTCGTAGCGGAGGTAGGGCTCAACACTGTCGGGACCAAGAAATGGCGACAGGGTCACAGCATCAGCCCCATAGCGCTCGAAGGCTTCACGCGCGTACTGCTCGGCGGTAGTGCCAATGTCGCCGCGCTTGGCGTCGAGGATCACTGGGATGCCAGGTTGCTCGCTATGGATGTATTCGATCACCGCTTCGAGAGCCGACTCTGCTCGGTTGGCAGCAAAGTAGGCGATCTGCGGCTTGAAGCAGAAAGCCAGTCCTTCCGCAGCGTCGATGGTGTCCTTGCAGAATGCAGTGATTCCATCAGGGCTTCCGTCATAGTGCTTCGAGAACTTGCTCGGATCGGGATCAAGACCAACACAGAGAGAAGAGTTGGTCGCGATCGAAGCAGCAGCGAGCATTTGGGAAAAAGTGGCCATGATGGGCTCCTTGGTAAGGGACAAGAAAACACGGTTGAATACACCTAGAGAGGCATATTGTGAGGGAGCATAGCAAAAAGAGGCTCCGTCGGCAAATAGCTCCACCTGTGTGCGTAAAAAAAGCGAGGCCCCGTACAGCGTTTGCCGTACAGGGCTATTATCTAACGTCGCCAATCCTCTGGCGGGATCCAAGTGATGAGGAGTGGCGTGGCTCCCGCGTCGATCTCGTCGACATTGAAGCCAAACTTGAGGAAATCCTCGGGAAGCTTGGCCTGAATGGTCGCCCATTCACCTGGCTGGAATTTCTCATCCGGAAGCCTCACTCGCATGCGCCAGGCATGGAGGTACTGACCAGGTCGGCCGTCTTGGATTGAAAGTCCACCGTACATCCTGTCCCCGACGATCGGATGACCGATGCGTTGGAGATGCTGGCGGATCTGGTGTCTCCGCCCACTTCGCATGAGCTGACACCGCACGAGTGCGAACTGGCCAGCCCTTTGGAGAACGGTAAACTGGGTTTGGGCCCACTTCCCATCGACATCGGCTGTCACGGTCCGTTCACTCCACATGGGAGCGATAATCACGGCGAGGTAAAGCTTCTCCGTGATATCGTGCCACTGGCGTTGGAGGTACCGCTGCACCTCCGTCTTAGCAGAGAGGAGCAGTACCCCCGAAGTGAACTTATCAATTCGATGGGCAGTGGCACCCTCGCGATACCAATGCTTGGCCATCTGCCACACTTCCGGCAAATGGGTATGTCTCCCACCGCCTTCGACACTGACTCCGGCTGGCTTATTGATCGCCACCACACCTCTCTGAGAGAAGATAACTGGCAACATGGAAACCTCCATTGGGCCAAAGATGAAGCTCTACTCGATGAGCAGTGCCCTAATCACTCAAAATATGAACGATTATAGTACTACTCACCGAGACGCATCAAAGAACTGCGCTCCCAGCCTATTTTGACTGGAATAAATATTATACTCCAATATACTTCATATGTCAACTACTGTATTTGACAATATACAAAAAATATGCTATACAGTATAGTTGGTGAATTCCTTCACCTTCCCAGTCTGGCAGCAGCCACACTGGCCACCGTACCTTGGAGAACATGGATATGACGACACCCAGTTTCCTGGCGACATACCGGGTATGGCGCGGCGAGCACGCTCGCATCATGGCCGAGCGCGACGCGCTGGTGATCCGCCAGCTTCTCAAGCTGGCGCCGAAGCGGCTCCACAGGTTTCTCAAGGACCAGTGCGAGCTCAAGAGGATCCCAGAATTCGGAGGTGGCGGCGGAGACTTCGTGTGGGATGGTTTGGAGCGGTACTTCAAAGACCCAGCCCACTTCAAGAAGCGGATGAAAGTCCTTGCCAAGGCCTGGCAGGGACTCGTCGATGTGAAGATCACTCACCACAACGACAGCCTGTTGCTCGAACTCACGATCATCTCCTGACTAGGAGACCGCTAAGGCGTTCACTTTTCGCCTCACGCCCAAACCACAAGCGGCACAATGCCACACCCCGACCGATTACTCGCCAAGTAGTCGGTCTTGCTTTTTATATACTGAACACTTCTTTTATACCACTCGGATAGCTTCATCCACAGTAGTGACGCCTTGCATCACAAGATTGATCGCATTTTGACGGAGAGTCGTCATACCAGTACGCTCAGCATAGGCCTGAAGTTCACTCATTGAGGCTTTGTCGACGATCATGGCTCGCAGTTCATCGTCAAAAATGAGGACTTCAAATACCCCAATCCGGCCACGATAGCCCGTCCCGGCACACTCCGTACAACCAGTTCCTTTCTGGTAATGAATCGTCATCCCCTGCATCCCGAGATAGTTGATATATTCTGCTCGAGGATTAGGATCAGGCTGGCGACATCCCTCACAAATTTTCCGTACCAAGCGCTGCGCGATAATTCCTCGCACTGCATAAGCGATCATACCTCGCTCGATATTGAGGTCGATAAGACGCGCTACCCCACCGATCGTCGTATTGGCATGGAGGGTTGAGTAGACCATGCGGCCCGTAAGCGAGGCTTGGACGGCGTGTTCGGCTGTCTCTGAGTCACGGATTTCACCAATCATCACAACATCCGGGTCCTGCCGAAGAATACTCTTCATCCCCTTGGCAAAGGTAAAGCCAATTTCAGGTACCACCTGACTCTGACGCATGTCTTCGATAAAAACTTCTACGGGATCCTCGAGAGTGAGGATATTGCGCTCCTTGCGATTGACTTCCATGAGCATTGAGTAGAGCGTCGTCGTCTTGCCGGAGCCGGTCGGCCCCGTGGTGAGAATCATGCCATAACTCCCGAGAGTGAGTTCACGGACACGTTTGCGAATGGCTTCATCAAAACCGACTTCATCGAGCGAAATAAGCATGTCAGAACGATTGAGAAGTCGCAAAACTGCGGTCGGGCCATTGACGGTAGGGAAAATAGATACGCGCACATCGATAGTTCGCTCGCCTTTGCCATCGGTATCCGGCAAGCGCACCGCGAAATGGCCATCTTCAGGCAAACGCACATGCCCCACCTCCATATTGCACAGTACCTTGAGGTGATTGATCACATGTTCATGATCCCCTTTGGCCACATGCGCGTGAGTCTGGAGCACGCCATCGATACGAAAGCGGACCAAAACCTCGTCAGGCATAGCCTCGATATGAATATCCGAGGTGCCACGCAAAACTGCCTCCTGGACGATGGGACTCACGAGATCAGAACCAGAAGCATCGCGAAAAATTATACTCTCTTTGGCCATAAGAATAGGTACGTTAGTGCTATGCTTTCACGATACCACACTTTGAGACAATGAAGAGTCTCTCCTCCACCTTGGGAAGCCCTTCCCTTCTGTGGTATGCTCTAGGCGAAAGTCTTATCTACCACCTTCCTACCACCATGCCCGTACCGATGCTTATCTCGCTTGGCTTTGCTCTCACCATAGCGTTTGTCTGGATCCAAACCCACTTCTTCCCGAGTCATCCCTGGACGAAGACAGCTTTGCCCTTGGCCCTCAGTTACGGCTGGGCACTGCTCATCGCTTGGACCTGGGGTCGCTCCAAGCAAAAACCAGCCATCACCCCATTCTCCCTTGCTGTCTTTATTTTTCTCATCGCACTTTTTCTTTTCAATGTTCGAGTATTCATCGTTCCTCTGTTTCTCGAAACCGCTCCCCATGCGACCATAGACCGCTTCTGGGAAGTAAACGCTCTTGTGAGTCAAAACCTAGTTGCTCTTCTTGCTCTCTATGCAGCGCTGACAATTATCTTTCTCCTCATTGGATCTTGTTTCGATCGTCTGCTTAAAAAAATTCCACTTCTCGCAACAAACCTTCCTTCACTCCGCTACCTCACATGGCTCGGACTGGGAATCTTGGTTGGGCCTATTGCTCTCCTGGGATTAGCTTGGATTGACCAGATAAATCAGTTTACGATTGTCAGTGCCATCATCGCCCTTGGTATCATGCGTTGGTCAGTACTGTGGTCACTCGGGAAGCGCTTTTTTACGTTCCAAATTTCAATCCCTCCTCGCTGGTCATTCGCCTGGCTCCTCTTTATTTTTATCTCAGTCCTCCTTGCCCTCAATCTGAGTGAAACCCTCCGACCAGCCCCCACCGGTTATGACGATAGTATCTACTATTTTGATGTGGTCCGTGCTATCACTCTCAATCAAACCATTCCACCCAAAATCATACCCTTTGAAACCTTGGCCGCTGCGATCAGCATAGCGATCGGGGAATCAACTCAGCAATTTGCACTCGCTTTGGGAGTGTATGGGCTTTTTCTTGGCGCTCTTATCATCTTCTCTTGTGGCCAACGCCTCTCCAGTACGAGGGGTGGACTCATAGCAGCTACTATCCTCCTCTCTACCCCCATGGGGCCAGCCCTCGCTTTGTTTGAAACCAAACCAGACTCCCTCCTCCTGCCTGTACTCCTTCTCGCCATTTGGTTTCTCATAGAGTTTTGGCACTCTACTCGTGAATCATTCTTGTTCCTGGCTAGTCTGTTCTTGAGTTTGGCTATCAGCATAAAGCTCACCGCTCTCTTTTTCCTCTCAGGTTTTCTCGTGGTACTCGCTTGGGTCGCTCTCCGGGAGAGACTACCTCGAAGACACTTCCTCCACCTCTCTTGTCTCTTGATACTCGGCCTCAGTCTTGCCCGACTCCCTTGGTTCATCCATGAAACACTGGGTCAATGGCAATCCGTTGATACTGCTACCCTCTCTTGGGCTCTCAACACAACGCTCGAGCCACTCGCATGTACCACTACTGGTGCGATCGAAGATTTTGCCCGCTTTAGATATGCATATGACAGCACTTTTCTCAAGATACTTCGGCTACCCTGGGATATCACTATGAATCGCCAAGTCAATACCTTTGCTACTGAGATCGGCTTTTTGTTTCTCGCCTGGCTTCCTTTTATTATCTTCACGGGGTGGCAATCGCTACGATCACAAAAAGTTAATACCTCAAACAGCTGGATTCCCTTGAGTATCGTCACCATAAGCGGACTCTTCCTCTGGGGAATATTTGGCCAAGAGGTTCCCTGGTATTTCTATCCTGCTCTCGCACCACTTGCCTTACTCATAGCTTTCTCTTTCGAACAAACCAATCATCCGAAGCACTTGACTTACCTCCTCGCCATCCTCCTTATTATTGGACTTCTCGGTAGTACACTCATCCGACTCAAGTTTGCTGGCGAGAGTTATAAACTCCAATCAATTATCAATCAACATGACACGCTGAAGTACCTCGATAGCGCTCAACCTGGTTTTCAAAAGGCTATGAGCATTCTCAATGCCGACCCAACGGCCCGTATCTGGCTTACCAACTCTCGCTTTTGGTACGGGATTGAACGAAATTCCGAGCGAGCCTACATGGATAACTCACTAGATACCTTTGCCTGCCTCCTCAAGGCTCAGGGTGCGGATGGGGTGATCGCCACCTGGCGCTCCCTCGGGATCCGCTATATTCTTTTCAACAAAAGTTTGCTTCAGTCCATGGAGCACAGTAACCCCGCAAGTTATAGCCAAAAAATCCGGGCTTTCACCGAGTTTGCTGGAGAGTACCTCCGCCCCGTCTGGGGTTCACCCTATCATATGATTCTCGAAATCGCTCCAACGCGTTAACGCTTTGGTTGGGAATTCGTTTTGGAATCGACTATCGAACGTGTAGCACTAGTATCAGTAGTGTCCTTCTTGCGCCGAGCGTAATAAAACCACGCGAAGTACAGTCCTGCCAGAACTAAAAGATTGGGAATAAATATTTCTGGTCGTCCCCAATTGGTACCATTAACATGGAAGTCTGAAATAGGCCACAGGAATGGGGTAGGGAAAAATTTTTCAGAATGTGTCGGGATATCCACCAAGATATGAAGTGGCCAACCGAGCATCTCTATGAGTGGGCGCTTGCGAATCAGCCACACCAGACCAAAGACTACAGCAAATACCACCAGACTATGTGTGCCATCATAAAGTGAGTGGACAAAAGTTGGTATGGCCGATGGATCGGGATGATTACCGGATGACCAGTCAGGCTGCTCGGCGAATCCCAAGAACGTCAGAATAAAGAAGAGTCCAAACGAAAAAAGATCTGGTGCTATCCCAAAGAAAAACGCCAGCCAATAACTCCAGCGGCTCTTCCTCCCAAAGGCCACCCCGCCATATAATCCGTGAGAGAAAATATCCATAATAATTGGTGAGCTATCTCTTACTCAATTGGAACTCTATCATAGCAGAACTCCAGGCTTGGCAGGAGATTGGGATGGCTGTAGAACAGATTCTTTGAGACTCATTATTCACTTTTACTTTGCAACATGGCCCAAGCTCTTTGTATTCCGATTTTGTAAAACTCCGGCATATTCAGGCTGGAAACTTCTGCCATTGGAAAATCGTGAAATTCGGCCCTCCCTGCCTCGCCATCTATTTCAAATTCCCCACCCTTTTCTAGAAGTTTGCAGAGATAACTGACAACCAACACTCCACGAGATTCGTCAATGGATACTGTAATGGTGTAAAGATGAGCTTGTACAATATCAACTACTTCCGTAGTAAAACCCAACTCTTCTTGCATTTCTCTCACTACGGTTTGTTCTGGTTGCTCGCCCGATTCAAGTTTACCACCCGGCAACTCCCATTCATTGCGTTCATTTTTTCTTAGCCAAACCCTACCTTTGTCAAAGACAATACCTTTTACAGAAATTGGGACCACGTACGCCATAGGATTGTATTTACATCAAACTTGTGGACCCGAGGAGAATCGAACTCCTGCCTCTGCAATGCGAATGCAGCGTTGTACCACTTAACTACGGGCCCAAAGAACGGAGCTAGTATACCAGCTCCATCCAAAAGAGCAATGCTGCTACATTCCTGATGATTCAATGCGTACTGCTGGCTGAGACGAACTTGGCTGAAAGGGAGCGGTATTCATTGGGGTAAGTTTGGTCTTGACCGTATCACAGCTTCGCCCAACCCCATGTTCATACCAAATCCCTTCTGTGCCGTACCTATTTGTCGGCTGAGTGGTCATTGATTGAAGGGCAAAGGTGGCACACAGTTCATACTCACCAACTGGAACTGACCCATCCAGCCGGTTTTGAGTGATCACCTGGTACTCATACGCCACGCCAGTCTCAGGGTCATTCATATATCCCAGGCAGTAATTGTATTCGCTCACCTGACGGAATTCCTCAAGCGTGGCTGGAAGGCGTTGATAACTCAGAGCATACTGCTCAATACAACTCGCCAGAGAACTCAAGTGACCCGCTCGAGTCTCATCAAAACTGCGCTCACGCTCGGTCATGGGTGACCCGCTTGCGACAAACCCAAGGACGATACCCACGACTACAGCTACGGTCATCCCTAGCCCTATGCGCTGGAAAAGTACTCGTGGGATATCGGCCCGGTACTGGATCTTTTTTCGTTCAAAGTAGTAGAAACCAAAGATGCTCCCGGCAATACCAAGAATGACCAAGGCCTTGAGGAAGAAGCGCATGGTGATTTCACCTTGAAGGAAGGTATAGACTACCGTGATGAGATCTCCGACAATAGTGACGGCGGTAATAAGGAGGACGAGATAGGTAAGCCACTTAGAGAGTTTGGACTCCACCCGACCTTCATCTTCACGGAATTTGCGAAACCACAGGCGCATCGCGAAGTAGTAGAGCGGATAGCCGATGATAAGTGCTGCGGTAGCGTAGTGAATAGCATCAGCCGAAGCCCCCGCGACATACCAATTGGTAGCGTCAAGCGCATCGGGAAAGAAGTGATTGATCACCTGGAACAAGAGCGTCCCGAGGGCAGTGGCTACGATACCGAGGAGAATAAAAGAGAAAAAGTTAATCACCACATCGACTGTGCCAGCTTTCTTGGCCAAAGTTGGTCGATTGAGTGCATCAGGGAGTGGCGCTCCGAGAGTTACTACCGCTCCACGGTAGGCCATTTCTACCTCCTCATCGGTCCAACCGAGGGCCGCGAGCTCCTCATGCACTTCGGACTTAGGTATCCCAGCCCGTAACCGATTTACGACATATTCCCCCAGCGCTTGTGTATCCATAGTTCTCAAGTCAATAATACTCTTTCAGTATACCACCCTCACGGACAGCACCTTGATGGTATACTAAATGAGCAGTCTCTCTTTACTTTTCATACCTATCATCTCTATGCATTCGATCACCGTACGCTACCTCACCAAGAATCTTGCAACCGTCATCGGCCTCGTCCTCGTCTGGCGCGGTATCTGGCATCTCCTTGATGGTGTCGATAAATTTTTCTTTGCTGGTAGTCATTTCTGGACTGCAGTCCCTGGTATTATCCTCGGCCTCATTATCCTCTACCTCCCTGACAAGGATCTAAAAGAAATTGAGAAACTCTAAGTTACAACTCGGTAACTACTGTTATTTTCTGTTCCAAAACCTGGTCACTCTGGCCAAAGAGAAATGTGGTCCGAAATTTTTTTCCTTGGAGAAAAATGGGAATCCACAAGTGGTCATCGGGCCACATGGTCGCATAGGGAATAGCGTCAATCGGAAACCATTCTGGGCGCATTTCTTCCGTCTCGACTGGTTCACCCTCCCAGGTGTCACCGCGAAATACATGCACTTCAAGAATATTTCCCCGATCATGTGCAAATTCAAACTCATGCACTCCTACTTCCTCCATCTTTCTAAGTTCTAGACCGCATTCTTCCCTGGTCTCACGGCGCGCTGCATCTTCGATTGTTTCGCCATCATGCACCTTGCCACCGAAGCCGTTGTAGCGCCCTGCCCCAAACCCTCGTTTCTTCATGCCCAAAAGTAGCCGTTCCCCGTCTCGGATCAGCACAAGAGTGAGGAGTTTGCGTGCCATAAAGAGCGGTTAATAAATCACGATCGGAGTGCCGATATCACTCCAGGCGAAGACTCGCTCCGCAGCCCCGACCCCGAGCCGGACACAGCCATGAGAAACCGGGGTACCGAGATGATTGGCCCCCTCTTTGTACCCGCCAGGCCACTCAGGGAGCTCATGGATGCCGTACTTCCCGTCGGGGGTAATCGCCTGCCAATAGGGCATGTAGAGGCCATACTGTTTGGACCATGGTCGATTGGCTTTGTTTTGAACAGCAAATTCCCCACGTGGCGTATCCATCCCGCGCTTGCCTGAAGAAATGATAAATGAGTCAATCGCTCGCCCATCTTCAAACAAAGTCATCACCTGACTCCCGAGATTGATATCAATGTATTTCCCATCGGTTTTTTGTGGACGAGTGAGACGCTTGGCTTCATCGGTACGCAAAGCGAGATCTCGGTTCCAGGTTGTAGGCGTCGGTGGCAACGTAGCAAAAGTAGTCGCCCCCAAGAAGTGGTACTCACTATCGGGCTCACCCCGCCACTTGGCAAAAATAGAGAGGGTATGGGTTGTACCCGCCGGGAGGATGGTCTTGGGCAGCAGAGCAAATTCGGTTTTGGTTTCATTGTTCTGGTATATCACCTCTGCTTTTGGCTCCAAACGAAAATCAATAAAAAAATCTTTGACTGACATATCAAAAGTCACCTTGATCGGGTCTTCGATACCCAGGAGCACCTCTTTGGCCCCCGTCTCTGGTTCGGTCTTAGTAATACTAGGATACCTCGGACCCTCGATTCGCCAAGTACTCTCTGGGGTTGACCCAAACCAGCTGGTTTTGCCTGACCCAAGCGTGAGCTGATAGCGCGATTCAAGCGGCCAATTGAGTTCAGGAATCACAAGAAGCGTCCGATTATGATCATGCCATTCAAGCCGCAGCGGGTGAGCCGGTTCGATACTCAGTTTATGATCAAAAGAATTCGGCTGGACTGATTGTGAAAAGTGAATGCTGATAGGTTGCCGTGGTCCCATAAGTCCCTCCTCAGCCACAGTAATAGTCACTGGGGTACGACGCAGTTCCCAGTACCAGAATGTCAGGCCAAAGAGGCCGAGGATAAGCGCGGCGAATATAATCCAAAAAAAGAAAAAGGTGATGGCGCGACGCATGTGAAGAAATTATTCAGGGAGCTTTTCTTTTGGTGTATCTTTGAGTAGTCCAAGATGCCGTTCCACGGCTCGAAAGATTCGCTTCCGCACAATAAAGGTCACCAGACCAGTAACGATAGCGAGGGTAAGTCCAGAGGCGATCCCTCCCCAAAATTGTGGCCAAAACTGATCCCAGAAATCCATATGAAGAAGAATGATGAATAAAGAATGTGGAATATAAAAACTCTAAGTTCGTAGCTCTCGTCTCACTAGTATAGCGTATTGCTGGACCATGGTACGAATAGAGCAAGGAGAAGGAGTGAAGCAGCCAAGGCCCCATCACCAAGGAAGTGAAGCGAGCGGGTATCACTATCCATCCGAGACCAGTGGCGATACTTGGGGAGAGCCGTAGCAAGGAACATAAACATCACTCCCATCCAAAAAATGTGGATCCCGAAGCGCGCCAAAACAATAACGAGAGCATGGATAGCTGCACTCATGAGGAAAGCTGGGGCGATGATCTGGAGGATGCTCTCAGGTACAATCTGTGGACTTTTGAGCCCACCCACAAGCGCTTCGGGCGATGTATGTTTGAGCGAGAGCCACTGTTGCCCAAACAACATGGGTGAATACCACACAAATTGGATCAGCGCATAGAGCAATGCCCCGAGCGTAACAGAGAGTAGCATACTAACCAAATAATTCTTTTTCTTTTGATTTCAAGAGTGTCATGAGTTCATCAAAATACAGTTGAATTTCTGGTGAAAGTGCCACTTTACTTTTTTTGTTTTCATACAACATGGTAAGTGTGACCTGCTTTTCTCTCCAGGTCCGGCCATTATCAAGATACATTTTTAACAGCGGTTCGATTTTATCCAAAGCATAGACAAACCGACTCTCCCGATCGTCTTTGGCCATGTACGCTCGGATAGATTCATGTATATCTGGCACCTCTGGTAGTTCTCGTTGAAGTCGAAGAGCAGCAAGACGTTCTCGCTCAACTTTACTCTCAAGCAAAGCCTTATCCTTGGAGTAAATGTACGTATCACCAGCATACACTTCGATCAAATCATGAGACAGTGCGTAACGTAGCACTTTCTCTCGGTTTAAATCATGTTGGTGAGTATCGAGAATATACCAAGCCAGCATAGCCAGGTGAAAGGAGTGCTCAACATCATTTTCCCAACGGTCAGAGCCGTTCACTCGAACCACTCGCTCAACCAGGCGTAAGTCGTTCAAAAACTTGGTAAATTGCAGGAGTTTCTCAAGCATATCTTCTGAGTTATATTCTTATTCGCCAACTCAAGCGCCTGCCGCCTCTGGTGGGAATTAGAGACATTATACCGGTTCACCAAATACTTCTTCTTTGACTTTCCTGATACTGGCTTCATCTTCAAGAATCACACCTTTGTGGAGTTTGTAGAGGAGTGGGATGACGCCGCAGCTTTCACATCTGCCCCAATTACACCCCTTCTTTTCATGATGCAGCTTCCGGCACATCGCAAGCTCTTTTTCAAATGTCGCTTGGTCCATAGAAGAATACCTACCTTGATTTAGATTTTTTTTGATTTTCAACAATAGAAACATCACTACTACTAATCTCCAACTCCCCTTTATTTTCAAAAGATCCAGCTTTAATATTTGTGCTAGAGACTTTCATCGTTCCACTATTACTTATGGGACCACCAATAATACTGACGTTATATCTTTTTTCAGCAACGTTATCGCCTTCAAATCCAAATTTTCCCTTCAGAAAATCTATATAAAACTTTACGCGTCCATTAAACTTAAGCACACCAATCAGAATTATTAGAAGAATAACTACAAAGAGATAAACAAAATATTTGTCTTCCATAGAGAATATTATTTCCCATGGCATTTTTTATACTTCTTGCCAGATCCGCATGGACAAGGATCATTGCGGCCGATTGATGCCGTGTTGTGAATCGGGGCCTGGACTTCCCGTGCATTGCCTTTATCGCCCATCATTTGTCGCATGTCACCGCTAAACTGTTCAATATTTTCTGAGGCACCTTTGAATTCAAGTGCGCGCGGCACCGAAGACGTCACCGTCGGCTGAGCGGGAGTGAGTTTCATGAGTGAGACGAGATAGGTCTTCCGTACCGTGTCCAAAAGTCCTTGAAAGAGATCGTAGGCCTCACGTTTGTATTCGATGAGTGGGTCACGCTGACCATATCCCCGGAGACCAATCCCCTGGCGCAGATAATCGATCTCGTCGAGATGATTCATCCACAGCGTATCGAGCGACTGGAGGAGGAGCATACGCTGGAGGTTGTTCCAGGTCTCGGCTCCGATGAGAGTCTCTTTGGCGCTATACACACGCTTGGCCTCACCGATGAGGTACTCGGTAATGGTGGTTTTCTTTTCAGCTTCCGTTTTGGAGCGATCATCATGGATAGCTTCAAGTTTGGTCATAGCTTCCTTCTCAGAAAGCTCGGGGAAAAGAGTATTGGCTTCGGCCACGATTTCTTTGATCTGCCACTCACCTTCCTCGCCTACCGCATGAAACCCGACGACTCGTTCAAATTCATCTCGGAAAAGTTCCAGCGTGGTATCACGAGTATCAGTCATGGTAAGCCAGGCGAAACGCTTTTTGTAGACCACTTCACGCTGCTTATTCATCACGTCGTCATAGTCGAGCACATGTTTGCGGAGATCGAAGTTGTAACCCTCGATTTTGGATTGGGCACTCTCGATGGTTTTCGAGACCAGGCCGTTTTCGATCGGCTCGTCTTCAGGGAGGCCGAGTTTATTCATAATATTCTGCAGCCGATCCCCGCCGAAGCGCCGCATGAGTTCATCTTCAAGTGACACGTAGAACTGCGATGCTCCCGGGTCACCCTGGCGCCCAGCCCGACCACGCAACTGATTGTCGATACGTCTAGCTTCATGTCGCTCGGTACCGATGATCACCAGTCCACCGAGCTCCTTCACACCCTCACCGAGCTTAATATCGGTCCCACGACCGGCCATATTGGTCGCGATCGTCACAGCATCGCGCTGGCCAGCATTCTTGATAATCTGCGCTTCACGCTCGTGATTCTTGGCATTGAGCACTTCATGCGGGACACCCGCTTGCGTGAGGAGGGTCGAGAGATACTCGGACTTTTCGATAGCGATGGTACCGATGAGGACCGGCTGCCCCGTGGAATGAATCTCTTTAACCCGCTCGACAATAGCTCGGAATTTACCGGCTTCGTTTTTGTACACCACATCTGGAGCATCGCGTCGTACCAGAGGCCGATGAGTGGGAATTTCAGTCACATCGATTTCATATACCTTGGCAAATTCCTCAGCTGAAGTAGAAGCTGTACCGGTCATCCCAGCGAGCTTGTCGTAAATACGAAAATAGTTTTGGAAGGTGATCGTAGCCAAAGTACGCGACTCCCGCTGCACCGCGACACCTTCCTTAGCTTCGATGGCTTGGTGGAGACCATCGCTGTAACGCCGGCCTGGCATGAGACGCCCAGTAAAGTCATCAACGATAATTACTTCACCATCCTTGACGACATAGTCGCGGTCACGATTGAAAATGATATGTGCTTTGAGCGATTGCTCGAGGTGATGGACATACTGCACATTGCCACTGGCATACATATCCCCCATCCCAAGGAGCTTCTCCACATGTTCGATACCTGCATCAGTCAGCGTCACTACCTTCATCTTTTCATCCACGGCATAGTCGGTCTCCGCTTGAAGGCGTGGGATAATGCTGGCAAAGCGTTCATAGAGTTTGGTGGATTCGGTATCGGGCGCCGAGATAATAAGCGGGGTCCGTGCTTCATCGATGAGGATCGAGTCAACTTCATCGACGATGGCAAAGTGAAGCTCACGCTGCACTCGGTCCTCGAGCCGCGCCACCATATTGTCTCGGAGATAATCAAAGCCAAATTCATTGTTGGTTCCGTAGGTGATATCGGAGGCATAGGCCTCACGTCGCGAAACGGGCTCGAGGTTTTCCATCTCGACTGTGACGGCATCGGTATCGGCCACTTTGGGCACATAGCGGTACGAAGCGCCCTGCCCCAGGATGCAGCCGGTTGAGAGTCCGAGGAAGTGATACACCTGACCCATCCAACTCGCATCACGTTTGGCGAGGTAATCATTGACGGTCACCACATGCACCCCCTTCCCCGAGAGGGCATTGAGGTAAATAGGCAAGGTCGAGGTCAAAGTCTTACCTTCACCGGTTTTCATTTCAGCAATTTTCCCGGAGTGGAGCACCATCCCACCAATCATCTGTACATCGTAGTGGCGCTCACCAATCACACGTTTGGCTGCCTCCCTGACTACCGCAAAGGCCTCGGGCAAGAGCTCATCGAGGGTTACACCCTGTTTGAGCCGCTCACGGAATTCTACCGTCTTCGCTGCAAGCGCCTCGTCGGAAAGGGCCTGAAGTACCGACTCAAAAGCAGCGATCTCGGGTAAACGTGGTCTCAATTTATCGATTTCCCGCTCATTGGAGCCAAACAGTTTCTGAAGAAAGTTCATAATAAAAATTGAAGAAAAAGCTTTTTTCAAGCCATAAAAGTCCACTTTAGGGTAGCAAAAAATGAGACTTCCGTAAAGGAAGCTCATCTTTGGGTTATACCGCATTCTTCATTCCAAGTTTTCTCTTCTTTCTAGAACCTCGCGGCTTGGTCGAGGACAACTTTCTTCTTGATACTACGCTGACCGCGACGCTTGAGGTCACGACTCTTGGTTTTGTTTTTGGCGAGTTGAGCTTCAAGCTCATCAACCGCGATATCGAGTGAGCCCTCGACACTGACCGACGTTTCCTCAGCCCGATAGAGATTATGCGGGGTTTTAATCATCACTTCCACCCGGAACTTCCCTTTTTTGTCTTTGGTAACTTCTACTTCGAAGCGACTGACTGGATCTACGAGTTTGGCTAGTCGTTTCAAACGTTTGTCGATATAGTCACTGGTACGATCATCGAGCTCGAGTCCCTTCGTCAGATAGCGGGTCATACGCGTTATGCCTTACGTATTACCCTACTATTCTAACACGAGACATTCCTCGCCCTACAATAAACCCTGATAAGCTTCTCCGAGACCAGAGAGAAGGAATGGAAGGATAATCATAGCAGCAATGATCGGTAAAAGCACCAGCCCTAGTTGAGCTACTAAACCCCAGAAGAGGTACCGCTGCACTTTCTCAACACCCATTTCTACTCGTGCCAAGCGCTCATCAAATTGTTTGAGTTGATTTTCAGTCAGTGTTTCCATATATAACTAGTATACCCTAGTTTTACGTAAAAAAATCGAGCGGGGTCCAAAGTTTCTGGATCCCGCCAAAGACACTGTAGCCCTCACTCGGTTGGCTGACGTTCTACTGGTTGGAGACCATCGAGCTGAACAGGGGGGCTCGAACCGTCCTCTAACAACCTTTGAGTATCCCAAACCGTCCCAGAGGTAACGAGCTGCATATCCCACGCCGCATCAGCTGGTATGAGCTGGATTGCCATTGCCATCCCTTGGCAGGCTTCAGAACAGTAGGTACCCCAGTGCCATTGTTGTGGCTCTATCCCCTTCAGGAAGACAGAGCAACCAATTCGTTCGCAACGAAAGTCACTCATGACGTCTCCTGTGATAGGGTCATATCTTCAGTCTACTCTCTCTATCAAAAGAAAAAATATTTTTGTCAAATTGGAAATCCACTTAGAAACCAACGAGCTGCACTTCTTCTCGAAGCTCCACTCCGAGCTCGGTGCGGACCCGTTGCTTCACGAGCGACGCAAGCATAATCACATCTTCAGCGGTGGCATGACCAGTATTCACAAAATAGTTTGGGTGCTGGGAACTGACCTGAGCTCCTCCAATTTTCTTACCCCGAAGACCCACATGATCGATGAGCCAGCCAGCCGGAAGTTTACCGTCTTTGGATGGCACTCCAATATCTTTTTGAAATTCTACATGGAGCTTCTCATCTTTGACCACAGGATTCATGAAAAATGACCCTGCGCACTGGGCCGTTTGCGGGTGTTTGGCCTCCCGCTTAGCAATAGTGTCGTGATTAATCTGTGCCAGCTCTTCCTGATCGCCAGGCTTGAGTGAGAGCTCAGCTGAGAGGATAACTATCTCTGGGTGAAGTTTGAAATAACTTGAACGGTACGTAAATTCACACTGGGATTGAGCAAAATCACGCAGACGACTTTCTTTTCGATCGTAGATTTTGACACTCTTAACCACATCACCAATCTCCATCCCAAAGGCCCCAGCATTGCCACGAATAGCTCCACCGAGTGAGCCCGGTATCCCTGCCAGACGCTCCATACCAGCAAGACTGTGCTTTGTCGCGAGTTCTACGACCGAGAGAAGTTTGGCCCCAGCGTCAGCCAAGATAGTTGACTGATGTGCCCGAGCACTTTCATTCCTGAGGTGAATCACAAGCCCAGACACGCCCTTGTCAGCAATGAGGAGATTGCTCCCACCAGCCAATACAAACACTCGCAACTGGTTCTTTTCAGCATAATCGAGAGCTTCATTCAATTCTCCGATAGTGGAGACAGCGACATAAAACTCAGCTGGACCACCAATCTTAAAAGTAGTGAGGGGCGCTAACGGTACATGTGGTTTAATCGTAAGCATAGAAGTATTTATGTTGACGAGGAATGAACAAGGGTTTCAGCTACCTGCCACACATCTCCAGCACCCATAGTGACAACGAGATCTCGCGGACCGAGTTCCTGATGTAGAGTTTTGATAAGCTCGGATCGATTAGGAGTATAGAAAGCTTTGCCTGGGTACACCTGATTGATGCGTTCCACCAGATCGCTACTCATAACTCCGCCCTGGGTTTCCCGGGCACTCCCATAGATATCAAGAAGGTAGACTTGATCGGCTGCACTAAGTGTCTCAGCAAAGCCAGGGAGTAAAGCTTTGGTCCGAGTGTAGGTATGTAGATGAAAGATAACCTTGAGTAAACGGTTGGGGTAGAGCTCTCGAAAGGCAGTGAGGGTCACTCTAATTTCATCGGGATGATGAGCATAATCATCAAAAATGAGAGCCCCCTGATATTCACCGATCAATTCGAAACGGCGCTTGGTACCGGCAAAGAGCTCCAAACTGTGAGCAAGTGACTCAAACGGGAGCTTGAGCGAGAGCGCGAGGGCTATCACAGCTCCAGCATTTTCGGCATTGTGCTTCCCAGCGAGTCTAAGTGTAAAGGGACCTAGGCGTTTTCCTTGGTGTTCAACTGAGAAACGCTGACGCAAGCCCTGCTTTCCTTCGGGACTTTCCGGATCTATCACGCTTATATCCACCACCCGTACATCATTGCCCTCGAGTAGGCCATAGAACACTTTCGCGCTGGGGCAATGCTCGGCCACCACTCGCACCCGCGCATCATCACCATTGGCAATGAGGACGCCATGTCGTGGGATACGGGCTACAAACCGTTCAAACACGGCTTCATACTCGGTTACCGTAGGAAAGAAGTCCGGATGGTCCCACGCCACGCTAGTCAAAACCACCGCCAAGGGATGGTAGTAGCGCAATTTATCCTGATATTCATCAGCTTCGATCACGAGGTATTGTCCGTCACCAGCAAGCGCTCCACCACCCCAGCGTTTGATCTCACTCCCCACGATAGCTGACGGTGCGAGCTCCATACCTTGAAGTACATCCGCGAGGAGAGCTGTAGTAGTAGTCTTCCCATGTGTACCACAGACAGCGATGGTTAGCTTGTTTTGTGTGAGAAGCCCCAGAGCCTCAGGGTAAGAAAAAATTGGTTTCCCAGTTGCAAAGGCAAGCCGCAGTTCTTCATTGTTGTCCTGAGTATAAGCAGTAGAGTAGATAAAAGCCGTCGCACCTTCTGGAACATTGGTCGCCGCAAAAGGTTGATACACCGTGATACCTAACCGCTTGAGCACGGCATCAGTATAAAACACTTCTTCCGTATCTGACCCAGACACCACCACTCCATGGCGCATGAGAAGTTCAGCGAGCGCGGTCATGCCAGCACCCTTGATTCCAATGAGATACACTGCTTTGGCTGCTAAAAGATTCATGTGAGAGTGTAACTAATACAAAGAAATGAGACCCTCTGCAATCAGTCGAGCTGCTTCAGGATGATAGAACCGATGGATACCAGCGCTCATAGCCTGACGCTTGGCTTCATCATTGAGGAGCTCGAGAATTTTGGCCGTGAAGAGATGCTCGCCCACATTGGCTTCCTCGATCACAATCGCTCCACCCGTACTCGCCACTTCATAGGCATTGAGACGCTGCTCATCATTGGCCGCCGTTGGGAGTGGGACGAGGATGGTTGGCTTTTTGGTCGCTGCGAGCTCGGTGATACTCCCTGCTCCCGCCCGCGAAATGACAAGGGTCGCCGCGGCATAGGCTACCCCCATTTCAGTAGCATTGAGAAAAGCGACTGGGCGATAGGTCGTGGTAGCCGCCGTAATTCCTACTTCCTCCGCCAAACGAATTACCTCTTCGGTGTTTTCTTGTCCGACGAGATGGAGCACTTGCACTCCTTGCTCCAGAAGCTCAGGGAGCATCTTGATAATGATTCGGTTAAGCGCTCGAGCACCGAGACTGCCGCCCATGACTACTACGATTGGTTTACTGAGATCAAACCCAAACAGTGTCGGAGCTTGACTCGCGTCACCAGTGAGGATCTCGCCTCGCACAGGGTTGCCGGTGAGCATCACTTTTTCAGATGGGAAAAACTGACGAGCATGCTCATAGGCGATAGCGATTCGCTTGGCAAAACGCGCCACCCAACGGTTGGCTCGGCCTGCGACCGCGTCAGAATCATGGAGAAGGATGGGGATACGATACACCCAAGCTGCTATGGCGATAGGTACCGAAGCGGCTCCACCCTTGGAAAAAATCACATCGGGCATAAACCAGAGGAGATGCCAGAGGGCTTGGAGGCACGCAATGGGAAATTTGAAGATATCAATGTAGTTGAGCAGCGAAAAGTAGCGGCGCCACTTGGCCGTCAAGAGATACTTAGCCCGAATACCTTCAGAATGCATGGCACTTTCCTCAAAAGGACCGCGCGAACCAAGGAATAGGAAATCTACGTCGCCCTCAGTGAGAGAACGTACCTCTCGAGCCACAGCAATAAGAGGAAAAGTATGTCCTCCCGACAGTCCACCAGTAAGTACTATACGTTTGGCCATAGAAACAATCAGTAGTTAACAATAAGTGGGCTATAGATATCTAGCCTCTCATCTCCACACCTTCGCCTACTTCAGTGTAGAGTGCCGTGACACGTTGAGCAAGATGCCCACTGAAGCCATGAGAATCGCAAGTGATGTCCCTCCGAAACTGATAAATGGGAGTGTAATACCAGTAAGTGGAATGAGACCAGAAATAGCTGAAATATTGATAAAAGCTTGGCAAACTACCCAAGCAGTGATGCCGGTTGCTAGGAGCTTCCCAAAGAGATCTGGTGCTCCCCGAGCAATACGCATCCCTCGCCATAAGAAGAGCACAAAGAGTGAGAGGACAATCGTCACTCCCAAAAGTCCCGTTTCTTCCGACAATACGGCGAAAATAGAGTCAGTGACTGGCTCTGGGAGATAATTAAACTTTTGCCGACTATGCCCGAGCCCAACACCAAAGAGCCCCCCTGACCCGATAGCGAGGAGCGCCTGAGTCATTTGATAGCCTGCTCCGAGTGGGTCATGCTCTGGATTGAGGAACACGAGGAAACGTTGCATCCGGTACGGCGCAATTTTGATGAGAAGCGCCAGGAAAGCCAGTGCCCCAAGCACCAGTCCAAAGAGATGCATCAGACTGGCACCGGAAACAAAGAATATAGCCAGCGCGACGCAAAAGATGAGTCCAAGGGTTCCAGTGTCAGGCTGCTTGATAATGAGAAACCCGACTACCATGAGAATCATGAGGAACGGAAGAAATCCTTCATAGAAATCCTTGGCATGCCGCTCTCCTCGCCGTGAGAGCCAGGCTGCCAGATAGAGAATAATGGAGAGCTTCATCACTTCTGATGGCTGGAAAGAAACAAGCCCAAAGTCAACCCAGCGAGCTGCTCCATATACCGTCGTCCCAAAACCAGGGATGAAGACAAGAATAAGGAGCCCGATAGCCGTAAGGAAAATGGGTATAACAAACTTTTGCCAGAGGGTGTACGGGATCCGCTCACAAATAAGGAGGAGAATAGTCCCTACTCCCAATCCAATCAATTGTTCTTTGAAAAAGTAATACGGATCATCAAAGCGTACATTGCCATACGATACTCCAGCTGAAGCAATCATCGTGAGACCAATTCCCAATAAGAGAAACAAGACCAGCTTGAGCACTCGATCACTTTCGCCCTTAGTTTTGAATAGACCAGCCAATCCCATGGTATTGCATTTTAGTGAGTGTTCGTGTCAGTTTTGGATTGGCGCCAAGCTTCGATCAGAGCGTGGTGGCCCGAAAGAAGCACCGGGGGTACGGCCCAGTCTTTATAAACTTCTGGCTTGGTGTACTGAGGATACTCGCGGGTCACTCCATCACTAAATGATTCGGTAAGTGCACTCGTAACATTGCCCAGGACTCCAGGAACGAGTCGCGCTACAGCATCCACCACCATCATAGCTGGGAGTTCCCCGCCAGTGAGGACAAAGTCCCCGATCGAGAGTTCTTCATCGACCAAGTGCTCAGCTACCCGCTCATCCACGCCCTCATAGCGCCCACAGAGGAGGATAAGACGATCATATTCAGTCAAACGGCGCGCATCGGCCTGAACAAACCGCTTTCCTTTGGCTGAGAGGAGAATCACCCTGGTCCGTTCATCTTTGCTTTTTGATGTTTGATTTTTAATTTCCTCGAGGGCTCGATCAAATGGTTCTACCTTCATCACCATCCCTGCTCCACCGCCATAAGGCGTATCGTCAGTTGTATGGTGTTTATCAGTCGTCCAATCTCTAAGTTGATGGAGATGAATTTCAATTTTTTGTTCAGCAATGGCCCGCTTCAAAATCGAAGCTTCTATGTAGCTCTTAAGACTCTCTGGAAAAATAGAAATGATATCAAACCGCATACAATAACCTACAATGGATAACCCATCACCAATAGCGAATGTACAAACAAAACACGAGCTCTATCACCCGAGAGAGCTTTCCCCTATTTTAACACGTTTTGGCTTTAAAAAGCTTAGCCCAAGAGGAGAAAGGGCGATCGGGCACACTCGAACGCCTCCCTCTCCTTTTGGGCCAAAACTAATCTTCAACCAGGGTATCACTCCCCGCTTCGCTCAACACAAAGGGTCGATTGAGCTTGAACTGATGTTTTTCGGTTCCGCTCGAGCGTAAGATTGTCACCGTCACTGGGACATCATTCACCCCAGCTTGTTTTTCGATTTTGAGATCATACTCATCAGCCGAGAGTGTCTCTGGCAAATGATACTCCCAGGTAACTTTTTTCGTCGTCCCGAGTGGCACATGCACCAGCGCGCCAAAGTATTTTTTCTCGAGTTCCGAGCCAAAAACAGCTGGCTTAAACGGACCATCAACTCGCTCGAGCCAACTCGCCTCGGGCACATAGAGCCGCGCAAAGGTTTGGTAGTCCCGAGTCATATAATCTTTTTCCTTGGCCGTATGTTCGTAGGTCACCGCCGCCGTCACTTTGGCTGGAGTGCTCCTGAGATCAACCGTGTAGTCGATAGAACGGCGCATCCGGTAGTCACTTTTGAGAGCATTGAGGTTGGAATCAACCAAGAGAAAATAATCCTTGTCCCAGGCTTGATCGAGCTCCCCACTCCAACCTGACGCACGGACGGTCTCCTGGAGTGCCTCATCTTTGAACATGATCTGAATATCTTTTTTGTGGAGATCATCCAACACCACCTTAAACAGTTCATACTTTTTGGGAAACGATAGCTCCTTGGCCTTGGCCAGGATAATATTCCCCAAATCATGCATCACCTGTTTGCGGTCTCCACGTTCTATACCTTGTTTGTAAAACGCTTGTTCCACCTGGTACTCGAGGTCGAGCACGCCGGTCTCAGCGTCGTACTCACCTGGGTAGCCAGGCACCTCGACTGGCCCCGTTACCGAAAGAAATGATGACAATACATGGGTGGTAATCCCAATCACGCCATCAAACTGCTCCTTGCCCTCCCCCATATGATAAAAATCTTCGGCTGCCTTGGCATTGACCGCCCAATCAGGCGACACATTGGAGTCGCGAAGCTTCAAACTCTTGACGCCCAAAGTTTCACGCATCGGGTACGGCGCTGGCACAGTATCGGGGATACGGCCGTCAAAGTTGATCACATCGTGTGAAGAAAATTCGGTTACGCTGCCGTCTTTAACTTTGAGAATCCCAAAAGAGCCGATGAAACCGCCGCCTGGGCGGAGCTCCATATTGTTTTGAAACAAGACAAGAAAGACCTTCTCTTCACCATCAGTATCGAGAAAGTGCTCAGCAATTTTGATCACCGCCTTGAGGTCTCCTTGCATCTCTTCAGAAACCGGCAAAATATTGGAAAGATCGGTCAATGAATCAAGGCTCCCCGAGCGAGTAGCCCAATAGAAATACCATGCTCCCAGAAGGAGGCCTGAGGTGAAGATAAACCCAATCCAAAATTTCCAGGTCATAGGAAAGTTGTTGAGAATGTTACGGGTTGAAATGTTTGCAGCCAAACACACAATCAACTTTCTAAACCTTCCAAACTTTTCAACATCTCTTTTTACAGTCTACCAGACAATAATTCATTCAAACGCCGTTTGTATTCATCCTGCGTTGGCTCAGCGTCCATAGCTTCACTCGAAGCTCCATCATTTCCCAGCACGGCCTCTGCTTCAGCAGCCTGCATTCGAGCCGTTGCATCGATATCAGCTCGTACCAAACGAGCGTTGGCGGCCTCAAGCGGTGACAAATCATCCATGATCGGCAGATTGTCTGGGGCTTTCCCGGTGGCGATACCCCGGGCTCGCACCAAATCTTCATTAACCGCTTGAATAGCGTCTGGTTCAACTCCTTTAGTTTCAGTGTTTTCGAATACTTGAGCCACTGACTCTCGCTCTTGAAACACTGATTCCACCGCCACGGTTTCGGGTTGATACGTGGCTTGAACTGTCGCTGGTTCAAGAGAAGTCGCTTCAAAGCCTATTGGCTCAGACTCAACCGGTGATTGAACTGGTTGTGGCATATCAGACTGGCCTTGGTACCCTTGCGACCAATACGGCACTTCGACACTGGGTCGAAAGGTTTCTGGAGGAATGGAGTGCGTGAGGGTTCGTCGAGGACGGGTAGCCACCACATAGTCCAATCCCGTTATCAAGAGGAAAAAAAGGCTCGTCACACCGAAACCAACAGTGAGACTAGCGCCAATATAGAGTGGCCACTCACGCACAACTTCGTTTTGGCGTGGACCATCAATCACGCGGATATCAAGTTCTGTTTCAACGTTGTAGTAGCGACTGACTGTGCTCGCAATGTGCGTGAGGACAAGCTGCGTTAGACGCTCGCTTTTGATACGATCCGTCTCCGCTACCTTGACCTCGAGAATACTCGTCATCGGCTCGAGTGTGGCCGTAAACACCGGCCGTTCGATCAGGGCTGATACCGTTTGTAGGAAACTGGTCGGACGTTTGGAATTGAGACCCTGCCAGGCTGTTTGGACCTGCTGTTGCACTGTAGGCGTCATGAGTACTCGCTCAATATTGGCTGGCGCTGCGACAAAAGGAGCCTGTTTGGGAAGAACGATAAAGCGCGTGGTACTCTCAACGGCTGAAAATGTACCAAACAGAAAGAGGGCTGACGCCAAGGTAAGCGCCGCCCAGGTCACCCAGAAATAGATCGAGAAAAATTTACGCAACATGTTTGGACTGAAAATGATAACGTGCCTCGTGCTCAGCTACAACCTCTTCATACACCTCAACAGTTTTGGCCGCAATCGCCCCCCAGCTGTAGTGAGTTTCAATGCGCTCTTTGGCCACAACACCCAACTTCTCGGCTTCGTCGGGACGATTCACATAGTAAGCCATCTCTTGCTTAAGTGACTCGACGTTTTTGGTTTCAAAGATAGCTCCAGCACCACCCCGAGCCAGCTCCACATTGGCTGGAATACTCGATACAATAGTTGGCACACCAAAGGCCATCGCCTCAAGGAGAGCGACCGAAAGCCCCTCATCTTCAGACGGCTGGACAAACATCCCCGCTTCTGTAAAGAGTGTCATCAGGGGTTCACCCGAAAGTTCTCCGGTAAAGATAATATTGGAACGACCCGCCGCCATGACCTTGAGATACTCCTCATAAGCCTTGGTTTCCTTGGTATTGGTATGAGTCCCCACGATCACGAGTTTGTAGTTATTGGGGAGCTTATTGGTATCCTCAAGCTCCATGAAGGCCTTGATGAGGTACTGGATACCTTTGTGTCCTACCAAGCGCGAAACTGAAAGTGCATAGTAGCCTGGACGCACGCCATACTGACTCATGATAGTGGCATTGTGAACTGGAACTACTTCCGCTCCATTAGGGATAGTCACCGCATCACAGTGATAAAAACTCTTGGCATAGTGAGCCAGATGTTCACTCACTGCGATAGTACGTTCAGGGATATGGCAGGTAAAGAATTCAGCCGCCTTGAGACAGAGCTGTGCAAAAAACCCCCACTTTTTGTGAAAGTAGTCACGGCTGTGAAACGTCGCAATCACGCGGACGCTCGGTTTCAAAATACGTGGGATAAACGAAAGAATCGATGGCCCAATTGATTGATAATGGATCACATCATAATCTTGAAAGAGCGCATGCATAGTCGCCAAGAACGTATGCGACAAAGCATCCCAATGTTTGGTATGGAGAGAAGGCAAAGAAATGAGCCGCACGCCTTTGAAGGACGTCTTCGCTTTGGGCGTGTACCAAGGACGGGTATACACGGTAACCTCGTGCCCGAGAGAACGGAGCTCAGTAGCCAGCTTTTCCACATGTTTTTCCACTCCTCCTGAGAGGGCTGGAATCCCCTTTTGTCCGATGAAGGCGATTTTCATAGGGTTTTCTGGCCACATGAATTAACTTGACATACTAGCAAAAAAATTGATTTCTGTCAACTCTACCAACTCCTCGCAACCCCCTTCATATTGGTCTGTCTCAATACTCAAAAAAATGGCTTATTTAAAGCAAAAAATGAGTTATTTTCATGCAATAATGAGTAGGGACATCAATTCTTTGTCAAGAGAGGAAATAACGGTTAAAATAGAGAAAAAGCTCATCCAAACCAAAAATTTCATGTCACTCCATACTCTTTTTGCCCCCAAAAGCATCGCTGTCATCGGCGCTTCGACACGGGCTGGATCAGTCGGCAATGATGTCGCTAAGAATCTCGTCAAGAGTGATTTCCGCGGTGAAGTGTATCTCGTCAATCCCAAAGGAGGCGAGCTCCTGGGGAAAACCTGCTACCCATCTATCGGGGCTATCTCCGAATCAGTCGATCTCGCTATTATCATCGTCCCTGCATCTGTCGTTCCTGCTGTACTCCGAGAAGCCGGTGAAAAAATGGTGCGAGCGGCGGTGATTATTTCGGCTGGTTTCAAAGAAACAGGAGAAGCTGGCCATGCACTTGAAGCTGAAATTGTAGCCATCGCCCAAGAATACAACATTGAGCTCCTTGGTCCCAACTGTCTCGGCTTTATCCGGCCCCAAGCTTTTCTCAACGCTTCCTTTGCCTCTACCCTCCCCGTCGATGGTCCGATTGCCTTTTTCTCCCAGAGCGGTGCTCTCACCAGTGCTTTTCTAGACTTGAGCCGTGGGAAACTTGGCTTCTCCACCTTTGCCTCAATCGGGAACAAAGCACTCATCAATGAACGCACGCTCCTCGCTCACTTTGGCGAAGACGAGAGCACCCGTGTCATTGGCTTCTACACCGAAGGGCTCGAGAAAGCCGGAGAAATTATCACTCTCGGTCATAAACTCCTCGCTAAAGGCAAGCCTGTGATTGCCCTCAAATCTGGCACTACCGAGGCTGGTACACAGGCTTCAAGCTCGCACACCGGGGCAGTCGCCGGCAGTGACGCTGCTTATGACGCCTTGTTTCGCCAAGCTGGCATGATACGAGCCGCCCATTTTCAGGAACTCCTCGAGCTCCTCTCTGCCTTTGCTCACAATCCTCTCCCTCGAGGAAACCGCGTTGCTATCGTGACCAATGCGGGTGGACTCGGAGTCCTCGCAACCGATGCTTGTATAGAAAATGGACTCGAACTCGCCAAGCTTGAGGCATCAACTATGGATGAACTGCAAAAGGTTTTGCCCCCAGCGGCCAATAGTCATAACCCCATCGATGTCCTCGGCGATGCATTGGCCGAGCGTTATGCCCAAGCACTCACTATCGTCGCAAAGGACAAAAATGTAGACCTCCTCCTCATTATCCTCACACCACAAACCATGACCGAGGATGAGAAAACAGCCAAGGCTATCGTAGCCCTCAGGAAAAAACATCCTGCCCTCGCTATGGTAACTGTCTTCTCCGGCAAAGAACTCATCGCCACAGGAGAACGCGTGCTCGAGGAGGCCCATATCCCCAATTATCTCTACCCCGAAAGAGCCGCTCGTGCCCTCGGAGCATTGGCGCAAGTAAAAAACTGGAAGCAGTTAGTCAGTGAACCATCGACTACTCCTACTCTCCCTGTGATTGACACAGCCAAGGCTCAAGCAGTATTGGATGCAGCTAAGGCCAAAGATGAATTAGAGCTTGGTGAACAAATGACGACGGAGTTCCTCAAAGCCTATGAGCTCCCATTTCTCGAAAGTGCGCTCGTCACTACCGGTCCCGAAGCCCAAGCCTTTGCCGAGAAACTCGGGAAACCGATAGCACTCAAGATTGCTTCTCCCGATATTATTCATAAATCAGATGTTGGTGGTGTCATCCTCGATATCGATCCCACGCTCGCGGGCGAAGCCTTTGATCACCTCATCCAAACCGTCACTGCCCATGTGCCCGATGCCCGGATCACTGGTGCCATGGCTGTCGAAATGGCCGAGCCCAAGTGCCTCGAACTGCTCCTCGGCCTTAAATCTGAGCCTGGGCTCGGCACGCTCGTGGTCGTTGGTCTCGGCGGTATTTATGTCGAAGTATTTAAAGATGTAAGTATGCGCTTTGCACCACTCACCGAGCGAGATATGGAGGCTATGCTCGATGAACTCCAGGCAGCGCCACTCCTCCGTGGTGCCCGAGGCCAAACCCCCGTTGATCGAGAGCAACTCAAACGTTATCTCGCCTGTCTTTCCGATATCGCCGTACGTTTTCCCGATATTGTTGAGCTCGATATCAACCCCCTCGCTATCGCTCCCGATGGTACCACTATGCGTATCCTCGATGCTCGCCTGCGACTGCGAGACAATTAAATAAAATACCTACAAAAAAGTTGTGGCCTGAACGGGGTTCCGTCCAGGCCGAATTGATGTTGACCTCAGTTGGTCAACGAGGTGGCCTGAGAGGGCGAGTACTCGATGACGATCCAGGTCATAGTCGCAAAGGCGGCCAGAAGAAAAGCAGCAAATCCCCGCCAAAACCTCCTCTGCCACCGCCGATCCTCGTATTCCAGCTTGCGCTGTCGATCGGGGACCTGAAAATATTCATTGGGTGGAGGCACTATCGCTCCCTGAAGTTGAGAACAGTATATTTTTAGCCTGTTTTTTTGTTTTTGTCAACCGAGGCCAGTAGTTGACTGTAGATAGTTTCAAGATTTGCTAAATAGGTTTCCTCGCGCAAGTCCTGAATACTCTCCCATGCATTGCGACCGAGGGCGGTGAGATCAAAGGTACTGAAGCGCTGTATCGCCTGAGCCAGACTTTCGGGATTACCCGCCTCGAAAAGAAAGCCATTGGCACTGTCTTGAATCCGTTCGGGGATACCACCGAGATTGGAGCCGATTACCGGGAGCCCATAGGAGAGGGCTTCGAGCACCGCATACGGCATATTTTCGTACCACTCTGAGGAGATGATGAAGGCTTTGGCACCTCGAAAGGTGGCTTCGAGCATTTCGCCTGTTTGATGTCCGACAAATACCACATTGGAGAGTCCAGCCTCGTCCTGAAACTGTTTGAGTGCCGCTTCATCGGGGCCAGTACCAGCTATCACCAGGCGCTCATGCGAGAGGAGAGCAAAGGCTCGGAGCAAAGTCGTTACCCCCTTTTCTTGTGACAAGCGCCCAGCGAACAAAAAATACTTGCCTTGACCAAACGTAGTTGGTGGTACGGGAAAGGGAGTAAGGGGTTGTGAAACATGCTCTATAGGATACGGGAAGCCAAGTTTTTGATACTCCGCTATGAGAAATCGGCTTGGGGCGATGAATTGCCCGACGAGACTGTAACTTTTGATGGTAGTGTGGAGCCACTGCTCGAGTGCACAGACGAGACTTTTGAGGTACGAGTTTTTGACGGCTCGATCGATGATAGCGCGCCACCCGGACGTATGCTCCCAAATTTTTCCGCGTACAAACAAACTATAATTGGGCGACACAGCTTTGTAATCATGGAGAGTCATCACGATGGGCACATGGGCTCGCTTGAGCGTCCAGAGGATCGAAGGCGAAAGTTGATGATAGGTATTGTGGAGATGCGCCACATCTGGCTGGAAATCCTCGATGAGTGTTTTGAGCTTGCGGCTGGCTTCAAAATTCCAGACAATACGACTCGCGGCTTTGAGCTTATTCAGAAATGATTGTTCACCATCAAGATAGTCGACTTGACTGACAAAATACGGCGCACAGGGCGTTGGCTCATTGTCCGGATGCTCCATAGCAAAAAAAGCGACCTCGTGGCCATTTTCTGCTAAAATACGGGCAGTATCAAAGTAAGCTCGCTCAGCGCCGCCCTTCTTGTAGTGAAATTTGTTGATGAGGAGAATACGCATTTTGGTATATAGTATCTGGTATTTGGTATCTAGTATAAAGTATAGCGTATTTTTTCTCTGGCAGAGCTAGGACAAGTTTTTGAACGACCGCGAACACACCATCGTTCAGGGAGGAAAAAACTTGGACTGGCTCAAGCTTCAGGAAGAGAGGAAACCTAGGCATGCCAGCCAAAGTATGAATATCATCGAACGTATCGCAAGCAGTATCTCAGGCAAAAGTCGGGCCAAGAAGTGGCTCCAGTTTTTGGCATGGGCCAAGACGTCACCTGAGACAACTCTCCTCGACATCGGGGTCAATACCCATGAATACTCAGACCATGACAATCTCCTCGAACGACTCTACAGCTATCCGGGAAATATCACTGCCGTCGGGCTCGAAACTGACTGGGCCGAATTTCATGAGCGCTATCCACAAGTCAAAACCCTAACCGCCAATGGCACAGAGCTCCCCTTCGCTGACAACACGTTTGATATTGCCTACTCCAATGCTGTGATCGAACATGTGGGAAAGCATTCCCAACAACTCGCCTTCCTCCGAGAAATGAAGCGGGTGGCTCGACGCGGCTACTTCACCACGCCCAATCGCTTCTTCCCCATCGAAGTCCACACTCGCCTCCCTCTCCTCCACCTCATTCTCCCAAAGTCTGGATTTGACTGGGTGGTGACCAAAATCGGCAAGGGCTGGGCCGCTGGTGATTATATGCATCCCCTCTCGGCTTCCGACCTCCGCTCGCTCCTCACCGAAGCTGGTATACAAAAGTACACCCTGACCCGTAACCGTTTCTGTGGCTTTACGATGACCCTTACCGTCTGGTGGGAGAAGGAAAAGAAAAAATAAAATAGTAAAAATCAAAAACTGTCTGTCGATTCAGACTTTCCCTATTTGAACGGAAAAATTCATACCAAGCCAATACTCAAGAGATGGACCTTCCATAAGAAATTAATACTCATCTTTATCAATGCAGTCTGTTACCACGCGTTTTATGAATTTTGAGTACAAATAGGGAAAGTCACAATGATTTCAAAACTACCTGATATGCAAGAGTCATCATTCAACTGGGATAGCCCGCTCGTTCTCCTCTCGCTTGGGAGTGGCCTCTTGTTTTTTACTCTGATCGCCCTCATCCTCGGCACCTCAGTCTTTATTCCTCTCAGTTTCATTCTTGGTATCGTCGCACTTATTCTCCTCTTCCGTGCTCCACTTCTCCTCCTGTCTTCGCTCTTTGTGGTGCGCATGTCGCTCGACTACTCATCTCAGTACATCAGCCTCACGCTGTTCAATATTACCCTCTCGCTCTCCCAACTCCTCGGCATCGGCATCGCATGCCTCGGTGTCATCGCCATCGTACGCCACTTTGACCGGCTCTGGCGTTTTCCTCTCCTCGCACCCTTTCTCATCATCACGCTCTGGGGATGCATGACGCTCGCCTACTCTATCAGCTCCACAACCACCGCTTCCGAACTCTTGCGTTTCTTCAATCTCTTTGTCATCGGCTTTCTCGCCTATATCTCGACCACGCGGTACCGTGATTTCCGTACGCTTCTCCACGCTATTTTTCTTTCGAGCCTTCTCCCGATTCTCTTCGGACTCTACCAGTTTGTCAGTGGTATTGGCCTCCAGGATGAAAACGTGTCCATCCCCCGCATCTTTGGCACCTTTAGTCACCCTAATGTCTACAGCCTCTTCCTCTTTGCCCTCGTCGCCCTCGCTACTCTCTACATAATCGTCTACGCCAAAACCCGCGAGAGTCGACTCTTCATCCTGAGCTACCTCGTCCTTCTCATGGCGACCCTCCTCCTCACGTATGCCCGTATCGCTTGGATCACGCTCTTCGTTTTCCTCTTCCTCCTCACTCTCTGGCGGGCTCGCTTTCTCATCGCCCCTCTCATCCTCTTTCCACTTATTCTCATTACCTTTTCAGATACGGTGAGAGACCGGGTAGACGAAGCCTTTAACCCCACCCCCGATAGCTCCATCACCTGGCGCCAAAACCTGTGGCATGACATGATCGCCAAAACTGATTTCGAAAATCGCGGACTGCTCGGAAGCGGCATGGATACGTTTCGTCTTTCCTCGGAACAATTGCGCGGACTCCGCTTTGGCTCCAATGATCCACACAATGACTTTGTAAAATTCTATGTCGAAGGTGGCCTCATCGGGGTCATGGTTTTGGTGCTCTATATTGGCTCACTCCTCTTCCTCATCATCCATATCTACCGCACCACTCCGAGCCACAGCCTGCGTACTCTCGCCACTATCACGGGCTTTGTCATCTTTACCCTCCTCTTGGCGAGTCTCTCCGACAATGTCTTCAAAAACACGCCCGTTCAGTGGATCGTCTGGACACTCCTCGGGAGCCTCCTCGCCCTCTACCATCATACTTCCAAAAAAGAGCTAGTAGACTAGAGGGGTTGACTACTCAGTATTGATATTCATCGACTGGTACGCGCCAGGTGACAAATTCCCCTCCGGTATCACCGAGCCAGTCACTGAGCCACACTTGGCAATTGTTGGACGTCATGCAACCCTCCGACCAGCCATTGTAATTTGAGTCAGTCCCACGCCAGTAGTCCATCCCGAGCTGGAGCCTCGCGTCGCCACTCACCCGCACCTCAGCTTCGATCAGGTAGCTTTTCCCCACCACTGCCTCCACCCGAGGAGTCGTCCAGCCATGGATAATGCCTTTGGGTATAAAGCGCGCATTGAGTGCATATATTCCGTCACCAAGGGCTGCTACAATCGGCTGTACTGCTGGTCCCCCGCCCGTAAACCAAGGGCTCCGATAATACGTGAGGTAATCAAAACCCACCCTCTCACTCCAGCGGGCATCGTCAAAGGTAACCGTTTGTTTCACACTTGTTTCCCCAGTTGAGAGATCACGCTCGAGGATTTTGAATGATCGGAATTCCACCGTCGCCTCGGCCCCACGGTCACACGGTCTCACGGTCGCGATATTCCACATTCCGACGAGGTGGGTAAAGCCGAGATCCGTCACGCGAGTAACAGGACTATACTCAGGTGCGATCGTTTGCTCGGCAAAAAAAGCTGAATCACTTCCGTCGCGCTCTATCGGGCTCGCTGCGGCATCAGGTTCGCTACCCACTGGACAACTCACATAGAGCGTATCGCTATCAACCATAGACACACTTCCCACGAACATGAGTCCAAGGAAGATGAGAATAATTCTTGACCACACAAGACGGAACATACCGTATCGAGAATAAAGATTTATCGCTCGGGAGCAAGCTCCCGTTCCTGTCTCGCTTCACTCACCATTTTCGACAGCCAGCTGCCGAGTTTTTTCTCTTTGATGTCGACACTTCGTTCGGTGAAAAATATCTTATGCACGTTTTTCACACTCTCTCCGTTTGACAATAAAACATGTTTCAAAACACCACTCTTGGCATGGTACCAATGAAAGTCATAAAAGAAAAAGGGGCTTGGGTCATAGCGCACGCTGTACGCACGCTTCCCCCAAGCCCTCAAAGCACCACCCCGTTCTTGGATCAGCAGCCAGTGACCTGAATGTCACGGACATACAGGACGCCGCTGACGCCCTGAAGCCCGATACGCACATGGCCTGAGCGCATATCGGCTGGAATGTTCCAGGTCCGATTGATCGGTTGCCACTCGTACGATGGCTCGGCGCGCCAGTCCGGCGGATACACCGGAGCACCACCCGTCGCGAAGACCTCGTAGTCGAAGTGGATGCCGTGGTACGTCCTGACTCCGGCAGTGATGCCTTCGGTGCGGTACCAGGCCTGAAGCTCGATCGTTCGGCCGGCGCAATGCGCTGGGATCCGATAGAGCAGCGGCCGGTAGAAGTTGTCATCGCCGTAGCGACCGGTCAGTGCGTACACGTAACCAGGAGCAATGCTCCGTGGCATCGGACCGATGGATGGCCCAGCACAGGCAGTGAGCGATGCGACCAAAGCCAAGAAAGCCATGGCGCGAACAAAGATCTGTTGAAACATGGTTGGCCTCCGGCCGAAAAGGTTGGTCAAAGGGGACATCCCAGTGACTCAGCATTATAAATAAAAAAGAAAAACCCGTCAAGGGTCAATAGATGGTCTAAAAATGATGAGGCCCCGCGAATGCTTGCACATTGCGGGGACTCGTTTGGTCGGTTGCTACCGACCATTGGCCGGTTACTGGAACTGGCCGGCGAAGAACTTCTTGGCCGCGTCACTGGCCGGAACCACCGCCGTCACGGCGTTGTTGGCGCCGCGAGCGACTTCGAGCAGCGTGATGGTCTGGCCCTTCATGTTCTTGCCACGGCTCTGGCCGAAGGGATGGGATCCCCAGGCACGGGTGCCGTCCTTGAACTCGATCACGGGGATGACGCCGAGCAAGTTGTAACCGCCGTCGTCCAGCTTCACCGAGTAGGTGCCGTTGGCGCCGTCGATCGCACTGCAGACCACGCGCGGGTCATCGAGCTTGAGGCTCTTGAGGTCCGCTGTGCCCGGCCAATCGGCGCCGCGCTTCAGGATGCACTGCTTGGCACCGGCGAAAGCCGACGGATTGGCCTGGTAGACCAGGACGTAGTCCATCCTGCCCTTCTGGTCTTCGGACGGCAGTCCCTTGGCACCGTAGTTGGCGCCGGGATTGGCCTTCCAGACCGCAGCGATGGCCGTGATCTCGATGTCGACGGAAGTGGCCGTGACGTTCTTGATGTTGAGGCCGGTCTTGTCGCCACCCTCGCCGTTGACCTTGAAGGTCTGGGCGAAGGCGTTGCCACCGATTGCCAGGGGCAAGGCCACCATCGCGGCCCACAGGTTCTTCAGGTACTTCATTGCGCACTCCTTCTTGGTTGGCGCGTTGAGAAAATGTGCCAAAAGGGATCAGTCTTTGGGAGACTGGGTTCCCTATGACACGATTGGGAACCGTGCCGCAAAGCCTCCATTGCTGGATTCATTGCGACAGCCAAGTATACAGCCTTTACACATTTCTGTCAAGTAGTAAATAATGGCTTGATAGAGCCATCGTTGAGGGGTTAGAAGAAAGAAGTAAGGAGTAAGTGATTGAGAGAAAAAGAGAAGAAATTAGAATAAATAAGAAAGAAATTTGAAGTAAGAAAGAAAATAATGGTAGATCTTGTTTTAAAAAATTGAAGGGCAGGTACCTTGCGGTGCCTGCCCTTACATTTGAACGATGTTGCGTTCGGTCACTGAGCTTTTTTCGCCAACGGCTGATATGTTACACCTCGTAGATTGCTCTACAGAAGCGCATCGCATACCCTTTTTATCACGCACGAGATTGCTCTCATACGCAGTGTCCATCAAGAGACACCCGCTAGAAGACTGAAAAGCTTGTTTCCTACTTACTTCAAGTTCTTGGGGAGACGGATCATGCCGTTCTGGTCCATGGATCCGCCGGCCCTTTCGAGGTCGGAGATGAACTGGTGCTTCCGATATTCTCGGCGAGCAACGCGGCCACCTTGGAAGGGGTCGCAATTCCAGCCCCATGCACCAACGGTCTTGCCGCCATGCATGAGATCCTTGTCGAGACCAGGGCCGATACCACAGATATGGTTCTTGTCGGCAATGCCGCCAAGGATGTTGGCCGAGGCGCTGATCGGATGTTGCCAGAAGAGCCCGCCTTCGACGAAGAAGGCGATCGGGGAATCCTCTGGCTGCCACACGTACCAGCGTGCACCCGCCTGCAGCCCCACCTTGAGGCGCGGCATATTGCTTGCATCAACTGACTGATTGAAGATCGTCCGGGTGAAGCTCGACGACGTCGGGATGGTGATCCCGGCGTAGTACTGACGCTTGACATCGAACGTTTCACCAGCCAAGAGCCGGCGTGAGTCGTTGTAAACCCACGTCGCCCCCACCAGGTTGTACCTGGCTTGCTGAGCAAGGGCAGCTTGGCGATATTCCTCGCGCTGCTTTCCAACACCAACTCCAACACCCCAGTCAGTACCGTCGTCGTTGATCTCGCGATACGACAATTGAGCCAAGTGGTTCCGGCCGTCGTACCGCCCAGCACCCCGATGAGTTGTCCCATCGAAAGCTGCGTAGTTCAACTTGAAACCGATACCCCAAGAGCCCGTCTCGTCTTCCTTGCGCTGTTGGCAGTCCAGCACGAGGGTCAGAACGTCCGAGCTTGCCTTGTCGCCGTTCTGGCGTGGCACATGGTGTTGACCCAGTGCGCCAGCCACATCGACGAAGTCGCACATACCCCGGGGGGCTGCCGCGACTGGAGGATTCGGCGCGAGTTGCGGAGCGGGTGGTTCCGGTGTCAGCACAGGAGCCGGCACTTCGATTGTGGGAGGATTCACCACCGTTTCCGGCGGTGTTTCCATCACGAGCGGTGGTTCGGGACGCGGGGTCATCAGCACGGGGCCGATGTTACCGCAAGAGGTGGGGTCAGCAACGAGTTTCCCCGTCGAGAGCTTCCACACTTCCAGAACTTCCGGTCGCCCACCTTGTTCGGGTGTGCAGACCTTGGCGTTCTTCACGAACTTCACTTGCCCGTCCTTGGACCGGAACGGCATGGCCTCGAAGACCATGTCACTCGTGACGAGCATGCGCTCGCCACGACCAGCCAGGACCAGTGCCTTGGCTTCGGCCTTCTCCGCATCGCTGAGGACGGGAGAGAGGTCGATGCCCTGGAGCCGCAGCTTCATGTCGCCGTAGCGGTTGAACGGAGCCGTGCCCAGCTTGAGGCAGGATTCCTCCTGCACCGGCTTGGCCGCGCGCATCGGCCGCTTCGTCACCTTGGCCTTTGCAGACTTGAGCGACTCGGCAACCTCCGACTTGACAACCCTGACTTCCCGCGGCGTGACGCCTTCGGGAAGCTTCAGAACTTGCTTCGGCTCGATCTGGTTGCAGTTCCGCAAGTGGTTGAACTTGCAAACTGCGCCAGCATGCTTGCCAAAGACCTTGGTCAGTGTGTCGCCACGTTTGACCTCGTAGGTCTCAACTTCTTCGTCATCCGACTTTGCAGCCAGAGCCAGGGCTACCGTTGCCGCAGGCCGTGAAGCCGTTGGCTGCGGAGCACTGGCCGCTTGAGCTTGGGCCGCCGCACTCGCTGCCGAAGCAGTATTGGCGAAGCCGGTTGCGCGGGATATCCCGACTCCCAAGCCGGGAGCCAAGATCAGGGCCGAGAGCACGAAGCTCCAGAACCCCATTGAAGAATCACTTTTCATCTTTGGCCTCCTTCAGCCATGAAATCGTTGATTGATCTCAAGAACAAAGGTGGGCCACACGGAGCAGCCCACGCTTCATCCCTGTAACGGGTTGAAACAATTGAGCTGCTCATGATGAGCGGTCTCCTTTCTGCCTTATTTCAGGCAGTCTTCGACGGCGAGGGCTCGTCCGGCTTGAAGGACATAGAGCGCTGCCACCAGCGGAAGAGCTGCAGCTGTTGCCGGCCCGAGCTTGAGACTCGTGCATGACAACAACCTGTCAGCGACACCCTCGACCGAGGTGAACTCGGCTAGGACATCGACGACATCATTCTTCCCCAGATATGCTTCGTCCCGCCCCCGCAGCCAGAACGGCTTTGGGAAGGCACGGGCGATGGTTTCAAGGACACGCCTCGCGTACTCGTCCCGCTTGGGCTCGAGTCGGATCACCTGCGTGATCCGCGACGCTGGTACGGTACCGAGTTGATCAGGAGTAAACCCCCGTTCAAACTCAACCCGCACTCCCAGAGTCGTCATCCCCCACTTCCCGTCCGAAGACAGGATGAGGAGGGATTGGCCCAGGAGTTGATCAGCTTCCGCGAGTGGTGCGAACACCATCAGCCCGCGGATACCCCGATCGTCACCATCGACAACGGCGTCGTAGGTCTGGGTTGCCCCATTCCCGACGACCACCGCCCGGAAGACTTCACGGACGAGTGGCCGGCGAACCTTGCGGCCCGCCTCACTCGTCTCGTACACCCGCGCCGTATCCACCAGCTCCTGTTTCCAGTAACTGGGGAGCGGCTGCGGGAGGCGCACGTAGATGAGTGCCACGCCCTCTGGCGAGAACGGGGCACGATTGATCGTGCGGTTCTGATAGGGATCCTGGCGGCCCATCGGCTTGACCGCCTGCACTTCGAAGCCGCTATCTTGCGGGAGCGAAGCACAGCCAGTGAGCACCATGAGTGCCAGGGAGAGAATCCAGGTAGTCAGTCTCATGTGAGACCTCCATGGTCAATTGAAGATTAAGTAGGATTTGGAAAGTACTTTGTCGGATCTTTCCTCTCGAGAATGTCTGAGTGTGCACTCGGGTCTTCTCGAGAAGAGGAGAGATAATCCTCTCCACACTTCTCTCACTCCTTTTCCTTAGTAACCGCGGAGCGCAGCTCGGGTGACGATACGGAGGGTCATGAGCGAGACACCAGCGAGAAAGCCAGTCACCACGATCAAGACAAGCTCCTTTGGATTGGGATTCCGTTCCGTGATTGGACCAGAGAGGATACGCATTTCAATCGCTTTTTCATCTCCCCCGCGGAACTCGGCATTACGGGTCATGAGGACTTCGGTGATACCTTGCATCACTTTGCTCGCTTCACGGTCGGTATCGGCTTTGACCACGACTGAGAGCATACCAAGATCAGCCATACTGCGGACTGTAACCATCTCACGCCACGCCTCGAGCCGTTCACGTTTGTCGGTTGGCAAAAATTCTTTGCTCACTTTGCCACTTTCGATCACGGCATTGATAAAGCGCTCGCTCTGCATCGACTCGGCAAGAATTTTCCCCAAGTACTCAGATGACTTGAAGAGCGTGTAGAAATCTTGTGACGTCGTGTTAACCTGAGCCACCATGAAGTCGGTCGTCACCTTGAAACGAGGTGAGACGAGAGTCACAGCAAAGAATGAGAGAGCCGCCACAAAGATACCAGCGAGGATGAGACTCCCCTTCTTCTCAGATACGAGACGCAGATACTGGATGGATTGCATAATTTGCCCATTAAGACTAACGGGCAATAATAGCAGTATTCTATAAAAAAGTCAACCCCCTACCAACTGGATTGATAGAGGGCGAGGCTTCGGAACTAATAAGGCAGTTTTAGGCTTTAAATAAGCCTCATTTTAGCCAAAGAATTTATCCCAGATATTGAAACGCAAGATATCGTAAAATGTGACCCAAACCATAAGGAGGAGGAGGAGCATAAAGCCAATCTGATGCACATACCCCTCGACTTTTTGGGACACTGGCGAACCCTTGAGCTTTTCGATAAGGATAAAGAGGATGCGTCCTCCGTCGAGGGCTGGGATCGGGAGGGCATTGATAATCCCGAGATTGATCGAGAGAATAGCGGCGAAGTAGAGGAGATAGGCCAAGCCGAGCTCGCTCATTTGCTTGGTAAGGTAGACGATACCGACTGGCCCAGCGATATCCACACTCGTCTTGGCGCCAGTAAAGAGGCTCGCAAGCATAGTCCCGAGGACAGTAAAGATTTCTGCGGTTTTGAGGTAGGTCTGCTCGAGTCCTTTCCACAACGCTTCGAAGAATCCATACTCAACAATGGCTGTCTCTGAGAAACTAATCCCGAGCGCACCCTCCCCAGCTGGAGCATCGGTACGCGGGGTTCCCTTGAGAACGAGCATCTCTCCCCCACGGTCAATCGTCACGGCGATTTCCTTCCCTTTGTGAGCCGCAATATAGTCAGTCACCACCGAGAGGTTTTTGACTGGGGTAGTATCAAGTTTCTTGAGGACATCACCAGCGAGGAGGCCGATTGACTCAGCTGGTGTCCCGGGCTGCACCTGGAGAATCTGGACCTGGGTATGCTCGTACTGCGCGCGATCTTCTGGATTGATCTGCTCAGGAAAGCCGAGCATGAGAACGACCGAGAAAAGTACCCATGCCAACAGGAAATTCATCACGACACCAGCGACCAGAATCTTGAAGCGTACCCAAGCGCTTTTCCCAGCGAAACTATCGGGCTCAAGAGGTGCGTCACGATCCTCGCCCTTGATCCGGACAAAGCCCCCGAGTGGGATCCAATTGAGCGAATACACCGTATGTGGACTCTCGACATCTTCATTCCCCTTCACGAGACGGAACTTCTTGGTGAAGTCATCGAAGACAACACCGAACACACGCGGAGGAAATCCAAAGCCAAACTCCTCAGCTTTGACACCATTGCGGCGCGCTGTAAGGAAATGCCCTAGCTCATGCACAAAAATGAGGACACCGAGGACAATGACAAAAATAAGGATGGTGAGCATAGTAACAATTTCAAATTTTAAATTCTAAATTTCAAAATAAGTATTAAAACTCCAGGCTACTCCCGACTTTTTGACTCAATCTTACCGAAGATCAGTAAAAGTTCATGTGCTTCTGACCAGTGTTTTCTTGCTACTAATTTTGACGTCTCATGGGTCTCAGCTATCATTCTCAACCAGTATTTTGACTCATTCGCCTCTTTCTTGCAAAGAGTAATCTTATTGCGAAAGTCTTTCTTGGAACTTGCCTGATTCGCTTCCATGTAATTGGCACCAATACTCGTGGCTGAACGAACTAACTGACTCACCAAAGGATCAAGCAGACGATCTTTTGGTAGTGTTTTAAGAAAAGCAATGATATTTTCACCAAACTTACTACACCGTTCTTCCAGATCGTATTTCATGACTATCTTTTCGGGATTTACCAGTTTATTTTAAAATTTAAAATTTATATTTTGAAATTAGATCGTCATAATCTCTCCTTCTTTCTTCTCCCTCAAGGCTTCAAGTTTGTCATTGTACTCATCCACTACTTTCTGAAGCTCATCTTTGCCACGAAACTTGTCGTCCTCACCGATGTCACCATTTTTCTCAGCTTCTTGGATATCTTTCCAAATTTCTTCGCGCACTGTCCGGATAGCGATCCGGGCTTCCTCGGCTTTGGTGTTGAGTACTTTGACGAGCTCTTTGCGCCGATCCTCAGTGAGACTCGGCAGGGTGATGCGCACACCAACGCCATCATTCATAGGGTTGAGCCCGAGGTCTGACTCGCGGATAGCTGCTTCGATCTGAGCCAAGGCGCCCTTGTCCCAAGGAGAAATGAGGATTTGACGTGGCTCTGGGACACTGACACTCGCCATTTGCTTGACCGGAGTCTCCGTACCATAGTAGTCGACCAGGAGTCCCTCGACGAGGCCTGGATGAGCCCGACCCGTGCGAAGTTTCCCGAGCTCACCTTCGAAGTGAGTGACTGCTTTTTCAAACCCATCTTGCTTAGCACCAATCATGTCTTTCGTCATACGAGTAAGTAATGTGAGGGAAAATTATTTAAACTTGCGGAGTCCGAGATAGAGTATCTGGGGATCAAAAGGGTCATAAGCAAGCACCGATACCTCACGATCAACATCGAGCGGCACCACGGACCAGGTATCACCACCATTGGTCGACTTGTAGAAGGTGCGGCCCGAAACAAAAGCAATCTCACTGGAATTCTTGGGGCTGATGGCTAGGGATCGGATAGCAAACTGCTCAGCACTCTCGATGATATTGAGTTTCTCCCAACTCCCGCCAGCATTCTTACTCTTCATAATCCCCGTTTTGGTCCCGAGATAGAGCGTCCCGGAGAGAGAGGGGTCTGCCACGAGCAGGATCATCGCTCCCGGACTCACGCTACCAGCGCTTTGATCAATAGGATCTTTCCAGGTCAGACCATTGTCATCCGAACGATACACTTTTTTCTCAAAAGCGAGCGCATAGAGTCGCTCTGGCACGGTAGCATCAAACACGATTTCCGTAATTGGTCCACTGATACCCGCACCGACGTTTTTCCACGTCTCGCCACTATCCATGCTCCGAACCACTACTCCAGAGCTCGTCGCTGCAAAGATAACTTCTGGATTACGTCGGGACTGAGCCAAAGAAGTAATCACTGTCCCACCTCCGGGCTCAGTGTAGACATCTTGCCAGGTCTTACCACCATCTTTGGTACGGAAGACTTTGCCATAGCCACCGATGACACCCGTCGCAAACATCCGTTCAGGATTCACAGCATCGGCAATGAAACGATAGACTTTCTGCGGTGGGAATTCACGCGGCTCCCATACATCGCCACTATTGTCGCTTTTGAAAATACCACTCTCCACTGTCCCGACAAAGACACTCGGGGCACGCTGCGGATTGAGATCACCACTCGCATCACGCAAGAGGAAAGAGATGTCCAAAACATTGGCTGAAGTAATCCGGCGTTTCTCATCGACGGTTACTTTGGGTTCAAAGGTTTTGCCACCATCGCTCGAACGCCAAATCGATCCTGCGATCGCGCCAGACTGGAAAGGACTGCGTCCCCCTTCGTCATTACCCCCAGTATCGGGATTGACTACCTTGGGTGGAGTCAGTGAACAGCCAGAAAGCACCAAAAGCGCTAGGGCCAAGAGCCCAAATGAAAGTTTGTGCATAGTTTTTCCTTTGCTTCCAGTATACCACGGAGCAAAGAAGATGGTGGGTGCGGGGGGAAGCATCCTTCACCTCTGGTGAACGGGAACCCTCGACCGTTGGCTTAAAAGCTCATTTCAGAATGAGGCTAGGGTGGGTGCGGGGGGAATCGAACCCTCGACCGTTGGCTTAAAAGGCCACTGCTCTACCGACTGAGCTACGCACCCAAAATCAATAAACAATCAACAAAGATCAGTAAACAGCAAAACGAGGAGAAAATCAAGGGCGCTTATCTCCTTTGTTGATTGCTCACTGCTTACTGTTTTTTGATCACTTCTTTCCCCACAAATGGTCGGAGGACTTCGGGGATCACGACGCTTCCATCGGCCTGCTGGTAATTCTCGATGATAGCTATGAGCGTACGGCCGATAGCGAATGCAGTGCCATCATTCATATGAGCCATTTCTACCTGGTTATCGCTACACTTGACTTTGGTATTGAGCCTCCTCGCCTGGTAGTCAGTCATGAGGTCAGCTGTATGCGTCTCACGATACTTCCCCTGCCCGGGAATCCAAGCTTCAATATCCACCGCCCGAGCATTGGGCGTACCCATGTCACCCGTACACTTGAGCACTACTTGATACGGGATCTTGAGAGACTGCATGAGGTACTCCTGAATAGCGACAAAGAAATCATGCTCAGCTCGTGACTGATCGCCAACGGTAAATGACTCCATTTCGAGTTTATCGAACTGATGCAGGCGCAAAATCCCCTTCATGTCTTTGCCGTATGAGCCAGCCTCGCGACGAAAAGCCGACGAGTAGCCGATGTAACGCAGTGGAAGATCAGCCTCAGCGAGCGTCTCATCCATGTACATAGAACCGATCGAATGTTCGGCACTCCCTACCATGTAGAGATCATCCTCAGAGAGCGCATAGCGTTCATCTCTCGGTTCGAGACGAGCCATCCGTGAGAGCGTCTCTGTTTTGACCATGACTGGTGGGACGATTGGGATAAATGGTTTATCAGAAACCGTGAGTTTGGCTTCTCTCGCGATCTTGCGGAGAGTCTCGGCATTGGTTAATACCGAAAAAACATATTGAATCAACGCAAACTGGAGCAAAGCCGCATCACCTTTGATATAAGCAAAACGACTCCCGCTAATCTTGACTGCCCGTTCGGTATCAATAATGCCCAGCGCGGCACCGAGTTCCCAATGTTCTTTGGGTTGAAACGGAAATTGAGTGGGGGTACCAACAGTCCGCAATACGGTGTTCTCACTCTCGTCCTTTCCAACGGGCGTATCTTCACTCGGCATATTGGGTACTTGGGCCATCAGCCCAGCGTATTTGGCCTGAGCTGCCTCGAGGAGCGGGGCTTTTTCGTCGAGCTTCACTTTGATTTCCTTGCCTTTGGCAATCACTTCATTGCGCTCCTCCGGAGTCTTGGCATCGTGGATGAGATCATTGATATCGTTTTTGAGCGATTGAAGTTCCTCCACTTCCTGAAGGAGAAGTCGTCGGTCCTCGTCAGCCGCGAGGAGCACATCCACGTCCAAAGAGAGCTGCTTGTTTTTGACAGCGGCTTTGACGAGATCGACATGGTCACGGATAAATTGGATATCGAGCATACGAAATAGGTGATAGGTGATAGGTTTTAGCGGTTAGATAGAGAAAACTCAGCATGTATAGCATACGGAAAATACAGAGAAAAAGCAAAGCCCCACCCCGTGCGCTGCACAAGGTGGGACTCAGAACTGAAACAGAGGGACCAGTGGTCAACACCCGACCAACTCACGAAGGCGAACCTCGGCCATCTGGTAGTACCAGTGACCATAGTTCTCCTGAGTCGGGTCAAGAAAGCCCCATGGCTCGGCCCCACCTCCTTCAGCAATCATGGTCCTGAGGTTATCCGTCGCCTCACCACACCACTCTTCATCCTCATCACCAGTCCGCTTGAAGATGTCTTGATGTTCTCCGATGAAGGTTTTCCGCTTGTCGGCAGCCAGGTGATACTGCCTCACGTGTTCCTTGTGGTAATAGAAGTCGTGGTAGAACGTGCACTCCCACCACCGTTCAGGATGTGGGAAGCACTGGCTCACCACGATGACTCCGCGAGGTGGCAGATAGGCCTCCAGCATGAACCCCATCGGTGTCGTCATCCAGGCGGCACCGTATTCCGGATCTGGGAGCTCAGCTCGTCGATAGAACTTGCCAAGATCGGTGAAGAGAACAGTGGGATTGACTCCCATGAACTGAATCACGCCTGCTCCGGAAGCACTGGCACAATGCTGGTAGTCATTGAGATCGACCAGCGGGGCCAGAGTTTCCCGGTGATTTCTCACGTGCCGGATGTCGAGGTAGTTGACGATCGACATGAGCGCATCGGCTTTCTGCGGAACAGCCAGCGAACAATGCAGCCGATAGTCAGCAAAGTCAAATAGCCCTCTGCCCGCCTCATCAACAAACGCGAGGTTAGCGTGGAGCTCTTGCTTAGCTCGATCGGCATTCTGGCCGAGCTCGAAGACAAGATCTTGGCCTGGCCAAACGAAGTGTGGAGACTCCTTGCAGCGCTGTTCTGGAAGTTCCTTAGCCGAAACTCCCGTCATGTGACCGCACTGACGGATCTGACCAACCTGATCAAAGCTGAGGCTATGGAAACCACAGACAAGCGGCCGATTGACTGAAACCTTTTCAGGCATAGCCGTCGGCTTCACCAGTCGCTTCCAGTTGTGCGGGCAAGCATTGCGCCAGATGACAGGACTGACGCCATCATCTTTCGTTGTCAGCACCCGGCTCGGACGCCAAAGAGGTGACCGACGGTTCCAGATGAGGCTCGCGTCGCCCATGTAGAAGTAACCGTTGGTCATCAATACTTCATTCCAACGCCTCCCATACTCCTGGTGGAGATTGGGCGTACCGCGGCGAGCGAGCTTGGATTGCATGGGAGGTGCCATGACAGGCCTCCTTCATAAGTTGAGGGTTGATGATTGAAGCCAGGGTATAGAAAACCTTGGCCACTTTTGTTAAAGGGCCTTATTTCTATACCACAAAAAATAGAGTGGGGCAACTCCCTACTCCTAACTCCGATACCAAGTCAGGAGTTCGGTGAGATCGGTTTCGTCTTTGAGGTAAAAAATAGGGATACCCCGCTTGATAGCGGTCGCAATTTCGACTTTGGTCCCGGCTGATGTCTCCCACCCCGGCATGACTACCAAAGCCGAGGCAGCTTCAGCGAGCACCCATTCGGTAAAGACCTTGAGCGTCCGAGCGGCCCGCTCACCACCGCCATTGAGGGTCTCCCAATGAGCATCGTGAATATTGGGACTATAAGCAACCACTCCCGCATGGGCCAAAGCCGCCTGGAAACGCGCCGATTGAGCGATATTTCTTTCGATCTCCCCAGGATTTCCCTCCCCGCGATACGGCCCCGCAACAAAAACCAGTTTCATACATCACCAGTAAAATTCTTTACTCCCATCCTCGCCATACTGTTCATCGTCCCAGTGTTTAAGATACGTTGGTTCGATAACCCAGAAACAAGATTGGTGTTCATTATTACGAAGCCACTCAAGCGTGATGAGCTTGTCGGATCCCAGAAAGTTAGAATGGTATAGCTGGAGTGCCTTCATTATTCCAGCTTCATCTTCTACTACGTTGCATGTGCCAACTCCTTGGACAGCTTTCCTGTTACGGAAGTTAGTGGTATCAAACCAGACGCTCGAAAAAGCCACCTTTGGATTCATGAGCATTTCCTGACTATGCCTTGCTCCCTCACGACTTACAAAGTAAAGTTTGCAATCGTCATCAACTACGAAATAAACATTGGCCACCCATGGCTGATCATTATCAGAAGAGGCCAAAATTAAAAGCTTCTGTGACTTCAAAAAATGAAGTGGATGTTTCATAGAGTGGACAATGGTGGATTCGAACCACCGACCCCAGCAATG
>CAZOFS010000003.1:0-63126 GCA_964579335.1 uncultured Bdellovibrionales bacterium
AGGTTTTGTTGCCCTGCCTTCCATTTTCTTTTGGTACCTAAGTCTATAGCTGTCCATTTTTTTACCACCTTCTATACTCCACTTTCTTTGTGCAGACAAAGAAAGTTCCAAAGAAAACTGCCGTCCTAGTCTCACGGTTCATGGTTTGTTACCTCTCGCTTCCAGCAGTTGCCTCGCGTCTTCTGAAGACTGATCCAACTGTAATCTTCCAGCGAGAGAACAAACCGACTCACCTTTCGTCGCGGACGTGAATGAAAGTGTTTCAATCCTGTCCGCTACTGAGAGCGACCATTTTTCCTCTACGCTTGGAGGAATATGACTTTCTCAGCTTTCTGAAGCGCGAGAATGTCACCGGAAAGCGTAGGAAGGAAAACGGGAGCGGGAAGTATAGGACAGCGCTTTTCCCTGCCTGCCGGCAGGCAGGTTTTGTCCACTTCTTTTGGCGGCAAAAGAAATGGACGACAGATTGGTTGGTAAAACTTGCCTACCGGCAGGCAGGGAAAGTGGAGTAAGTAGCTGGTTTTGGCGTTGTGTGGAGTATTGGTGTGGTGGTATACTGAAACAAAATGCTTTGAATCCTTCTCGAGGGCATATGATGCTCGAGCCTTCTCTTAAACGAACATACAAATTCCGATCGTTTTTTGTTGTGGGACTACTCGTCTTTGCAGGTTTTTTGTCTATCACAAACCTCGTACAAGCCGATTCTTGGGCAGGTACAGAGGCAGGGAGAGCATCCGTTCCTACCCCAACCACTCAGGCTACTGATGGGGCCAAATCCAATGATACCCAACCCAAGAATTCAGGAGATACATCCTCCTCTTGTGGGTTTACGGGGGCCGTTACTGACCCAGTTAAGTGCCTCCTTGTTCCGGCATTGAATGGCTTGACTACCGTGATGCAGTGGCTTGCTAGTGGGGCAGCGGTCATGTTTGTTTGGATTGTCAATCCTGACAATATTTCTGGGGCAAATGGACTTCTTAACAAGGGATCTGTCTATGAGCTATGGAAATTTATCCGTGACTTTTTTAACCTCTTCTTTATTCTCATCCTCCTCCTCTCAGCCTTTGCCACGGTTTTTCAAGTCGAGAACTTTAGTATCCGCAAGATTTTCCTCAATGTTCTTATTGCAGCCCTCATTATCAATTTTAGTTTCCCCATCACCCGTTTCCTCATCGACCTCACCAATGTGCCGATGTACTACTTCCTCAATGCCATTCTTCCTGGGGCCAATGGCAATGAAGCTTTTACGAGGATCTTTCTCGCTAGTACTGGTATGGGGGGGATTGCTGTTGCATCCCAGACGGAATTCATTCCAGCTTTTACAAGTTTTATCTTCATGTTCCTCTTCACCATCTCACTCCTGGTACTAGCTGTACTGTTTCTTGTTCGAGTTATTGCCTTGACCCTTCTTTTGGTCTTTTCTCCCTTTGGTTTTGCGGCGACCCTTATGCCAGGATTTCAGGATTTGGGTCGGCAGTGGTGGAGTAAATTTTGGAACTATGCTTTCTTTGGTCCTGCAGCAGCTCTCATGCTGCTTGTGGCTATGCGTTTCCAGAATCAGCTGGCAACCGATAGTACGCTTGCCTCCTTTAACAAGGTATCTACTAGCATGACTGCTGGTGAAGCAGCCGGTAACTCTATATCTCTTGTCGCTTTCTACATTATTCCATTGGTGCTTATTTGGGCCGCCATCGGTATGGCCAACAAGTTTTCTATCGCCGGCGCCGACAAAGTTACCGGTATGGGCTATACCGCCGCAAGATGGGCGGGAAGAAAGGCTGGAAGAGTAGTCGCTGCCCCGGTAGTTGGTGGTGCAAAATTTGCAGGGAGAAAATATGAGAAGTTCATGACGACAGGCGAGAAGGCAAAGTTTACCAAGTTTCTCGCTCCCACAGCGCTTTGGAAAGGGTACAAAGCATCACGTGAAGAACAAGTGCATAAGGACGAGCAGCCAGTGAAGTTGGCTGCAGCAAAGATTCAAGATGATATTAATAATGTTACATCTCGTGTTGTCAATACCATTAACCCTAATAACTGGCGGCCAAAGAATTGGAAAAAGCTTGGAGCCAATACTGAGCATACGGATCATGCATTTGATGAGTCAGAGCGTCAAAAGCACGAGCATGTAAAGGAGATTGAAGCCACCTCTAGTCGTGGTGATCATGTGATAGGGGAACTAGAGTCGGCTATTGAGAGTAAGAACGTTGCTCAAGCTCGCGCCGCTCTAACTATTCTTGCTAAGAACAACGACTTGAACGATATGTTGATTCGTCTTGGAGACGAATATGGTAAAGGTAAAGTGGTGAGCTCTGATAATGCGCGCGAAGTTCTTAAAAATATTTTTGAAAAAGTAGGAGTAACTGACGAAGAAGAGATAGCTAAGTCCCTGATGGTCTTGAGTGATACTGCTTTGGCGAGTGGTAATTATGCCTTTGGTGGACTTGCTACATATAACTCTAAAGAGCATAAATTCGTACTTTCTGATGCTGCTCAACAGGCCGGTCAAGTAGGTGGAAAGTTCGGTAATTTGGAACCACAAGACCAGGCCCGAAAACTTCATCCAGATGCTCTGTTTACCAGGCATGCAGTAAAAGACCCAACTGTACCTGGGGGTTATAAAATTGCTGATCCATCAACTGGTGAACTTGAAGTTGAATTTGGTGATATGAATGGTGATGCTGCAGCTGAGGTAATTAAGAAAATTACTACAGCAACAGCTGATCAATCAAATCGAAGTCGGACTGATACCCAGAGAGCTCTTATAAATGCCTACGACTCTGTAGTAAATAAAGGACGAAAGGCAGATTTCCCTAATTTTGTTGCAAACTATAATAGTAATTCAAATTTTAGATACTATGTAACAAAGATGGCTGAACAAAATGGTTACATAGCAAAAGGGGGTACCCTACCCTCATCAATTTAATGATCCAGTATAGCCATGTCTGATAATCTGAAACAAAGTAACTGGGTAGATAGCGCTACTGAAGCAGTAGCCTATCTTGATGCTAGTCTGGCTAAACAAACGCTTGACGACTGGATTAAGTTTACAGGTCAAGATCCCACTAAGGAGCAGCAGGACAAAAAGATCGAGCGGCTTCGGAGAGATCTTATGTTTGTTGGCTTTGCATTTATCGATGACGAGCTTGCTTATCAAGTTTTGAATAGGTACTTTATCGAGTATCTAAAAAGTGTTAGTTATCTTTCTGATCCATTAGATAGGATTCGTGATCGTATTCAGGTGGCGGGGTATAGTTTTTATGATGAAGAGAGGGAGAGATTGAAGAAAGCTTTGGTAGAAAATGGAGAAAAACTTGGACCCATATCGATCAGTAGTTGGATTAGACAGTATGAAGCATATAATCAAACTGCTGCTGAGGATGGGGTAGCCAGGTTCATCCTACAGGATAGCCAGGCGAATACTCTCGATAAGCAAGCGCAGAGTATATTGCGTACGATACTTTCGTTGTATGATGATTGGTTAAGTAGAAACGTTTTTTCAATTTTTGACATAGCGTATATCCAGTCGCATCCAGAACTCCTGACCCAGACTGGGCCAAGATCTACACAGAGTGGACCTTATGCGAGTGAAGCAGCTAATGTGGCGTATCAGGCTGGGCGGACAACTTCACAGAGTCAAGGGAAGGGTGTGGTACGTCTTCCACTCCTCAAGGCGTTGTCGGAGTATCCGCGGTTGGGGGAGCAGCCAATTACCACTGAGAAAATTCGGGTGAAATCATCACCCGAGCCAGTGCGACCTTCGCTTGCTAATTGGATCCGGTACTATCGCGATGAACTTGGGATCGGCTTCCATGATCAAGTGACACGCGGAAAGTTTCTCTTTCAGTCAGAGAATGGCAAGAAACTCGGCAATGACGAGCGCGAACGTATCAATCTCGTCCTCAAGTCGCTCGAGGAAGAGTTTCCGCTCGATATCGATACTGACCGGATGGTGATCGTCTTCCCCGTAGCTACTCCCCCGATGGTGCCCCAAGGGAGAGGTCTCCAGGATCAGTCGCACCCAAGATTACGCACCATGACACAGCCATCAAAACTCTCTTTTCCCACCCCTCCACAAGCTGCTCCGGCTCGACCAGTAAAACCTTTTGTACCGAATGATAAGCAACGCCCAACGCCCAACGCTCAACAACCAGTTACCAGTAACCAGGTCGCACCCAAGACAGCGTTCTTTGGGGCCAAATTTGGCGCGGCCAAAAATGTCGCGGGTGAGACACTTCATTTCTCGACGGGACATGTCTTACCTAGTGAGAAATCAGGGTCGCCTCCAACTCCGCCACCAGCCAATCTCCCTACGAGTGCATCCTCTGTAGTTGCTACCCCCAGTTTCCGTTCTGCAGGGATTAGCCAGAGCCGTGGTACCGCTCTCCCCCGGAGTCCCTACTCGATCCGACCACTTCGAATGCGCGATGACCTAGCTGATCAAGAAACTGAGAGTAGGTAGGGTATTAGGTGATAGAGGAGAGGTAAGGAGAAAGCAGCGGGAAAAGATAAACCAGGCAAGGGGTGTCATTGTGAGGGAGTATGACGATCATGGTAATCTCGAGGCTGGGCGATCAAAATTCAAAATGCTTCATTCAATATTCGAACCAAAGATGATATGATGTCTAATGTCCCACAATTTATTGATATCGAGGACAAAATCGCTGGTCCACTGACATGGCGTCAGCTCCTCTGGATGATTGGGATGGGGATTACGCTTCTGGTGCTCTACAATATGATCCCGGGCGTTGTTTTTGTTGTTCTCGCGATACCGATCGTGCTCGCCTTCTCGGCCCTTGCTTTCTACCGTCCTCAGGGGCAGCCGCTCATTAGCTTTATCGGACATGGATTTTTCTTTTTTTTCCGTCCCAAGGTAGCGGTCTGGGAGCGACCAGTGATCCGGCCTCAAGTAGTAAGGGAAACCAAAAGTCCTATAAAAGATGAGTCAGACGAGGTCAAGGGAGTATCTCGTGACAAACTACATGAGTTAGCCCAGATACTAGACCGAGGAAATTGATTGGTTGCCATGTTGAGAATGTTACAAAAGTTAGTTGAAGTCAGCTCCAGCCAATACTCCCTGTAACGTTCTAAACCTTCTAAACTTTCCAATAAAAAAATGGAATTTCTCTCTAAAAACAAAGGCCAACCGAGTAACACCAGTACCCAGCGGTACGTGGATGTCGAATCTATCAGGAATGGTGTAATGATACTCAAAAGTGGAGGGTTGCGCTCTATTGTCCTGGTATCTTCGATTAACTTCGAGCTCAAATCAAGTGTGGAGCAGGAAGCGATCATTGCTCAGTACCAGAATTTCCTCAATTCACTCGACTTTCCAGTACAGGTCGTTATCCAGTCACGCCGGTTCAATATCACCCCGTATCTCGAGCGGCTCAAGGGTGAAGAGGCACAACAAGTAAATGAACTCTTGCGACTTCAGATTAGCGAGTATCGCGAATTTATCAAAAACCTGAACGAAGTTTCCAATATTGTCGCTAAGCAGTTCTATATTGTAGTGCCATTCTCGACCGTTGAGAGTAATGAGGGTGGGTTTTTTCAAACGCTCTCTAATATTTTCAATCAGAAAAAAGCTGTCAATATGAAGGGTGAGTTATTTGAGTCTTTTCGATCACAACTCCTGCAGCGAGTAGAGCATGTGATGAATGGCCTTTCACCGATTGGGCTTCGAGGCACGCTCCTGGGAACGGAAGAAATTATCGAGCTCCTCTACAATAGTTACAATCCATCGCTCTTTACGACGAGTATTATCAAGAATGTGGATCAGGTAGAGTTAACCCCAACTCGTTAGCAGTCTCTGTAATTTGCCTGAAGGTTTTGTAGCTAATAGCTAAAAGTTAGAAACAATGTCCCGCGAACTTATCATCTTTGATCGTCCGGCCAAAAAAGCGGCAGCCAAGAAGGCCGTGGTTGATCCAGTGACTTCGGTAGTGTCTCCGGTGGCGCCCAAGGCATCAGCACCCGTAGCTCCCAAAAAGAGTACCCTCATGCCCGTTAAACCTGTGACAAAACCTAAGCCAGCACCCAAGGTAGCTCCAGTGAAGCCGGTGGCAGAGAAAGAAGTCGCTCCTCAGGCACCAGTCAAGCCCGCTCGCCCACCTAAGATTGCTCCTGTACCGAGTGTTTTTGAACGGGAACTCAGTGGGGCTGATGAAGCAGTCGATACGCTCTCATCTGTTGGGGAGAAACGCTCAATAGAAGTGGAAGAGAAAGTCTCGACGTCCCCTCCGCTTCAGCGGACCGAACGCCCACTCCATAAAGACAGAATTGCTATTCCTGATCTTTCCAATCCTATACCAGAGCGTGCTCCATTGGAGGATGAGTCAGAAAGAGAAGTCTCGCGCCAGACCAAAAAATCCTGGTTCTCCTTTGGGAAGTCCAAAGCATCTGTTCGTTCAAGTCGGATCGAAGAGGATATCGATGTGAATGCGGGAACTATAGATACTGAGGCGCTCTATGCTCGGGGATTGGCTACTATCAAAGACCTTATTGCTCCACCCGCTATCAAGGTGACGGCCAATGTTATGCAAATTGGTGACGTGGTTTCTCGGACACTGTTTGTCATTGCCTACCCACGTTTCCTCTCGACTAATTGGTTTAGTCCGATTGTGAACATTGATTTTCCTATGGATACGGCTCTCTTTGTCCATCCAATTGATACGGCTGATATCCTCAAAACCCTCCGCAAGCAAGCTACTCAAGTGCAGTCCCAGATGAATATTGAGCTCGAAGACGGGAAAATTCGTGATCCAGTACTTGAATCAGCCCTCCAGAACATTGAAGAGTTACGAGATCGGCTGCAGCAGGGGACCGAAAAGTTTTTCCGTTTCGGGCTCTATATCACCCTTTATGGCTCAGATGAGAAGGATCTTAATAGTAAGACCAAATCAATCGAGGCTATGCTCGAGGCTCAGCTTATCTATACCAAGCCAGCGGTCTTGCGTATGGACAAGGGTTTTGCTGCGACCAGACCCCTCGCGAGTGACGTACTCGATGTAGCCAATAATCTCAATACTGAACCGCTTTCAACCACCTTTCCTTTTGTTTCTTCTGACCTCTCTTCCAATGAAGGCATTCTCTACGGGATCAATCGACATAACAATAGCCTCATCCTCTTTGACCGTTTCAAGATGGAGAATGCTAATATGGTGGTGTTTGCGAAGTCGGGAGCTGGTAAGAGTTATACAGTCAAACTCGAAGTGTTGCGCTCCCTCATGTTCCGGACCGATGTGATTATTATCGATCCAGAAAATGAATACAAACATCTCTGTGAGACAGTAGGAGGAGCGTTCGTGCCAATTTCGCTTAACTCAAGTATTCACCTCAATCCCTTTGATCTCCCCAAGATGAAGGAAGGGGAAGATCGTGAAGGCGTGTTTCGCAATGCCATCGCCAACCTCGTCGGACTCCTCCACCTCATGCTCGGGACACTGACACCCGAGGAGGATTCGATTCTCGACCAGGCTATTCGTGAAACCTATGCTATCCGCGATATTCATGCCGGGACTGACTTCTCTCAATTGACCACGGCTTCGTACCCGACCATGTCAGATCTCCATGCCACACTGCGGAGTATGGAAGGAGCTGAATCACTCGCGGTCCGACTGGAGCGCTATACGGAAGGTATTTTTGCTGGTTTTCTCAACAATCAGACCAATATTGAGACCAATAATCAGCTCACGGTGTTCAATATTCGAGATCTCGAGGAAGAACTTCGTCCGATCGCTATGTACATGGTGCTACAGCATATTTGGAATGAGATTCGCTCGACTCTCAAGCAGCGGATGATTGTCGTCGATGAGGCCTGGATCATGATGCAAAACGAAGATGCCGCTGCCTTCCTCTTCGGAATTGCCAAGCGTTGTCGTAAATACTTCACTGGTCTTACCACTATCACTCAGGATATTAGTGATTTCATGTCGTCACGCTATGGGAAGCCTATCGTTACCAACTCGTCGATGCAGCTCCTCCTTCGTCAATCGCCCGCTTCGATCGAATACGTGACTGAAACGTTTTATCTCACCGACCATGAGAAGTTCCTCCTTCTTGAGTCCAATGTCGGAGAGGGTATTTTCTTTGCTGGGACCAAACATGCTGCGATCAAAGTTATCGCTTCGTATAGTGAAGACCAGATTATTACTTCTGATCCGAGACAGCTTCTCGAAATCGAAGAAGCTAAAAGAGAATTCGATGCCAATAACCCATAGGTTTACCTATGTTTGAAAGATATCAGGCTGTTAGTAAGGAGGCCAAAAAGCAGACTTTGCGTTCTAGAAGCCTGAAGTTTTCTGGTGAAAAGCCACCCTGGCTTCTCTATATGGTGCTCGGCATGTTTGCGCTCCTCAAGGATACGCTTGATCTCGTCCTGGGAGTCATGATTGGCATTGGATCGGTGGTGAGCCTGGCTACGGGGATGTGCTTTTCTCTTATAGCTTTCCTCCTCCTTACTATCTTTGATCGTTCGGGTTCATCGGACAACCTCTGGTTAGCCAAGAAGATGGTCCATCGGGCCATTGTATTTGTATCGGCTACACTTATTGGTACCCTTCCAATCGTTGGTTCATTTGTACCCGAGACGACGCTCGCGATTATCGTACTCTACGTCCTCGCTCATCGGGCTTGGAAGAAGGGTCAAAAAGCTCAAGCGGCTACACAAGGGCGAGCCCGAGTACCCTATAGTGCCTATGCCTAATATTTGAAGTCTATGCATTCACTCATTCTCCTTCTCATTCGTCATAAAGAGTTTATCGTAACCACCTTGGTAGTGGTGACCTCGATTCTCTTTCTTGGTTACTTTAAGGAGAGTCAGCAGGTTAATCCCGAGCTCCAGGGACTGATCGTAGCAATAGCCGTTTTTTTGGTTATTCCTCTCTTCTATTGTAAACTGGTACTAGAGCGATCACTTTCGGCGCTTGGTTTTCAGCGAGGTAATCCGTGGGCGGGGATTGGCGGATCTGTCATCGCCTTGGGACTATCACTTGGAGCATTGTTTGTTCTTTGGAACTTCACCCCACTTCTTGAAGGGTATCGACTACCAGTGATTGTCGAAGAGCAGTTTCTCTTCTTTGTACTCTACGAACTTCTTTTGAGTGGTATCTTCCTTTTTCTCCTGGAGGTTTTCTTTCGTGGGATGGTGCTTCTCCTCTGGTTGCGTGATCTTGGCATTTGGGGAGTAGGGGTGCAGGCTCTCCTCTTTGGAGGAATTCTGTTCTTGAGTGGTGATATGGACAATGGGCTCAATCCTCAGACTTTGCCGCTTCTCCTCTTTGCTCCGTTTGCTGGACTGATTGCCTACCAATCTCGATCACTCTGGTATAGCTTCGGTGCTTCTTGGTTTTTTGTGCTGATAGTGGACGCATTGGTGCTCATTTTACACTAGCTGTATGCTGACATTGTTTACAAAGAAACTCCTCCATTCTTTTTTAAGTGGACTCCTTGTTGTGGGGATGATGGTCCCGTCTCTTGCGCCTGTTCAAGCAGGTCTTTTTAGTACGCCAAAAATACCCAATCCTTCAGATTTTGCTTCAGATATGGAGCAACGGTACCATATCAATCCTGAAAATATTCAGGAGCAGGGGGAAACGCTCAATGTGAGTGACAATAAGAAGGGTACGCCCCAGGTCTCTCTCTTTTTCACTCCCAGCGATCCGCAGGAGGGTCAGAAAATTACTGCACGGTCTTTCCCGATCTATTTCGCTAGTGATTCGAGTGACATGTATTTCACCTGGTATCTCCAGCGTAGCGAATGTAAAAAGAACAACTCCCCATCAGGTACGGTCCGAGATCGGTGTGATTTGAATGGTGATGGCCGGGTTGGTATCGAAGATTGGAAAATAGAGGCAGCCCGTATCATTGCCACTGATGGGTACGACGCCAACTTTACGAGCTATACGAGTGATAGTGATAATGATGGGTATCAAGCCCGGTTCGGTGGTAATAGTCGAGTGAATGTACCCAACTACTGTTACTATCACGACAATACTTCTGGTGAAAACTACGAAATCGTAGAAGATGTTGGTGACACCACCTTTGATGGATGTACCAATGGGGAGGCGGTCTGTATGGAGGGAACAGTTTCGGTTGATCCTGGTGAGATTAGTGCTAGTGCGAGTGGAGGGAGTTCGAGTGCTGGAGGGGACACCTTTGAGGTCAATAGTGAAAATGATACTGTGACGGGATATCCCTATTGTGATGCCTCGGGAGTGATTGGTTGTATTAATGGGACGCCCTGTTGTGTGGGTAATGCTGTGACTGCTACCAATTGCACCGTTGATATTACTGGTACTACCTGTAGCGCTTCATCGAGCGGGAGTAGTAATCCAGTTTGTAAACACCTTTTCGCGAAGCCGTCAGGCTTTACCAGTGGTGATGGAAGTTTTGGTGCTGGAGAAGAAGCATTCTGGCAAACTGATCCAAATGATCCTAATACCTCTGATAATGGCAACAAGGATGAGGCCAATGTCGTTGGCTTGGGTCAGGAAAGCTTTACGTGGAATTATAGTCCGGGAGATAAGGTTGGGGTAGTGATCGAAGGAGTGTCAATGAATCCTACTAAACACGATGACTCGTCCAACATGATCATGTGGGGATTTTCCAAGAACACCTGTGATTATCGGAAATTTGATGCCAATACAGGAACCTACCAGAAAAATATTCGTGGTTACAATGTATCTATTCAAACTATTGATCTCAACCTCAATGATTGTCTAGAGGATAACTTGGTGGATCCACTCGAGGGTGGGCAAGCGACTGGTCTCGAAGTTGATCTTCAGGCTACTCCCGATAACCCCATTAACGACGGGTCAGGGGGCAATAGTGGGGATACGGTTTCAGTGATAGCCAATATCAATAACTCAGCTCAGGAACTTCAGAGTACGTACTTTGATTGGAAAGTATATCTTTCTCGGGATGGGACTCCCAATCCGTCAGCTGGTGGTTGGGAGAATATCACTCCCTGGTTGAGTGCTGAAAGTCGTAAGTTTCTTTCTCAATATAAGGGTAATGGCCTAGGATCTATCTCAGTAGCACTCAATTTTAAAGACTCTGCTCGTTCGGAAGATTTTATAGGAGGGAGACCTTTGAGTTCATATACTCCCAGTGGAGTAGGATACCTCAAGTTCCAGGTAGACGTAGCTGAGAATTTTAACCCTTCAGGTACGGCGAGTAGGCGAGGGAAAAGCGATGTGATTGTTAAGTTTACCTCAACCTCTGATCGAATCGGAGCCTATATCGTTGACATCAGTGGTGACCCAGCCAGACTTAGTCTAACCAATAAAGAAATATGTAGTGGTACGGTCAATCCAGCTGATACTCAGGAAAAACAAATTCTCACGAAGCTCGATGCAAAGCTTTGTCGGGTAATTAAAAATGAAATTATTGGACTTAAAGTGGTTTCTCCCGAAGGATCATTGTCTAACTTTAGTTGGACTATCAATGGTCTGCCTCTCGTCTGTAATACACAGGTGTCAGCTAGTTGTCCTAGTGATACTCAAGGAGCTATTAACTTCTTTCCTATTATTGGAAATGTTGGAGATGTCTTTACGATTACTGTATCTGGGACCAAAGCCTCCTATGCTGATGGAAGGATAAGTGGCGAAAGTACCCCGGCTCTTTCTGGGAAAGCCATCACCTTATCTCGTTCTTTCAAAATCGTTGAGCCAGGAGTGTCAATTGAAACAGCTGATGAAAACCAGGCTTGGCCAAAAATTCTGGGGAGATATACCGATCCATCGACGGGCCAAACCTATCCAGACCTTAGCAAAACCACTCTCCAGGCTTTTGCCGGTTCAGTGGTTAGATTAAAAGCCACCTTTACCCCAGATTTTCTTGGATCTTTTACTCCACCACAGGTAGAGCGATCTTGGGCAGTTGATTCAGAAGGTGTGGGCGATGGATCGAGCAATGAGATATCGTTTGCCACTTTGAAAGAGCCAGGCGAGATTTACAATGTCACGCTGACTTCGGTGTACCGACCAAGTACGCTTACACGCAAGGCCCTTCTCGATATATGGAATATCTCGAGTCTCGACACGACAGAAATGTATTTCAAGACCGAAACACAGCTTGAGCATCCAGAGCAAATAGATCTCGCTCAAGCAGGGACAAATAAATATCTCGCTCTCCTCTCGAGTTACCTCCCAGCACCGCTGCTCTTCTCTATCCGTATCTTTCTCTCAGTTGGACTCATCATCTTTGTCACTGGGTTTCTCTTTGCTCTCATTCCCAATGCCCCAGCTCGTTTCGAGCGTTTCCGGCATTAGGCTCGTAGCAATATACAAAAAATCTCCCTACTAGAGGGAGATTTTTTAACTGAGCTTATTTTCCTTCTAGTACCGCGAGAGACCCTCCTTTGCCAAAGCTTCAGACAGGCAGGCCCGCCTGCCTCTGGCGGGGACTCGCCCTAGTAGTAGAACAAGTTTACTACGGGGTAAAAACTCTCATATGATTGCTTTTGTTATTTCAATCAGACCCAGTGTGTCCATACTGAAATATTTTGTGGGCAAGAGAGGACTCGAACCTCCATGGATTGCTCCACCAGTTCCTAAGACTGGCGCGTCCCGTCACTCATTTAGTAGTGCTGCAGGAGAGACTCGAACTCTCATGGGATTACTCCCGCTAGCTCCTAAGGCTAGTGCGTATACCAATTCCGCCACTGCAGCAAATTTCATTTTGTGTCACATATTATGAGTGACGGGGTGAATCTACCAACCTGCCCCGCACCAAGCGTAGCTTCGGTGCTGGGGTTCCCTGCCCGTAATGCTACGCATAAGCGTTGCAGGCGGGCGCCACTTGCCCATTCTATCCTTAAGCGAGGAGGGTAATACCCCCAACACTCTGTTCTATCCGACCCAACTCCTCCTTGAGGGCCCCGTCGTTCTCGTACTCACCGTGATGACGGGTGTCTTTGCCATAGGTCTCACGTTTCTGATCGAGATGAAGACTAAAGACATATTTCCCACTCTCTATTTTGACATAACAGTGAAAGCGGGGAAATCCAGCCCGAGCCAGTGGCCGGACAAAGCTTTGCTCGCCATTTTCCTGGTATTGAAAAATGTATCCCAGCCGGCGCATGAGAGTGGTAGCATTGTCGGTTTGAGAGGTGAGGGTAAAGCGCATAAGCATTAGGAACATGAAACTTGAAACATGAAACATGGGGGACAGAAGAGTGATTGTGCGCCTTTACTCTCACACCAATGCTCTTGTCGGGGTGCCGGGAATTGAACCCGAATTACATGCACCCGAAGCATGTGTAATGCCGTTATACCACACCCCGAAGCTTAGGAAACGTGGTGAGCACTTTTGATATCCTGATCGTCTTCCGTCCGTTTCTCATCAATCCGCTCCCGGGCGAGGTCACGCAAGACATCCAAATCAGTATCCATCAACTCCCTGGCTCGGTCAAGGAGTGTATCTCGTTTATTTTTCTCCGCATCTTCGATCACCTCGGCCAAGAGACAGTCGAGGATAGCCCCGATCTTGGGTCCTGGCTGGAGCTTCAGTTCCTGCATGAGTTCAGCACCATTCACCTGGAGCATTTTGACAGAAACTGCATCCTGAGAAACCTTGTCAATCATGTACTCAAGGTGGCGGAGTTTGTACGGCTTGGCCTTGGGGACACCGGAGCCGAGGCGATCACCAATCCGGACTGCCATGAGATCATCCATGTTTTCGAGTCCCACTCGTCGGAGGAGTCGCCGAACACTGGCCTCAGTCACTTCCCCCACATTGTAGTAGAAGAGATGATTATCAACGAGCATACTCGCATGCGCCACTACTTTCTTGGGATAACGTAGTCGTTCGAGTACGCGCTTGGTGACTCTGGCCCCAGCATGATCATGGTTGTAAAACGTCGCACGGTAGCCCTCACCGCGCTTGGTTTCGGGTTTGGCGATATCGTGCATGAGGGCCGCGAGTCTGACGGAAAGCTTGTCTGAGGGACAAGTCTCGAGAGCTCGTAGGTTATGCTCCCAGACAGTGTAAATGTGATGCAGATTCTGCGTGACGCCAATTCCACGCTCGAGTTCAGGGAGGAAGTATCCGAGGGCGCCCGCCTCATGAAGGAGTTCGATGCCTTGGCGTGGGTGAGGCGATAGGATGATGCGAGAAAACTCATCACGAATCCGTTCGATGGAAAGAGCACCAATACGGCTCGCAAGCTTGGCGAGCGCAGCCCAGGTGGTGGGTTCGATAGTCCAGTCGAGACGCTCGGTTTTCCAGGTGCCACTAGAGAGCTCGGTTACGAGCCGGATAGCACGAAGGATGCGTAGGGCATCTTCACCAAACCGCTCCTCGGGATTCCCTACCGCCCGGATGATTTTACTCTTGAGATCGGCTTGGCCATGGAAGGGATCAATAATATTCATGGAGCATGGAGCATGGAGCATGGAGCTGGTATTTTTGGTAGTATGTTCTATGCTGTATGCTTCATGTTTTACGATCTTGGCGGCCATTGCATTGATGGTGAAATCCCGACGAGCGAGATCTTCTTCAATGGTTTTGACAAAGGTTACTTGGTCCGGATGACGTTGATCACTGTAGCTAGATTCGGATCGATACGTGGTAACTTCGACAATATCAGTATCATGTGATCCTGGTGTATTTTTGAGAAAACGCGGCGTTTTGACTCCGACAGTTCCAAACTCATTCTTATAGACAGAATCAGTGAACAGTTTTTGGATTTCCTCTGGCTTCGCATTAGTAGTGATATCCCAGTCCTTAGGTTCGCGCCCCATGAGGATGTCTCTAAGCGAACCACCTACCACAAAAGCCTCAAAACCATTGGTTTCGAGGGTGCGGAGGATAGTTAAGACTGGTTGAGGGAGAAGTACTTGCATAGAAAGAGGAGAGCGAGAGCAAAGAACTTCCTTCTTCCTGAACCGGGATGGGTTCGTGGTTATACAAAAGCTCTTCCCCTCACTCTACCAAGCTATATAGTCTATAGTCGGCGGCGTTTTTCTTCGATCGAGAAGGAGATGAGAGTATCGCCGACAGCAATTTTGGTTGACCCTTCAAAGACGACACCACATTCGTTGCCTTGGCCGACTTCATCAGCTGGTTCTTTATTTTTCTGGAGATTGGTCATAATGCCTTCACCCACGATTTCACCGTCGCGCTTGACTTCAATCTTGGATTTTCTGACCATTTTGCCACTAGCAACTCGGCCACCGACGATCATGTCACGCTTTCCGGTCTTGAAGATGGCGAGGACAGAGAGGTTGCCGTGGTCGGTGCGGATGATTTCGGGCGGGAGGAGATCGCTCATGGCGTCTTTGACTGCTTCGACGAGCTTATAAATGATATTGAAGCTCTGGATAGGGACATTGACGTTCTCGGCAATGCGCTTGGCGACGCTGGTTGGCTCGACATTGAAGCCATAAATCCGAGCCCCAGCACTCGCGGCGAGCTTGACGTCTGACTCAGTAATGGAACCTACTCCAGTAGCTACTTCTTCGAGCCTCACCTCAGGATGCTCGATGGCTCCGAGGATTTGCTGAATGGCTTCGAGGGATCCTTGGACGTCAGCTTTGATGATAATAGAGAGTCGCTTGATGCTTTCGTCTTCTTTCTTGGCCACACGTTTTACTTCGCCGTCTTTGAGGAGAGCCTCTTGGGACTTGAGGCGAGCTAGGGCTTTGCCTGAGACGACTTGAATCACATCATTGACCTGGGGGACGACGCCAAAACCATAGAGAGTAGCGGGGAGGGAAGGACCAGCTGATTCACGACTTTTCCCTACGAAGTCCTCGAGCCGCCGGACACGACCAAAGGCCGAGCCAGCGATAATATCCTGGCCGACTTTGAGGGTGCCGGTTTTGACGAGGATAGTCGCCACGGGGCCCTTCTGAGGATCGAGATGGGATTCGAGGACGACCGCCAAACCATCACGTTTGGCATCGGCTTTGAAATCCTCAACTTCGGCGACGAGAAGGATGGACTCCAGGAGTTTATCGATATTCAGTCCACTCTTGGCACTGACCTCGACACAAATGACCTCACCACCCCAGCCTTCGAAGAGGATACCATGCTCAGCGAGTTCTTGTTTGACGCGATCGGGCCTTGCATCGGGCTTATCGATCTTGTTGATAGCGACGATAACCGGGAGTTTCTTTTCATTGATGAACTGAATCACTTCTTTGGTCTGCGGTCGGACACCGTCATCGGCTGCGACGACGAGGATAGCAATATCAGCGATCGAAACACCACGCTCGCGCATTCCAGAGAAAGCTTCGTGACCAGGCGTATCAATAAAGGTGATAAGTTTGCCGTGCTTCTTGACTTGGTAGGCACTAATCTTTTGCGTGATACCACCAGCTTCACCAGCAGCCACATTGGCCTTGCGGATGGTATCGAGGAGAGTGGTCTTGCCATGGTCGACATGCCCGAGGATAGTGACGATAGGCGGGCGCGACTCAAGCGGCCGTTCACTCTCGGACTTTTCAGTGGCACAGATTTTGGTGAGGTCAACGAGCGTCAGAGTACCAGCTTTTTCCTCGGTGCTTTCGGTAGCTTGGAAACCGAGCTCCGAAGCAATAATGGAGGCGGTATCGAAATCAATCTCCTCATTGATGGTGGCGAGGATTTTGTTCTTCATGAGCTCAGTGATGACACTCGCTACCGGGACATGCAAAAGCTCGGCAAATTTTTTTACCGTGACAGTCTCGGGGAGAGCAACAATTTTCTGATTCTCTTGTGACATACAAATATATTATGACTGTGACGGTTTTGTTCGAAATTCATCGGTTAAGTCGGAGTAACAAGCAAGGATGAGATACTGTGTCGTGTAGAGAAGAGTAATCTCTCGGGAGATTGCCTCGACGGTCTAAATCTTCTTCTCCTGGGCTGAGAGAATGGCTTCGTGAATGACAGCCTTTTCTTCCTCGGTAAAGGGGAAGCCGTCAGCGCTGCCATTTTTGACTGGCTTGGCATAGGCTCGAGTGCCTTCGCGGGTGTGAAGCGATGAGAAGACGACGCCACTGTTTTTTCCATTGAGGAGAGCTACGGCAAAACTTTGATTGCCACCCACTTCTTTGAAGGGATTGAAGCGCATCACAGCTGACTTGTGGAGGCTCCGTGTCCCAAGCTGATGTAGACTATTGGAGATCGTAAAGAGCTCTTGGATGTCCTCATCGAGAGAGCGAACTGAGGATTTAGTCTCGAGAAGTACGGTTTCGAGACTTTGACCGTCTTTGCCGGAGAGAAACACCGAAAGGAGGTGTTCCAGTCGCTTGAGTCGCCGATGCTGGTACCAACTGACTCCTACGAGCAAGAGAATACCGAGGCTGAGGCAGCCAATAAAGGAAAAAGTCAGAAGAGAGGAGGTAACGGGGAATGGCATATGACTCTATGGGGAAGCCTAGCATTGTTTGAGCCTCTCGTCTACAGGAGAGGTTCTGTAGTCTGGCTTGTTAAAAGTAGTAAAAAGTTAAGGGTGGTATATAATAAATGTATTAATCATAACGCAAGGTTATGGCCAAAATTATTGGGGGGATAGTGGTAGTGGTGCTCGTTGTTGGGGCATATATACTGTGGCAGGGTCAGCGAGCAGTGGCTCCAACTGATTCCATGCAACCAATGCAAGGAGTCGAGTCAGAGGCCGCATCAGAAACGATGATGGACAAAGGGAAACAGATGGTTTCTTCCATCAAGGATGCTATGGGGCTCGGGAAGGCTATGCAGTGTACTTACGCTATGGATCAAGATGGGAAGGCTATGCAGTCAACCGTTCTGGTCGAGGGACAAAAGTTTAAATCAATGACTACTATGGATGGGATGGAAGTGTATGGTGTTTTTGACGGGGAGAATCAATATTCATGGACGAGTGCCTCCAAAGTAGGTATGAAGATGTCCAAGGCCTGTCTCGATAAGATGGCCGCGAGTGCTAAGGATATGGCCACTACAACATCAGAATCAGGGGCTAAGGCTGAAGATATGCGAGCGGCGTTTGATGTGGCCAAGAATGTGCAATGTGAAGCAGCTGGAATGGTTGACTTCACCCTCCCTAAGGACGTTACCTTCACTGATCAATGCGCCATGATGGAGGAATCAATGAAGATGATGGAGCAAATGAAAGACAAAATGCCAGCCGGGATGACGCTCCCGACTCAGCCCAATATGGCGTATTAAGTGAGTAAACTGAATTTCCCCCCTATCTCTATTCATGCTTGGCCTACTTCTCCAGAACTCTGGTGAGGGTTTCGGGTGGAAATTTTTGAAAAAGTGGCTTCTATGAGCTAGAAGGGTAGTCGACAAAAGACAGGGACAACACAGCCAAAAAGAAGTGAACCAAGACCAACAGCTACCCCGAGGAGGCCAAGTGGAAACACATGAGGAGTAAACCGTTTGATCTGTGCCGCGATTACAGGGTAACGCTCAAGTTTGGGGAGGGCGAGGAGTGCACCGGTGAGAATAGCAGGGATAGCCTGAGGAAAACTCGAGCCGAGCTCTGGGATAAACCATGGGATGAGATGGATTCGATCTAAAAGCCCAATAATACCGACAACTAATGTAAGGAGCCCCAGCGTATCTTTCCAGGGAGCAGACTTTGCTTCTATTGTTGTTAACCACTCTTGTGCTCCTCGTTCTTTAAGTCCTGGGAGAGCCAGGAGAAATCCAGCCAGGATATTGATGATTTGAAGAATCATACATGTTGTATTAATACTCTTGTTTCGAGTATAGACCTTCTCCGAGAAAAAGGAAGAGATTTGCGTCAATGACTAAAACGGATCAGAGAGAAGGGATTTGAGCAGCTTGGGGAGTGGGATGGAGGCGACGCCAATGACTCGATCTGCACCACCGTAGTAGGTGATGAGTGTATTGTCTCGGACGATAGCGCCGCACGGGAAGACGACATTTGGGACGATGCCATTACGTTCAAACTCTTTCTCAGGTTCAAAGAGTGGGTGGAGGCTACGGCCGATGACTTTTTCGGGATGGTTGAGATCGAGGAGGAGGGCTCCGACGCGGTATTCTCCATCATGGAGGGATACACCGTGGTAGAGGATAAGCCAACCAGCTCTGGTTTTGATAGGGGCGGTATTGATCCCAATTTTTTTGCTGTCCCAAAACCCAGGGCGAGGAAAGATAAAAGGGTTATGAACTAACCAAGTGGTGGCACCATCAAAATCGAGTGAAGAAACGAAGTTAATATCGATCGAGGGTTGGATGCGGTGGAGGATGACGTATTGACCGTTGATTTTTTCGGGGAAGAGACAGGCATCTTTGTCATCAATGCCCGGCGGGGAGATGAGGACTGGATCGGTAAAGCGCTCGAAACGACGGTTGAGGAAGTCATCAGCTGGAATTGTGCTGAGAGCCACGCGAGGTGGCGTGGCTGCATCGACAGCAGTGTAGAGCATGTAATAGGTATCATCGAAGCGGGTGAGACGCGGATCTTCGCAGCCAGAGTTGCCACCGGATCGTTTGGTTTCAAAGGGTGCACGGGGAACATACACTGGGTCAGGTAGGCGCTCGGTAATTCGGAAGGCATTACGACTCTCGGCATACCCAAGGACAGAAGTATCGTCGTCTCCCATGGCGCGATAGAGGATACGCACGGTGCCAGCCTCATCGATAGCAGCTGGATTGAAAACAGCTTTTTTCTCCCAGGTATGTTCGGCTACGGGTTCGAGGATGGGATTTTTGGTATAGCGTTTGAGAGTAGGTCGGGATTCAGGTTTGGCGAGAAGTTCTTTGAGGAGCACTTTCAAACTTCCGGTTGCGAGACAAGTCGTTGTATCGGCCGCTCCATAGTAGACCGACAGCGTATCACCGCGGAGGGTTACTCCTGTGGGAAAGACGATGTCTTTGACTTTGCCATAGCGTTCGTACTCTTCCTCAGGGGTGAGGAGGGGCATAGTAGTACGCCCGAGGACTTTTTTGGGATTGTTGAGATCGAGGAGGAGAGCTTCGATAGTGAAGAGGGGATCATTGGAAAGGTAGTTCTGAATATAGGAGTAGAGGAGGAGCCAGCCTTTTTTGGTTTTGATTGGTGGGGCGCCAATTTCAATATGATCTTGTGTTTCGCGCTGGAGATCAAAACCGTGTTGGTCGAGTTCACGATACCATTTTTCCCAGCGCTTATGATCCCACATCTCTTCTGGACTATCAAAAGTAGCGAGCGCAATGGTCGCAGGTGGGCGATCAGTATTGACTGAGAGAATCGTCCAGATCTTGCCATTGATGCGTTCGGGAAACATGGTCATCGCCTTGGCGTTGAAGGGCGTGATATGATGTTTGTCAAAATATCTGAAGTCTCGGGTAGTGGCGAGTCCTACCTGGATGCCTTCAGCCCGAAATGGGAATTCAGAAAGCGCGGTGTAAAAAATGTAATACGTATCTTCGAATTTGGTCACGCGCGGATCTTCGCAGCCATACCGTTCCCAGTGAAGTTCGGGTTCGAACGCAATGCGATGTTTTTTGAAATGTACCCCATCGGTACTCTCGACGTGGCCAACGGAAGAGAGTGAAAGCCAAGGGCCGTCTTCATGGAGGAGGGGGAGTGACTGAGCCCGATAGAGGAGATGGGTTTTGCCTTTGTCGCGGATGGCTGACCCATTGAATGCTCCCTCGGCTTCCCACGGGAGATCACTTTCGGGAACGAGGACCGGGTTTTCGAACGAGCGCTTGAGAAAGGGCATAGTGAGTATAGATTAGGAGCGTTTACGGATATTCATTTTTTTGAGGGTAGGTGGTTTTTCACGCCAGAGATCATTGAGGAAAGTATCGAGATTGGCGGTCGCGACAGCTGCGGTCCGATCCGAGGCGCCGTAATAGACAAAGAGAGTATCGCCTTTGACTACTGCCCCACAGACATACACAACACCTCGTTTGTGACCACTGTTTTCATATTCGGTTTCTGGCTCAAGCACGGGCTCAAGTGCCCGACGAAGAATCCGTTCAGGATACTGTTTGTCGAGAAGCATAGCACCGACTTTGTATTTGCCTGGGTCACGCATGTCCATGCCATGGTAGAAGACGAGCCATCCACGCTTGGTGGGAATGGGTGGGGCCCCAGTGCCACGGACGATATTGTCCCAAGCTTCCAGGCGGGCGGAATCGATATACCCCCGGCCGCCATGGGAAGACAGGCTTTCGATGTACTGGGTTTTTCCGAGTTGGCTGAGACTGTCGAGGTATTCAATTTTGATAGTCGGGGTTAATCCGTGAAGAATAGCAAATTTCCCATGAATTTTTTCTGGAAAGAGCACCCAGTTTTTTTGGATTTGACCTGGACGTGAGATGAGTCGTGGTTCTGACCAGCGCCAGCGTTTGGCGAGAAAGTTTTTGGTTGAAAGAGAAGCAAGGGCTACTCCCGGGGGATGACTCCCATCAAAGGCAACATAGATGAGATAGACCATTCCATCAATTTCGACGAGGCGTGGATCTTCGCAGCCACCGGTACCACCACCCGAGGTGTAGGGATAGAGGCTTTCCTCGATGCTTTTGGCGCGCGAGGGAACGAAGACGGGGTTGGGGGAGCGCTCATCGATCTGGATACCATTACTACTCCCAGCATAGCCGAGGACGGACTGACCATCGTAGCCCTGAGCTCGGTAGAGGAGGTGAATACGTCCGTCAAGTGCAATAGCTGCTGGATTGAATGAAGCAAAGGCTTCCCAGGCATAGGCAGCTCGTGGTTCGAGAATAGGGTTCGATGCCACTCGCTCGAGGGTGATTTTGATCCCAGTTTTACGTTTGGGGAGTACAAGGGTGTCGGGAAGTTTGGCTTGACGTGGGGCTTTCCAGTATTCAGCAATGGGAAAACATTCAATACCCTTTTCTTTGGATTCGACGTACAGAGAGAAATAGCGACCATGATGGAAACCACCGAGGAAACGCAGCGTCGAGGCTGGATGTTTGGGAGGGAGCTCCCAGAGTGGGAAGTCACTTCGCCATATGAGCTCAGTCGGATTGTGTTTCTCAAACAAAGCCGCTCCGAGAGTTGGTCTCCCTTTTGCATTCTTGGCTGTATACACGAGGAGAGTAGTGCTCCCTTGGAGTTCAGTGTAGAGAGGGGCGAGTTCAGTATGATCAAAGTGATTGGTTCTCGCTCGGAGGACAACATCGCCTTCTCGGAAATGAGAGAGGTCGGATTTGGAATGAGCCTGGAAAATAGTCCGGCCGGTTTTGGTGGAAAACGCGAGGTATTGCGTCTTGATTTTTCTTGTTCCAGGAATTTTGACTACAACTGTAGGTTGAGTGAAGAGAGATGATTGAGCCACTACTTGCCAGTGATAGTGTTTGTTGAGTCGGACAAAGGCACTAGGCTTACCTTTTTCGCTTACCACGAGCTCTGCTCCTACGTCAGGGGCATTGGCTCGGACGGTTAGCTCATTTCCGGGGAGAACTTTGGTACCATTGGCTCGTGTGTAGGTGACAAAATCGATGCTAGATGAAAACTTTTGTCCATCGTGACTCTTGGCGCCATAGAGACCTGGGGCTCCAGGGGAATCAGTCTGCCAATACAAGCACACCTCTTTCCCTTTGGGGAAAATAACCAAACCCCGGCGATGGCTCAAAGCAGGCAACATGTGTATTGGTGTTTGCCTCTATTTTAGCATCAAAGTTGAGTAGCGTAGAGGGTGTCTCGGACCACTTTTAGTATAGAAGTATTCAGACAGAGCATGATCGAAGATAGTTGATAGATGTGAGGCAGCATTGATGAACCCATATCCCCCCTATAGTTTTTTCAGGCTTTTTGCTGTAGATTCTGTTGACTGTCTATCGTTGTGCATGTTTGAGTATCCATCTGGTGTGCTCATTGTTTGACTTCGACCATTGATCGATAATCTTCTTTGCTTCTTGTGGATTGACCTTGAGCCAGTCGCGCAGATGATTGGCCACTGATCTTTTGACAAACTTCACCCCATCTTCTTTGAGAATTTCCAGTATTTCAAACACTGGTTTAGGGTTCTCGTTCCAGACATCAAGCTTGGGTGCCCAGGGGAGCTTGGGTCGCAATCCCTCAGATGCTAAGCGTCGGAGGTGAAAATTTTTGCTCCGTGCCCATTTTCTACATACGGCGAGTATTTTGTCAGGATGTGTACGAGCGTAGGGGCGTATAGCGTATTCACCGGTATTTCTTTTGGTTACTTCCTCAATGGCTTTGATGGATAATGCAAAGTGATCTAGGCCGTATTTTTCAATGAATTTTCCCACTGGCATGAGCCAGTAGAAATGTGTAAACATCCCTGTTTCTTCCTCGTTTTCTGGTCCAAGTATCTGCAAAAGAATGGCTAGAGCTTCAGAGTATTTCTCTGGTAGGTACCTCTTTAGAGCATCCGCTAGTATCTCTATCCGTTCAGTATACCGTTTACCCACTACTTGCTTTTTTACACTTGTACAAAAATCCTTTTTAGGAAAATCTTTGTGTACAGCCATGATCTTGTCTGAGAGCAGGATTGTCAGCTTGTCGCCAAAAACCACCGTAATCGACATCCGACCGGTTTGTGGATCTATAGCGTAGTGATTTTTTTGTACGGTAGATTTTTCCATGCCTATTGAAAATGTACCGACATGTTTTTGCGGAAAGGGCGGGATTCGAACCCGCGATACCGGTTAGGGTATGCACGCTTTCCAAGCGTGTGCCTTCAACCTCTCGGCCACCTTTCCATAACTACTCACTTGTACCGCAAAAATGGTTTTCCTTCAAGCTTCTCTAGTGTACAATAGAGACAAAGACACAAACTATGAATGTACCTAAAGGATTGGTATTTGTAGAACCAAAACAAGTGGTCCGGGAACTTTCGCTCGGGCTTGGTGATACGGTGGCTGATTTTGGCGCGGGTTCAGGCTACTTTTCTTTTGAATGTGCGCGAGCGGTAGGGGATGAAGGCAAAGTCTATGCTCTCGACGTACTTCCGAGCGCCCTCGAAGCGATTACAAGCCGAGCCAAAGCCTTGGGTCTCTCCAATGTTATCGCCCAGCGGGTGAATCTCGAACGACCCAATGGCTCAGGCTTAGGTTCAGGAAGCGTTGATTGGGTGATTGTCAAAGACGTACTGATGCAAAACAAAGACAAGTCTACTATCTTACGAGAGGTAGCGAGAGTACTGAAGTCCGATGGCCGAGCGATTATTATCGAGTGGCACCCGAACGAAGGGACGGTTGGTCCGGATCGCGAGCTTCGCATGGCACCAGAGGCTCTCAAGGTACTTCTCAGTGAGAGCGGTCTCACAGTAGTCGAAGAACCAGCGGTAGGTGGTTTTCACTATGCTTTTATAGTCAAAAAATAGGGACGTACTTATGAGACGTTTGAATCGATTCTTTTCCTTACTTCTACTCTTACCAGCCTTAGTTATACTTTCAGGTTGTGGTGAACCCGAAGCTATACCGTACAAGGTTGAGCTTGAGGTATGGGGAGTGTTTGATGATTCTGATGTTCTGAGTGGGCTCTTTGATAGTTATCAGAAAATCAACCCTTATGTACAGGTCAAGTATCGCAAGATGACACCTGAGACGTATCGGACTGATCTTTTGGAAGCTTTTGCTGCCGGCAAAGGACCCGACGTGTTTATGCTCCAGAACACCTGGCGCAGTGGTTTTGAGGACAAGATTGTCCCTGCTCCAGCTCTTTTTGTGAATGAGAAAAAATTTCGAGAAACTTTTGTGGATGTAGTGGCCGATGATTTTCTTGGATCAGATGGTCAAATCTACGCTGCACCACTCTCTGTTGACTCACTTGCACTCTACTACAATAAAGATATCTTCAACACGCTCGGGATCGCTGAGCCACCCAAGACATGGGAAGAGCTCTTAGGCCTGGTGCGCAAGATGACCGAGATTGATCGTTACGGTAATATTAACCGCTCAGCCATCTCTCTCGGTACTGGAGATAATATCAATCGCTCAGTCGATGTGCTTCTTCTCCTCATGCTTCAAATGGGGGCTGATTTTCAGGATGAACGCTTCTTTACCACGGGTGCCGCGCAGAAGGCTTTCGAGTTTTACAATCGTTTTGCTCGCCTTGATTCGACCTTCTACACCTGGAGTCCAAGGGAGCACTACTCCATCGACGCTTTCTATGAGGGGACTTTGGGCATGACGATCAACTATTCGTACCACTACCCAACCTTTCGTCAGAAGAATGCAAAGTTTAACTTTGCCGTAGCTCCGCTGCCCCAGTTTTCGGGTGAACAACCTATCAACTTTGCTAATTACTGGGGATTCGCGGTAGCCAAGAACAAAGCTTATACGCCTAGTCGAAGTGATACTACTCCGCTTACAGCTGAACAGTATCAGCAAGTGAGGACTCATGAGGCATGGCAGCTCATTCATTATCTCGCTTTCCCTCATCCGGGAAATAGTTTGACGCTCTACAATGCCCTGGGCCCGACCTCTGCAGCATTCGCGCTCAAGAGTGACCCAGCCCTAGATTACTTGAAACTTACCAGGAAACCAGCTGCTCGACGCGATCTCATAGAGACCCAGAAAGATGATTTGGCTCTTGCTCCTTTTGCGCTAGGTAATTTAGTGGCGCGAAGTTGGAAGCCAGGGAACAATACTGAGGCAGTCGAGAGTCTTTTGGTGGATGCAATTAACTCGGTCAATCGCGGTGAACGTACTATCGGTGAGGCTCTCTCTGTCTTTGAAGCGCGGCGTAATCAATTTCGTTGATAACTTTGTCGGCCCGTACCCTTTGCATGGATACTGGTCTATACTACACATAAGACTATGCCTGTAGAATCTCGCACCAGAAAAAAGTCACCGGAAGCCTGGTCATTTGTTCCAGACTTTCTTGATCGCATGTTCGAGACAGTTGAAGTGTTTACTGGGCGACTCCTACTCCTTTTTTCCGATACCGCTGAGACGCTTGTCACTCGGGCAGTACAACGTCTCTTTGGGCTCCTCCTCTTAGGTGTAGGCATCGTGTTTGTGCTTTCAGGTGGTGCTGAAGTACTCAATCAACTCTTCCGTTTTCCCGGTATTGGCGACATGATTGTGGGGGCCTTTCTTATTTTCGTTACGTCGATTATTCTCCTCGTTACTCGTCGGCGTTAGAGTATGTATTAATTCTTTAATTCTCAACCCTATGGCAAAAATGACCAAGGAAGAATTGCAGGACAAGGTGGTGAAGGAACTCGCTAAGAGTCGAAAAATGGCTGAGCGTGAACTGGCCAAGATCAAAACGACTGTGACGAGCAAGATGAAAGAAGTCGAGAAGTTTGTCGAGAAAAATCCAGAGAAAGCAGCCCTCATCAGTGCTGGTATCGGAGCTGCTCTTGGAGCGGCTATGGCTCTCTTCATGAACAAGAAAAAGCGCTAATTGTAGGTGATAGCGTTTACGAAAAGTCAAAAAAAGCCAGGGGAAACCCTGGTTTTTGTATGCGCAGTTGTACTCACGGTCGTAGGTTGAAGTGTATGTGTGTTGGAAACGCTAAAAACAGGGGATTATTTGTTTTCTTTTAATCTCCCCGTAAAGCACGGGAGCTTCTTTTCGGTTTTGATCCGGCAGACTTTCTGAGTGAGTTCATTTCGTCCGCTTGCCGCTCGGTAGTAGCCGTAGCGTACCGGGTTGCGCTCACCATAGTTTTGATGGTAATCCTCAGCGGGGAAGAAGTTAGTGAAGGGGAGGATGCTGGTGACGATCGGTTTGTCATACACCTGATTATCAGAGAGCCATTGTTTGACCGCTTCAATCTCGCGCTTTTCGTCTTCATTTTGATAAAAAATCGCCGAGGTATAGCTTTCACCCCGATCGTGAAACTGTCCCTCCGCATCGGTCGGGTCGATATGATCAAAGAAGTACTCGACGAGCTGGCGGTAACTGACGACGCTCGGGTCATAGTGTACCTCGACGCTCTCGCGGTGGCCGGTAGTTTCGGTATTTACGTCCTCATAGCTTGGGTTTTCCTTGTTTCCACCCGCATAGCCCGAGACGACTTCGCTCACCCCGAGAACCTTCTGAAAGTCTGATTCGGTACACCAGAAACAGCCACCGGCAAAATACGCCTTGGCTTCGGAAGTAGAGTTTTGCGAGCGTGTTGGTATCTCGGGTCCGACCAGGGCTTGGGGCATAGAGAAAATATAAATAGTAATAGCTCCCAAAAGGGTAATGAGAGCGAGGCTTATGAGCAAGGCTTTGGACATGGGTCTATTTTACCACTTACACTGATACCCTGCCTATTGTCTGTTTCTTTCTATAAGAAGACGTTTCCTCTGAAGGTAAGCCAAGTCTTTATGGAAATATATCAGTGTGTCGCAAGGCATCAGTGTGGTGGTTTACCATGGATGGGCACTATCTTGGCCAGGAAAGTTCTTTGACCCGGGGATGATATACTAGGGGCGTATGAAATTACTCGTCATGAGCTTGATTATTGGCGGAGCACTTCTCGTCGGAGGGGCTTGGTTTTGGTTTGACCGAGATCAGGAACCTCAGCCCATGGTGCTCGAGAATAAACCCATTGTTCTCGAGGGAGATCAGAAAGAGATTCAAAAAGAAGACATGGAGAGTGGGACTGTCGCCTCTCAGTCCAATGATGCTTTGGCCCAAGCGCTGTCTGCGGTCGGTGCTCCAGCTCCGTCAACCCCATCCACTAGTGTAGATGAGCCGATCGTCACTTCTCCTTCCGAGGCAGTCCCAACGCCACCCTCCATATCGATCGTTGACCGCTTGCTCGGGTTTGGTTTTCGCACCCCATCGACACCGCGAACGATCGATACGATTGTGCTCCATTCCTCGTACAATGCCTCGGGAGGTGATACCTATAACCTCGATAAGATTATCGGTCAGTATGAGCAGTATGGGGTCGGGGCGCACTATCTCATCGATCGGAGTGGGAAGGTATATCGCCTCGTCAAGGAGAGTGATATTGCCTATCATGCTGGCGAGAGCAAAATGCCTGATGGAAGGAAAAACGTGAACGATTTCTCTATTGGTATCGAACTCATGGGGACGGAGGACAGTGGTTTTACCGACAAGCAATATACGGTGACCAATGACCTCATTGCCGATATCAAAACCCGTTACAAAATCAAAGACATTGTTGGTCACGGTGACGTCGCCCCCAAGCGCAAAACCGATCCCTGGAAATTCGATTGGAAACGGTTGAAGTAATGAAATAATCCTATACCCTATAATGATGAGTATTGAATACCCAACTGGACCATACAATGATCCCCAAAAAGCGGCTGCCTATTTGGAAGCCAACAAGGGAGCAACCGATTTTGATGGGGTGAATGCCAATGTCTTTCGTTATTTGCAGCAGATTCTCCCACCTGATCTTTCCGCCAAGAACGTCCTGGATCTCGGGTGTGGCAATGGCCGATGGTCGGAAGAATTTTGCAAACGTGGGGCGGCCGCTGTGTATGCCGTAGATGTTAGTCCCACCATGATAGTCCAGGCGAAAGAAAGACAACAGTTGAAGCAGCTCTCATCCTTGTATTTGGTAGTCGGTGACATGCGAGCCCTTCCAGTGAAAGAAAATTCGATCGATACAGCATTTTCCTCCTTTAGCCTCATGTATTTCAATGACGATGATCTCGAACGTATTTTCCAAGAACTTAAACGGGTTACCAAGCCAGGGGCGACACTCTATATCGCCACTAACATTATTACTTCACCGGACAAGGAATTTCTGCTTTCTCACAAAGGGGAGGGAGTCCCGGTCGATCTCGGATTTGAGAAAAAAATGCGCGGGGAGAATCCTATTCAACTCTTAGATGCCTATCATGAAGCGTTGGCAAGAGCTTCATTTCAATTGACCGATGAACAACATTTCGTACCAGAAGGAGCGGCGATTGTCCAAGAGTATGAACACTATGATAAAGTTGCTCTTGATAAAGTCGTGATGGTAGCGTCAAAAGTTCAGGACCTTGAAACAGCTCAGGCGGACTCTTAAAATCAATAACCATTTGCAGTGTTTTTCGTACTTATACTTACAGAAATTTATGTACTCATTCCTCCTTACTCTCACCAAAACTGATGCTAGGCTCGAACTCCGAAAAGGGGAAAGTGTAGTGGCGCACAAAGAATGGCAGGAGAGTCGGGATATGGGGCAGCAATTGTTTGAGGCAATTCAGGCTCTCCTTGGAGAGAATGGACTAGGGCCAATCGATGTGGATACATTTGAGCTTCAAACCGAGGTTTCGGACAACTTTACGAGTGTAAAGATTGCAGAAACAGTGGCCAAGGTGTACACTTGGGGTGTCAGTGTGCAAGCAAAAACAACCAAAAAAAGCTGAAATTTGAACCTGGAGCTCACGAGCTTCTGGGTTTCTCTGTCTTATTTGACAGTTTTTTGGTTTTTTGCTACTCTGACAAGTACCTTTAGAGAGAAAGTTTTCGATTTCACGATCGAGGTCCGTCGAAACACTATTTTCAGCCAAAGGCAAAGGGAATTTCTTCAGAGTTACAGATTGGGAACTGTGAAGATGTTCTCGGGAAAGTGGTTTCTCGATAGACTCAAAAGCTTAAAGTACGGGTGATGTATCTAGGGCTTCTTGGGACACAAGTAATTCAATAGCTTCCTACTGGACTGGTTTTCTTTTTTCGCCAAAGAAAGCTTGGCTCCGTGGGCGTTTTTTCTATGACGAAGGGCAAAGGACTGCGAGTGAAGGACGCTTTTGGATCAGGATCATCCCTGTCCAAACGCAAGTTTTTTAAGAATCGTATCACGGTTTCGCTACCGGACCTGATCGAAGTACAGACAGCATCGTACCAGTGGTTCTGGGACAAGGGACTCAAGGAGCTTCTCGATGAGATTAATCCGATTGGTGACTTTGCCAACAAGGACCTCGAGCTTACGCTTGACCAGTACTATCTTGACGAGCCCAAGTATGGGACGAGTGTCGCTAAGGCAAAAAATATTTCCTACGAAGCGCCGTTGCGAGCCAAGGCGACTTTGGTCATGAAGAAGACTGGCGAAGTCAAGGAACAGGAAATCTATCTCGGTGAAGTGCCCCTCATGACTGAGCGTGGTACCTTTATCATCAACGGTGTTGAGCGTGTGGTGGTGTCCCAGCTCATCCGCTCCCCGGGGGTGTTCTTTACCATGGAGTATCAGAAGGGGAAGAAACTCTTCGGTGCCAAGATTATCCCTAATCGCGGAGCCTGGCTCGAAATCGAAACCGATCTCGACGGTGTGATCTCGGTCAAGATCGATCGCAAGCGCAAGCTTCCTATCACCACTCTTCTCAAAGCCTTTGGTCAGAGCGACAAAGACATCCGCAAGGCGTTTGCCGATATCGATAAGGGCGAAGTGAAGTTTATCGAAACGACCATCATGAAGGATGGGACGAGCGATCGGGGTGAAGCCTACCGCGAAGTGTATAAGCGTCTCCGCCCAGGCGACCTCGCTACCGAGGAAAACGCCAAGCAGATGATCGATGCCATGTTCTTCAACTTTGAACGTTATGACTTCGGCGCGGTCGGTCGCTACCGACTCAATCAGCGGCTCGAAGTCGATCGTTCGGATACCGAGGCCAACCGTGTCTTGAATGTCGAGGATCTCATCCTCATCATCCGTGAAGTGATTCGTCTCAACAATGATCCCGAAGGCAAGGCCGATGATATCGACCACCTCGGAAACCGTCGTGTGCGAGCCGTGGGGGAACTCATCCAGAACAAGCTCCGTGTCGGTTTGTACCGCATGGTCCGGAACATCAAAGATCGTATGTCGACCTGTGATGTGGCGACAGTGGTCCCAGGGCAACTTATCAACCCACGTCCGGTCGCTGCCTCGATCAAAGAATTTTTCTCGAGTTCACAGCTCTCGCAGTTTATGGACCAGGTCAATCCGTTGGCCGAGCTCGAGCACAAGCGCCGCCTCTCGGCTATGGGTCCTGGTGGTCTCACACGTGAGCGTGCTGGCTTCGAAGTACGTGACGTTCACCACTCTCACTATGGTCGTATTTGTCCGATTGAAACTCCCGAAGGTCCAAACATTGGTCTCGTCGGTCACCTCGCGACGTATGCGCGGGTCAATGAATATGGTTTCCTCGAAACCCCGTACCTTATCGTCAAGAAGGAAGTAACTGCTCTCGCCGAGGAACTCGAAAACCGTATTTTGGCTGAAACCGTGGCTGGCCTCAAGGCCGGTGAACACTTGACCGCTGAGACAGCCGCCAAAGTAGCCAAAGAAATGAAAGGTAAGACGGTAAAAGTGAAACCATTTGTGACGCTCGATATCGAGTACCTCAATGCTATCGTCGAGGATCGTAAAATCATCGCACATGCCGGTATCAAGCTCGACGAGCATCGCAATATGATCGAGTCGATGGTTGAGGCTCGCGTCAAGGGCCACCCTGAAACGATTGAAGCTGAGACGATTGATTATGTCGATGTCTCGGTGAAGCAGTGTATTTCGATCGCGACCGCCCTCATCCCATTCCTCGAGCATGACGATGCCAACCGTGCTCTCATGGGTTCCAACATGCAGCGCCAGGCCGTGTCCTGTGTCGTCCCAGAATCACCGATTATCGGTACGGGGATTGAAGACAAAGCCGCTCGTGATTCGGGTCAAGTCGTCTTGGCTCTCGAAGCCGGCGAAGTCGTTGAGGCTGATGCTGAGCATATTATCGTGCGTTCCAAAGCGCCAGCCGGAGCCAAAAAAGAATATCTCGATCGCGAATATCCACTCCAGAGTTTTGAAAAGTCCAATGCCTTTACCTCGATGAACCAGGTGCCTCGTGTAGAGAAAGGGCAAAAGGTAGAGAAAGGCGATCTCTTGGCTGATGGGGCTTCGACCGAAAATGGAGAACTGGCCCTCGGACAGAATATGCTCGTCGCCTTTATCCCATGGGAAGGCTACAACTATGAAGACGCCATCATCCTCTCTGAGCGTGTAGTGCAAAAAGATCGCTGGAGCTCGATTCACATCGAGGACTTCTCGATCGATGTACGAGACACCAAGCTTGGGCCTGAGGTAGTCACTCGGGATATCCCCAATATCGGTGAGGATCGTCTCAAGCACCTCGATGAAAACGGCATTATCCGTATTGGTGCCGAAGTCTCATCGGGTGATATTCTCGTCGGGAAAATTACTCCCAAAGGCGAAGGTGATCTCACGGCTGAAGAGCGCCTCCTCCGCGTTATCTTTGGTGAGAAGTCACGTGATGTGAAGGACTCTTCGCTCTATCTCCCGCACGGTGAACACGGGAAGGTTGTCGATGTCAAAATCTTCTCGCGTGAGAAGGGTGATAAGCTCCCGATGGGTGTGTTTGAGCAAATCCAGGTATCGGTGGCACAGCTCCGTAAAATCCAAGTCGGTGACAAGCTCGCTGGTCGCCACGGAAACAAGGGTGTTATCTCGCATATCGCACCAGTTGAAGATATGCCGTATCTCCCTGATGGGACACCAGTCGATGTGATCCTCAACCCGCTTGGTGTGGCTTCACGTATGAATATCGGTCAAATCCTCGAGACGCATCTCGGTTGGGCTGCTTCTCACTTGGGATACAAAGTGGCGAGTTCCTCACTTGACGGTGTGTCGGAAACCGATATCAAGGCTGAGCTCAAGAAAGCCAATCTCCCAGAGCACGGTAAGATTCGTCTCATCAACGGGAAAACCGGAGAAGGTTACGACAATGAATCAACCGTTGGGGTGATGTACATCATGAAACTCAATCACTTGGTGGATGACAAGATTCACATGCGTTCCATCGGGCCGTACTCGCTTATCACGCAGCAGCCGCTGGGTGGTAAGGCACAGTTCGGTGGTCAGCGTTTCGGAGAAATGGAAGTGTGGGCGCTCGAAGGTTATGGCGCTGCGCATACGCTTCAGGAAATGCTGACGATCAAGTCAGACGATGTCTTGGGTCGCTCGAAAGCCTATGAGTCGATTATCAAGGGCGAACCGATCAAGAGCCCCAATATCCCAGCTTCTTTCCATGTGTTGGTCAATGAACTCAAGGGCCTGTGTCTCAATGTCGAGCTCAAGGGTGCCAAGACCATCGCTTCAGATGGGGAAGAAGATGATATTGAAACCGTCTAATTAACTAACAACGAACGACTAACCACCAACAACCACTCACAATCAAGACAACCATTTTGGTTTATTGTCAGTCGTAGGTTGTCAGTTGTCGGTTAAGAACACGCTTATGCCTCAACCAATCGAAAACATCACCAAGGTCAGTGACTTTGACTCAGTCAAGCTCACACTCGCTTCACCCGAGGATATCCTCCTCTGGTCCAAGGGCGAAGTCACCAAGCCAGAAACTATTAACTACCGTACTCAGCGCTATGAGCCGGATGGACTTTTCTGCGAGCGCATTTTCGGTCCTTCCAAGGACTGGGAATGTTATTGTGGGAAGTACAAACGGATTCGTTACCAGGGTATCGTCTGTGACAAGTGTGGTGTCGAAGTGACTCGCGCTATTGTCCGCCGTGAACGCATGGGCCATATCAAACTGGCTACCCCGGTCTCGCATATCTGGTTTCTCCGCGGTGTGCCATCCAAAATCGGTCTCGCGCTTGGGATCGGACCTCAGGACTTGGAGCGCGTGATTTACTTCTCGGCCTATATCATCACCGAAGTCAAAGAAAACCTCAAAGAGCAGTCGCTTGAAGCGCTCGAGAAAGAGTACAAGGCCAAGCAGAAGGAACTGCGAGCTGAAGAAAAGGATGAAAAGAAACTCGAGAAAATTCTCGAAGATCTCAAGGAGCAGTATCGTTCGACCAAGGAAGATATCAAAAACCTTCGTCCTTACCAAATTCTCTCAGAAGTAGAGTACTTCAATCTCTCAAGTCGTTTCGGTCAGGTGTTTACCGCTGGGATTGGAGCCGAAGCAGTGCGCAAAATTCTTGAGAAGATGGACGTGTCCAAGATGGTAGATATTCTCAAGGATGAAGTAGTGGAGGACGACACCCTCGATCAGAAGAAGCTTCTCCAGCGGCTCAAAGTCTATCAGGGGTTTGAGAAAGCCAATCTCAAGCTTGAGTGGATGCTCCCGACGGTGATCCCTGTGATCCCACCTGATCTCCGACCGATGGTGGCGCTTGATGGTGGCCGATTTGCAACTTCGGACCTCAATGATCTCTATCGTCGTATCATCAACCGCAACAACCGTCTCAAGAAGCTCATCGCTATCGGCGCTCCGGAAGTCATCACACGCAACGAAAAGCGTATGCTCCAGGAGGCCGTGGACGCTCTCTTCGATAACTCGGCTCGTCGAGGTCAGGCTTCGACTGCAGCTGCGACCGGTCAGCGCCGGGCACTGCGTTCACTCGCCGATGCTCTCAAAGGCAAACAAGGTCGTTTCCGTCAGAACCTCCTTGGAAAGCGTGTCGACTATTCTGGTCGCTCGGTCATCGTCGTTGGACCTAAGCTCAAACTCTATCAGTGTGGACTGCCCAAGAAAATGGCCTTGGAACTCTTCAAGCCGTTTATCATCAACAAACTGATTGAGAAGGAATTGGCGCACAATGTGCGTACGGCTGGCCGCATGGTAGATGCTGAAACCGAAGAGGCTTATGAAATCCTCGATGAAATCATTCCAAACCACTATGTGCTGCTTAACCGCGCACCAACCTTGCACCGTCTCTCGATTCAGGCCTTTCAGCCGGTTTTGATCGAAGGAAAAGCGATTCGTCTGCACCCGATGGTGTGTACCGCTTTCAACGCTGACTTCGATGGTGACCAGATGGCGGTCCATGTGCCACTTACTATCGAGGCTCGCGAGGAATCAGCCAATATCATGCTCTCGTCCAAGAACCTCCTCAAGCCTGCTTCAGGAGAACCAATTGTGTCGGCTACGCTTGATATGGTGCTTGGTTCGTACTACCTCACTCACATCAAGCCAGGGGCTAAGGGCGAAGGCCGCGTGTTTAGCTCAATCGATGAAGCTATTCTCGCTTACGAAAGCAAGGTGGTCGCCGTCAATGCCAAAGTGAAGCTCTTGTGGCAGGGAGCGCTTATTGAGACCAGCGTCGGTCGGATGCTGCTCAATGATAGTCTCCCAATGGAGCTTCGCTTCGTGAACGAGGAGATGACCAAGAAAGACTTGAAGGCGCTTATGACGCGCATCCTCGAGACGTTGGGTCAAGATGAAGCTGCTCGTTTTGCTGATCGCCTCAAGGATCTCGCCTTCCGGGCAGTATCCAAGTCTGGTATCAGCTGGGGTATCGATGACCTCAAGGTACCGGAAGCCAAGGGTGAACTCATCGCTGCGGCCGAAACCAAAGTGAAGCTCGTTAAGGACCAGTACAACATGGGACTTCTCACCAATGATGAGCGTAAGAATCGCGTGATCGAAATCTGGAACGAAACCAAGAATGAAATTACCGATGCCGTGCGCGCTTCGCTCGACAAAGAGGGCCCGGTTTACTCAATGGTCTACTCCAAAGCCCGTGGTTCTGAGTCGGTCGTCGTGCAGATGACTGGTATGAAGGGTCTCATGGCTGGACCAACCGGCGAAACGATTGAGCTCCCTGTGAAGAGCTGTTTCAAGGAAGGTTTCAATGTACTTGAGTACTTCATCTCAACTCACGGTGCGCGTAAGGGTATGGCCGATACCGCCCTTCGTACGGCAACCGCTGGATACCTCACACGTCGTCTCGTTGATGTGTCACAAGATATTATCGTACGTGACGAGGACTGTGGTGATACCGAAGGAGCCTATCTTTACCGAGAAGACTCGGACAAAGTTGGTGGCTCGTTTGCTGCCCGTATTGAAGGTCGAGTTACGGTAGAAGCGATTAAACACCCAGAATCCAAGGATGTGTTAGTCAAGAAGGGTGTGCTCATTACCAAAGCTCAAGCCAAGCTTGTTGAGGGTCTGGATATTCCCAAGGTTAAAGTCCGTACCCTCGTCACTTGTGTATCGCAGCGCGGAGTCTGTCGCAAGTGTTATGGCCTCGACCTCGGCCGCAATGCTTTGGTTGAACTCGGAGCTTCAGTGGGTGTTGTAGCTGCTCAGGCGATCGGTGAGCCAGGGACGCAGCTTACCATGCGTACTTTCCATGTTGGTGGTGTGGCTGGATCCGATATTACCCAGGGTCTCCCTCGCGTTGAAGAAATCTTTGAAGCTCGTACACCCAAAACTGAAGCTATCCTCTCCGAAGTGGATGGACAAGTGAAGTCGATTGTCAAAGAAGTGAAAGTAGTCAAAGTGACAGTCGTAGCAGAGGACAAGAAGGAGTATGAGTACTCAGCTCCAGCTAATGCCGCGGTCAAAGTCAAAGTTGGCGACCTCGTGGGCAAGGGTTCTATCCTCTCCGAAGGTCACGTTGATCTCAAGAAACTCCACGAAGTGATGGGACTTGAAGCAGTACATCGCTACATCATCCGTGAAATCCAAGAGATTTACGCGAGCCAAGGTGAAGGCATCAATGACAAACACATCGAAGTGATTATCCGTCAGATGTTCTCACGTATCCGTGTGGCTGACCCAGGGGATACCATGCTCCTCCCAGGCGATATCGTCGAAAAGGATCAATTCCTTGAAGCCAATGAAGAAGCCGTGACGAGCAAAGGTGAGTCAGCTACGGGTGAGGCGATGGTTCTCGGTATCACCAAAGTAGCGCTCTCGACTGAATCCTTTCTCTCAGCAGCGTCTTTCATGGAAACGGCTCGTGTGCTTATCAATGCCGCGGTCCAAGGGAAAGAAGATCGCTTGCGTGGGCTCAAGGAAAACGTCATCATCGGTCGCCTTATCCCAGCTGGGACTGGCTACCGTGAAGGCCAAGAGAAGCGCTAAACCGCTACACTTTAGTGAGAAGACAGCCCTTTATAAGGGCTGTCTTCATTTTGTTGGTCTTGATGGGAGGTGTACACTTTAAGGGGGCAATGCCGTATTATGGTAGTGTTTAGGTATTGTGGCCAATAGACTGTATCAGGGAGAGTTTTCTAATTGACTAGTTTTATTGTATGAGAGAGACATCGTTAGTATCCGTAGAAAGTGGGGGAGGTGGGAGAGCTGCGGTACCAGTTGCCGAAAGTACATCTATAGAGCCATCTGTGGCAGATACAGCCCGATCCCAGTCAGATGCGAGCCCTCCGGATAGAGAAGCGCCTTCTCATCAGGTATCAGTAGAAAATCCAGATCAAGTGGTAGAGACTGGGCCTATTGGCCGGGTCATGGATCGGTGGAATCACTGGTGGAAAGAACGGAAGACAAGGAAGGTTGAGGCTAAATTAAATAAGGCGGAACTTGATCACCAATCCTTGACTGATGAAGCTACCAGTTTACGTACTCAAGCGGAGCAGCATCTTGCTCTGAAACTAAAGAAAATAGAGGCTCTCACCGCAACTCTGGGAGAGGCGGGTGTTAGGCAGGCAAAGAGACAGATCGAAGAAGAAGCAGCAACCATACGATCCCAGGCAGTAGCTCTTGAGACTAAACGAGATAAGCGAGCGCCAAAATTGGCTGAACTACGCCAGCGGGACAGCGAACATCAACAGGCATTACAAACATTGGAACAGCGCATCAATAAACCATTCGAAGTGAAACAAGAGGGGTATCGAGCAGAAGTACAGAAGCTTGAAGAGGCACTCAAGAGCTATTTCACGGAGATTAAAGAGCTTGAAGCACAGTGGGAAAAGGCTGAGAAAAGACAAGAAGAGTTGAAAAAAGAGATGAAAGCCTCCTCGAGTAGCCAGGAAAAATCCTTGAAGAAGCAAGAAGGAAAAAGACTCAAAGAGGAAAACGGGAAACGTTTGAACTGGATTATGAAACTCAAGAATGAAACGGTTGAACTCACTGATAGGCGAAAGCATCTGAATTATCAGATTCTCATGCTTGAGTACCGTAAGGCCAAAAGAAAAAATAGCCCATCTACGGTAGACGTTGGGAAGCTACTCGCATAGATCTTTCTGGATGGCATTGTCTCTAGCAGTCCCATTATTACTAATACCTCTGTATGTTTGATCCAGCTATCAACAGTGACCAGGATTTTCAGAATTGGATTGAAGAGCAGAAGCAGTCTCTTTCTTTGTTGCCATCAAACAAAGACATTGAAATTCCAGTTGATGATGATCTCAAAGCTGCACTTGATGAAGTAGAGCGTACGGGTACTAATCTTTTTGTGGCGCTAGATGTGATCGAGAAGATGAGCACTGATGAGGATTACCCAGCTTCTCCTAGTATAGTGGCGGTCGATAGCTAGTCGAGACTGTTTGCTTCACAGTATCAAAGCAGCGTACAATAGAGGTAGAGGGCTTGTTGGTTGACACAGGCTTGTTGGTTTGAATTGCTATACCTATGGGACGGAAAAAGAAAACTGAGATTGAAAAAAATAAAGACGAACAGCCAATATTGAGTCGCGAAACCAAGCGGGGCATTGTGGCTATTTGTCTCTTTGCTTTAGCTATTTTGTTCTTCCTGGGTTTTATCGGCCAAGCAGGGAAATTTGGTGAAACTATCGATCGTCTCCTCGGGCTTGCGGTTGGTTGGAGTCGCTGGCTTTTGCCACCACTCTTCACGCTCGTGGGCGTAATGCTCTTTCGAGAGCGAGAAACGAGTTTCCGTAACCTGATCAAGTATATTGCCCTTACGGTAGCCTTTGTGGCTATCCTCGGCCTCTCCCACCTCTTTTTGGGTGACACTACCAAGGAGTTACGTGCGGTAGCCGAGGATGGCATTGGCGGTGGGTTTCTTGGTTACTGGATCGTCTCAGGGCTCAATACAGCCATGGGTAAAGTGGCAAGCACTGTCGTTCTCCTTACACTGTTGGCTATCGGAGTGATTGCGGCTTTCAATGTGTCACTCTATGTTTTTCTCGAGCGTTTGCGAGCACGCTTGGTAAAGCCAGTCCCAGAAGGAGATGAAGTACCACTTGAAGCACACTCAACTCCAGATGTGCCCGAAGTTCCTCCTACTTCACCTGACCCACTTTCTCTGGGGCAGGCCTTTGAGGGAAGTGATGCCAAAGAGATCTCTCCTCAAGTAACCGCTTCCGATGTGTCGGATACGAATATTCGAGGCATTCGTTTTGTGGGAGATGAAGAGATGAATTCGCAATCTGAAAATGCTTCTCGAGACACGGCTGACGACAAAGATGATGAGACGGTACTTGTGCCCGCTTTTATCAAACCCAAGCGTCCCAAAATGAGTCGACGCTGGGAGGTGCCACCTATCGATCTTCTAGCTGCTTCTAAGGAGCAGGGTCAAGGAGGTGACATTGCCCAGAATCAGGATATTATTGTTCGTACACTCAAGTACTTTGGTATCGATGTGGAGCTCGGTGAAGTAGAGCAGGGTCCGACCGTGACCCAGTACACCTTTCGCCCAGCGGTAGGGGTCAAACTCTCACGTATTACTGCGCTCAATGATAATCTCGCCCTTGCTTTGGCGGCTCATCAGGTGCGTATCGAAGCACCGATTCCCGGGAAGTCTCTTATTGGTATCGAGGTGCCCAACAAAACCAAGGCTACTGTACGGTTACGTAACTTTCTCGAGGATAAAGAATTTCGTGGACGGGCTTCCAATTTGACACTCGTGCTTGGTCAGGATGTCTCGGGGCGGTATATTTATGCTGATCTCGCCAAGATGCCGCATGTTCTCATCGCAGGTGCGACCAATTCTGGGAAAAGTGTTTGTGTTAATACCTTCCTTCTTTCACTCCTCTATCAAAACTCACCCGAGGATCTCCAGCTCATTTTGGTTGATCCCAAGCGCGTCGAACTCTCTCTCTATCGCAACATCCCGCATCTCAAAACCGATGTGATCGTTGATAGCCACAAGGTGGTCAATGTGCTCAAGTGGGCCATTGGAGAAATGGAACGCCGCTACAAAGTGCTCGAGAGTGTGGCCTCACGTGACCTTTTCTCATATCGTGAGAAGCTCCTCCGCGGTGAGAAAAAACATACTTTTGATCCTGAAACCAATGTGACCAAAGAGGAATATCTTGAACCCTTGCCACAGATCGTGATTGTGATCGACGAAATGGCTGATCTCATGATGGCTCATGGTAAGGAAGTAGAAGGTCTCATTGTACGCTTGGCGCAGAAAGCTCGCGCCGTTGGACTCCATCTCGTCCTTGCTACACAGCGGCCAGAGGTCAACGTGATTACTGGTCTCATTAAAGCCAATATCCCAGCCCGTATCTCGTTCCAGCTCAAGACCCAGATCGACTCGCGGACGATCTTTGGCACCGGTGGTGCTGAGAAGCTTCTTGGTCAGGGAGATATGCTCTATTCTTCGGCCGAAGCTTCGAGTCTCAAACGCATCCAGGGAGTGTATGTGTCTGAGGATGAAGTGAAAAAAGTGGTGCATTACCTTGTCGATCAGAAACTCAAAAATGGTTGGGATGAGATCGGTGAGGATTTGGGTGGAAGTGACAAGAAGGCGCCGAGCGAAACGGATGCTATCCCGATTGATCTCGATACGCCACTCGATGCTGATGATGATGAATCGATTTACAATGCTGCCAAGGCTCTCGTTATTCGTACCCAGAAAGTTTCTACCACCTATCTCCAACGGCATCTCAAAATTGGCTATCCCAAAGCCGCTCGAATCACTGACCTTCTCGAGGAGCGGGGAGTGATTAGCTTTGAAGAAAACAAACGGCGTACCGTCCTGATCCCTCGAGAGAGCGAAGGGGAAGCGCCGCCAAAATACGGGGAAGATCCATTGGCTGATCAAGCTGCTCGAGACAAGTGGCAGGCCTAAGAGAGATCAAAAAGCAAAAATAGAAATTAAAAAAGAATCAAAGGACCCGATTGACTTTTTGGGTATTTTTCTTTATCTTTAATATTCGATACTTCATTTTTGATTTGGCTATGACCGATGGCTTTATCCGTAAAAAAGTGGAATCACTTACACTTGGTGAGAAGTTAGTGAAGCTTCGGAGTCAGTACCGGATGAGTTTGGCTGAGATTGCCAAAGCTACGCGGATCCAAGCTAAATACCTTGAGGCATTGGAGAGTGGGGATTACCAAAGTCTTCCAGCTGAAGTATACGTGCGAGGTTTTCTTAGGAGTTATGCTCGCTATCTTGGGCTCGAGGATGAGGCTTTTGTAAAGCTGTACGACAAAGAAAAACATATCCGGACACACCTGGGAAAAACCGAACCAGTCAAAGAGCGTCCGAAGGTCGTCTTGGGGAGAGTATGGGTGGTGACGCCGCGCACTCTCGTCTGGATAGGTATTGGAGTGGTGCTCTTGGGAACATTTGGTTATTTGCTCCGAGAACTCAATTCTTTTGTCGCTGAGCCGCACTTGATTGTTACGAGCCCGGTCTCTGGTATGACAACGAGCGAGGGGTCGCTTACACTGATCGGACGGACTGATGCTGGTGCGAGGATTATGCTCAATGGTCAGTCAGTCTTTGTAAATGGTGATGGGGCTTTCCAGGAACTTCTGACGCTTCAGCCGGGGACCAATACCTTCCAGGTTTCAGCCACCAATCGTTTCGAAAAGACCAAAACAGTGACGGTAGTGGTTGAAAACACTACTCTCCCACCAGTGGTAGATGAGTCTCCAATACCAGTCACAGTGGGGGTGAACCGTAGGGTGGAGGCAGTCAGGCTAGTGGCCGATGGTGTGGTAGTATGGAATGGCGCCTGGGAAGAGGGCAAGGAGGAGTCGCTCTCTGTCCGCGAGACGCTTACCGTGACGACGAGTGATCCATTGGCGACTCTGATCCGGGTGGAGGATACAGTACTTCAGTCGGTTGGGCTCAATTCAAATGTGACAGAAACCTTTGAGTACACCCCACTCTCGCTCACAGCCCTCAAGAATACCAATACTAATTCACCCGCGGAGTAATTTCTTATTATTTTTACGCGTATGCCGAAGGAAAAAGGGAGTGATGGGAAAAAGAGTATCGACGCTATCGTTGATGAGATTAAAGGCAAATTTGGCGAAGGAATGATGATGAAGCTTGGGGATGTGAAGCGAGTCGATGTCGAGGCTATCCCTACAGGCTCGCTCTCACTCGATATTGCACTCGGTATCGGTGGGATGCCTCGAGGACGTATCGTCGAAGTCTATGGACCAGAGTCTTCGGGGAAGACAACGCTCACCCTTCACACTATTGCCAATGCTCAGCGCGCTGGTGGTGTTGCGGCCTTTATCGATGCTGAACATGCACTCGATCCCGAATATGCCAAGCGGATTGGGGTCAATATTAATAATCTCCTCATCTCTCAGCCGGATTCTGGTGAGCAAGCTCTCGATATTGTCGAAACCTTGGTCCGCTCCAACGCGGTGGATGTTATTGTCGTAGACTCGGTCGCTGCCTTGGTGCCACGAGCTGAGATCGAAGGTGAGATGGGGGATCAGCATGTAGGCCGCCAGGCCCGTCTCATGTCACAGGCGCTCCGCAAACTCACCGCCATCATCGCTCGGAGCAATGTGATTGTGATTTTTATTAACCAGCTTCGGATGAAGATTGGTGTGATGTTTGGCAATCCCGAGACGACGACCGGTGGCAATGCCCTCAAGTTCTACTCCTCCGTCCGCATCGAAGTCAGGAAGAGTGCCCAGGTAAAGAAAGGCGAGGACGTAGTGGGTAATCAGGTCAATGTCAAAATCGCCAAGAACAAAGTTGCACCACCGTTTAAGACCACGAGCTTCTTTATCATGTACAATGAAGGTATTTCCTGGGCTGATGATGTACTCGACACTGGGCTTAAATACGAAGTGATCAAAAAACAAGGTAACTCACACCTCTTTGGTGAGGTAAAGCTTGGGGTCGGGCGGGAGCAAGCGCGTACCTTCCTCAAAGAGAATCCCAAGGTAGGCAAGGAAATCGAAAAAGCAGTGTGGAAGCAGGTTCGAGCGCTTGAGGCTTAAATTCTAAGCTCGATGCAGGCTGGGTTTGCATGGTTCTATGTTATTCAATACCAATACACAATCAACAGTTCGGAGCCTAGTTCTTTTGGCTGGGTTTGCTTTGTTATGTCTTCCCGCGCCAAGCTTTGCAGCTGAAGATATTGACAATATCAAAGACGATATCTCTGCTATTGAAAAGAAGCTCAAGAAAGCTGAGGAGAAGCGAGCAGCACTTCAGGCCCAGGTTAATAGCCTGAGTTCTGTTCTCTCAATTACCGACCGGACCATCAAAGAAACACAGATTAAAATTGAGCAGGCTGAAAACACGATCGAACGTAAGACAGCAGAAATAGAGCTTCTTGAAGCCCAGATCGAAGAGGAGAAGGCACTTCTAACGGAGCTCATCCAAGACCTCTACTATGAAGGGCAGGCAAGTATTCCCGAGTTCCTCTTCTCTCAAGACGACTTCACCAGCCTTATTAATCATCCTGACCGTCTCCTTACGGTCAAAGAACGAATCATAACCCTCGTCAACTCACTCGAGAGTCGTTATGCAGAAACCGCTACCGAGCGAGCTTCGCTCGAGGCAGCCAAAGCCGATCATCAGGAACTCCTCGAGAAAAAAGCCAGTGAGAAAGAAGAACTTGCCGCTGATCGGGCTGAGACCCTCGAGGCTGTAGAAGATCAAGAGAAAATTATCAGTCGACTGCAAAAAGAACTGAAAGAACTCCAAGGCGATCTCTCAACACTGACGGGAAAAAACTATAATGCCAAAGATATTCGTCAAGCGGTAGAGGATGCTAGTGATGAAACTGGCGTGCCCGAAGGTGTACTCTATGGCTTCCTCAAGATGGAAACCAACCTCGGGGCCAATACCGGCCAATGTACCTACAAAGAAGTGGAGAAGGTATCGGTAGCTCGTTATAAGAAGTATGGAAGTAAGTACAAAGCTTCTATCAACTTGCTCTATAAACGACGAGATATCTTCTATGAAATTGTGAAGGAGCTCGATTACAGTAAAGATAAAAAAGTTTCTTGCTCGCCCAACTATATCGGCCAGGGAGGGGCAATGGGAGTGGCTCAGTTTATGTCGGATGTATGGCGGGGATATGAAAGCGATATTCGATCCAAGACAGGACACAAAAATCCTGATCCCTGGAACCTCACCGATGGTGTGATGGCCATGGCTCTCAAACTTAGGAAAGCCGGAGCCACTTCGGACAAGGAGTCAGTGATCAAAAAAGCCTCGATCAACTACCTTGGTAATTTCAATGCTAATTATTACAACGGCATCGTCTACTGGGCCAAGAACTACAAAAAGCTCTTCAACTAGAGTCCTCGCACAAAAGTCCGGCCTGTGTACGGGTGGGGTTGACCCCGCATTAGTTTCTACAGGACTCTTGGCGATAGGGTACGTCTGACACATAGTATTAGCTTCGCCTCAGATCTATTGTTTTCATAAGTTATTGCCTAAACTGGCGCGGGGTTGACAGGAGACGCATTCATTGCTAGACTCTCACCACAACTGATGAAGTCCAAAGTGTTCCCGCTTCTACCGTCAGCCCTTCGACAGGCTCGGGGTAAAAGATAGGAATACAATCACCGCGAGCCGGCTTCATCTTTGGAGTTGGTCTTTTTTTATCGGCTCTCTAATTTTTGATAGTATCACTGTATGCGTGAGTACGAACTGTTTTATCTCGTCGGAGAAACCAAAGAAGCCGAGCTTCCACGGATTCGCACCGAAGTAGAAACGCTTATCAAAGAGCGTGGTGGTGAGTTTTTGTCAGTTGAAACGAGCGACAAGCGTCGTCTGGCGTACGAAGTCAAGGGTGAAGCACGCGGATTCTATATCGCTCGTCGTTTCACTCTGCCTGATAATGCTGAGCTTGTTGGACCCGAACTCGAAGCTAAGATTGCTGAGGGAGATGCGATTGCCTACTTCACCCGCAAATTGTCTCTCTCCAAAGATATTTTGCGTATTCTCTTTCTCCGGGCCGAAGAGCTCCCAGCTCTTAAGCCAATTGAGCGGACTGAGTATATGCGCAAAGAAACTCGTGGTCGCTCAGTGCGCCGCGAACGTCCACCAGTTGCTGATCCCAACTTTATTGCCTCAGCTCCTCCCAAGCCGGTAGCTCCGGTGGAAGCCGGAAAGACTGTTTCGAAAGAGGAAATAGATAAGCAACTCAAAGATAAGTTGGATATTTAATGTAGTGTAAAAGTTGCAAGGTTGTGAAGGCAATTAATACTATAAAATTTCTCAATACTCTAACTTGTTAATTTCATTCGTATGAATGTCAACAAAGTGATTCTTGTCGGTCGCCTCACTCGTGATCCAGAGGTAAGGAGCACACCATCAGGGCAGTCAGTAGCGACTATTGGTATGGCCACCAACAATTACTGGACTGATAAGAGTGGTCAGAAACAAGAGCGGACTGAGTTTCACACCGTTGTCTTGTGGGGGAAGCTTTCTGAAATTGCTGGGCAGTACCTCACTAAGGGGCAGGAATGTTATGTTGAGGGACGACTTCAAACTCGTACCTACACTGGTAAGGACGGGGTGGAACGTAAGGCAGTCGAAATTGTCGGTGAGACCATGCAGCTCGGGAGCCGGGCAGGGCAGGGTGGCGGAGGGATGAGTGGAGGAACTCGACCGATGGCCGCTGGTGCAGCAGCAGGAGCTGTAGTTTCTAAGCCAGCACCGAGAGAAGAAGAAATTCCAACCATCAATCTCGATGACGACAAGGAAATCAAGATTGAAGATGTACCTTTTTAATTAATTTCAAAATAAAAATTTCAAATTTTAAAATAAAAACTCAATTTCAAAACTTTTAAATATTATTTTGAAATTTAGAATTTATCATTTGAAATTATAATCCTATGACTCTCGATGAAGCCTCTCGGAAAAAATTAGCTCAGGTAGACTACAAAGACGCCTATTTCCTACGTCGATTTCTCAATTCACAAGGGAAGATCTATCCACCCAAACGCTTTGGTTTGACTGCGCGCGAACAGCGTCACTTGGTCGAAGCGATTAAGCGTGCTCGTTACATGGCCCTTATTCCATATACGGTGAAATAATTTCTTGGCGACAAGAGACAAGCTACAGGCAATAAGAGAATTTCAATTACTTGCCTCCATGTCACTTGTTACTTTTCGCTTGTCAACCCATCCTATGTTGTCTCTTACCGAAATCAAAACGGGTAAAAAAATTCTCTGGCGAGATGAGCCACACCTTGTTTTAGAGTATCAACATTCCAAGACAGGGCCACAGCGGGCCGTTCTTCGAACCAAACTCAAAAACCTCATCAACGGGGCGATCATTGACTATACCTTCAAAGGAGCCGAATCAGCTGATGAGGCCGAGGTGACACGGGCCACGGCCCAGTACCTCTATCACACCGGTGACGAGTACTCATTCATGGATATGGAGAGTTATGATCAGTTTACGCTTTCGCGGGATATCCTGGGTGACAATGCCAACTACCTCGTTGATGGGACCGAAGTAACACTCCTCAAATGGAATGAAACGCCGATCAACGTCGAGCTTCCGATCAAAATGACTTTTCTCGTGACTGATGCGCCCCCAGGAATCAAGGGTGACACAGCTTCGGGCGGGGACAAAGTGGTGACACTCGAGACTGGTCTTACAGTAACGACCCCACTCTTTGTGAAGACGGGAGACCGGATTATCGTCAATACTGAGAAGGGTGAATATGTCTCACGAGCCTAACCACTTCCTTCGGTTCAAAAGAGCCTAAAGCGGGCTCTTTTTGCTTTTGTTAAGCCATAAATTCACTTGTCATGGATAGAAAAAGGGTGTACCATAGAGAAGAGGGTAGGCTTTATCTTATCACCCTTTTTCTATGTACCTTCGTGCGACACGCATCATGAGTTGGCTAGTCTTCTCGGTCACTCTGGGACTCCTCAGTACTATCGTAGTAGCCATTGATCCCAATTCACTCAATCAACTCGGGATAGCGGCCGTTTTTGGGCTCTGTTTTCTTTTGATCACGAGTGTAGTGTTCTTGGGACTCCTCAGAGTAAGTGAACGTCTTCTAGGGAGAGACCGCACCCTAATCTATCGGTGGACGGCTTTACGCCAGAGCGTCTTACTTGCGTTTTTTTGTACCGTTCTCCTTGTGGCCCAGTACACCAGAGTACTGACTTGGTGGGGAGCGCTCCTTGGCCTGGCGCTCATACTCCTCATTGAGCTCACTGTTCGTCGATTCTCAACCTCCCAACGTTAATGCATTCCAAGTCTATGGCAGAGAAAACTGATAACAAGAAAGATCAATACGGCGCCCATTCCATTCAGGTGTTGGAGGGGCTCGACCCAGTGCGTAAGCGCCCGGGTATGTATATCGGCGGCACATCGACCGAAGGACTGCATCACCTTATTTGGGAAGTGGTCAACAATTCGATCGATGAGGCCATGGCTGGTTATTGTACCGATATCGTCGTACGTCTCCTTCCTGATAATTGGGTAGAGGTGATCGACAATGGTCGTGGTATTCCGGTTGATATCCACCCACAGACCAAGAAATCAACTCTCGAAACCGTATTGACCGTGCTCCATGCTGGAGGTAAGTTTGGTGGCGATGGTTACAAAATTTCTGGTGGTCTCCACGGTGTCGGTGTCTCGGTCGTCAATGCACTCTCTGTTCATACCAAGGTGACGGTCGAGCGTCAGGGCAAGGTGTGGCTTCAGGAATACAAGCGCGGTAAACCACAGGCCAATGTGAAGCCAATTGGAAAATCAGATAAAACTGGAACTACCGTAGCTTTTCAAGCTGATCCAGAAATTTTTCCCGAGATTACCTATAGCTGGAGCAAGATTCTTGAGTACCTCCGCTTCCAGGCCTTCCTTACCAAGGGCGTTCGCATTACTTGTGAAGATAGAAGGTTAGTCACGAGTCCTACCGAGGAGCACAAGACAGTGCGTCACGGCTTTTACTTTGATTCAGGGATTATTTCCTTTGTGAAGTTTCTTAATCGAGGGAAAGAAGTCAAGAACCAGATGCCGTTTTATGTTGAAAAGACGGTGGATGGTGTGTACGTTGAGGCGTCGCTTCAGTACACAGATGGTTTCAAGGAACATCTGTTTGCTTTTGCTAACAATATCGTGAACCCAGGTGGCGGCACCCATGTGACAGGACTCAAGATGGCTCTTACTCGTGTCCTCAATGACTATGCCAAGAAAGGTAATCTCATCAAAGACAAAGAAGGTGCTTTTACCGCTGATGACTTGCGCGAAGGACTGACGGCGGTTGTCTCGGTCAAATTGGCCAATCCGCAATTCGAAGGTCAGACCAAGGACAAACTCAATAACTCTGAAGTGCGCGGTATCGTACAGACGGTGGTGTTTGAGGCGTTTACTGACTATCTCGAACAGCACCCCAACAATGCCAAGGGGATCATCGAAAAATGTCTGCTCACCGTCCGCGCTCGCATCGCAGCTCGGGCTGCCAAAGACGCAGTAATTCGGAAAGGCGCTCTCGAGGGTATGACCCTTCCGGGGAAACTGGCCGACTGCTCAAGTAAAGATGCTTCGCGTTCCGAACTCTATATCGTTGAGGGAGACTCTGCCGGTGGCTCAGCCAAACAAGGCCGCAACCGTGAGTTTCAGGCGATTTTGCCGCTTCGAGGGAAGCTCGTCAATGTTGAGAAGACTTCGCTCGATAAGGTAGTGAAGTCCGATACTCTAAAACCGATCATCATCGCACTTGGGGTAGGGATCGGGGAGACATTTGATATCTCGCGCCTCCGCTATCACAAGATCATCATCATGGCCGACGCCGACGTCGATGGTTCACATATCCGTACGCTCCTCCTCACCTTCTTTTATCGCTATTTCGAGGAATTGGTACGTGGTGGACATATCTATATCGCTCAACCACCTCTCTATCGTCTCCAGAAAGGCAAGACCGTACGTTATGTGTATAACGAGGAAGAAAAAGTACGCGTAATCGAAGAAATGAAAAGTTTGGCTGAGGCAACCAAAACTGCCAAGGCGAAAGCCAAAGCTGAAGAAGTCATAGAAAAAAAATCTGACGAAGCGGCGCCGCTCGTCGAAGGTGAGGCTCCAAGTGAGGGAACTGAAACCGTCGCAGGTATCAATATCCAACGCTACAAAGGTTTGGGAGAGATGAACCCAGATCAGCTCTGGGGGACTACTATGGATCCCGATAACCGTGTCATGCTTCAAGTCAATATCGATGATGCTGAGGAGGCTGATCGATTGTTTGATGTTCTGATGGGGAACGAAGTCGAACCACGTCGCCGTTTCATTCAAACTCACGCCAAGAGCGTCCAGAATCTGGATGTGTAGATTTGACGCACGCAGGGATTTTTACTATAACTCAATGGTCCTTTGATTTCAGTGGATGACCTAGTGGGGTCAATCCTGTCTACAACTATTGCTGTGAGGAGAAAGTCTTGAGTCAACTTCACTTCGTCAGTGAGTTACGGCTGGATGGGACTCATGAGGGTCAAACAATCCTGGTCCGCACCGGCGTGCCACAGGCAGTCACATGCTACCGCGCCCTGGTGGTAAGTTCAGGAGTGAGCGAGGCACTTGTCGTTTTGCGCAATACGAGTCGTCGAGTAGGATCTGAACCACAACTCGCCTTCTTTCTGGGTAGTACTAATGGGAAGGATGAATTCTGTCCACATCACATCACATCGGGGATGAGTCTTGGTTTTGAGACAGAACATGAGCGACTGATCACCTCTCGAGTGATCCCAGGCGGCATTTGTCTTGTGCCCCAAGTCGCAGTGACTGACCGGGATCAGATGATCCTTGCGGCAACGAGACAGCTTGTGCTTGACCCGCACCTGTCCGAGTATGGGGTTTTGTCAAGCGAACTGGACGGTTGTACTCCGCTCGAAAGGATGCAGATCATCAGTACTCTTTCGGGCCTCCCAAAGGAGTATCGTCGAGATGCTGCTAGGGTCATCATGGCTGCACAGCGCTCAGGGGATCGACATTCGTTCTTTGGGGCACTCTCTCGACATAACGTCCTCAGCCGTCTTCATCGTATAGCTGAAGGGGATGAGGGGTGAGCCAAGCCGTACTCAGGGACTTCCCAGGGTACGGCATGATTTTTTCTTACTCCTGTTGGAGAGAAATTGTCGCAAGCGACTGAGGGTGTGTTAGAAGCGTAGCGGTCTCTAATGGGGTTGACCAACATATCTTTTCTTGATACACTAGCGCTACTCAAAAATCCCTTGAGATAGGGCTTTTGGGAGTGAGATAGGTACTTGGTTACTCCTCGGAGTGGCTCATCAACAGCCAATTGTTCTTAGTGGTCTAACGAGGTACAATCTCTATAAGTACTACCAACGTGAAACCTTCTCTCGACAATCTGAAGTCGCTCGTTCACTGTCCGGTGTGCAACAAAGAATACCGGCCAGCCAAAATGCTACTCCTCAATCAAGAGGACAAGCGGACGACCCTTCATATTACCTGCGAATCATGTCACACTTCGAGTCTAGTCTATGTCTCGATGTCGCCGGTGGGGGTAGTCTCGATGGGTGTACTTACCGATCTCGAGCAATCTGAAGCTAAGCGTTTTTTCACAGGTAAGCCATTGTCAGAGGACGATGTGCTCGAGGTGCATCATCTCCTCAAGCAAGCTAAAGGCAAGGCTGATGTGCTGATCGGTTCCTAAAAGATATATTGCAATTTTGATTTTTAATTTTTGATTTACGTATGACGACTACACTCAAACTTACCGTTACTCCTCGCACTGAAACTGGCAAAGCCGTGGCACAGTTGCGCGACAATGGATTTATCCCAGCTGTTCTCTATGGTCGCGAAGTGGAACCGATGGCTCTGTCGATCAACTATCTCGATTTTGCCCGTGCCTATAAAGCCGCTGGTGAAAGTACGTTGATCGAAATTGCTCCCGAAGGAAAGAAGCCCGTCAACGTGCTGATCCACGATGTAGCCGTCCATCCGCTTACTGGCCGTTTCGTCCATATCGATTTCTATCAGGTCAACATGAAAGAGGAGATCGAAACCGATGTACCACTCGAGTTTGTGGGTGAATCCGAAGCCGTCAAAGCGCTCTCAGGTATCCTCGTCCGCTCGCTCGAAGCAGTGAAAATCAAGTGTCTTCCGAGCAATCTCCCACACGCGCTCGAGGTTGACCTTTCCAAACTCGCAACGTTTGATGATGCCATCAAGATCGCAGATATCAAGCTTCCTCAGGGTGTCGTCATGCTCGATGATATTGAAACGGTGATAGCGACAGTCGCTGCGCCGCGTACCGAAGCCGAGATGGATGCGCTCAATGAGAAGGTTGAAATGGATGTGACCAAAGTCGAAGGTGTCGTCAAAGAAACTCCTGAAGGCGCTCCGGCCGAAGGTACTGACAAATCTGAAGCCAAGAAAGAAGAGAAGAAATAGGGAGTGGTATCGAGAGTGTGGAATAATGAGTCGTAGAAAACCCCGGGAAGCCGGGGTTTTTAGTATCTCCTCTTGTAGACTTCTTTTTTAGAAGAGAAAGGAAATTAGAGCCAAGCTTTGAGGAGGGTTTCAGATTCCTTAAACATGGTTGAGAGTTTGGATTGTTCGTCTGAGGTGAAGGGGGCGAGGACATGATCGCTGACGGAGATATTGGGATTATTCCCTTTGCCCACGCCGAGACGGACACGACGGAAGTCCTGGGTGCCGAGATGTTCGATGATATCCTTGACGCCATTGTGACCAGCGGCGCGCGATGAGAGGGTCGTTTTGATGCTGCCAAACGGGATATCGACTTCGTCATGGAGGACGATTGTGGCGGCGGGCGTGGCTTTGTAAAAGCTCATGAGCGACTGGACACTTGCGCCGGAGTGATTCATAAAGGTCATTGGTTTGACGAGTACTATCTTTCTTCCTTGATAGGCTGCCTCGCTTATTTCAGCCTGAAATTTTTTCTCGAGTCGCCATTCACTTCCACTCCAGGATTGTTGGAGGTGTTCAAGAGCGAGGAAGCCGAGGTTGTGACGAGTATTGGCATACTTTTTCCCGGGATTACCGAGACCGATGATAAAGAGAGGTGGTAGTGAGTTGGTTACCGTCTTTTTCGGAGTGAAGAGTTGTGAGAAGAAATTCATAGCATTATTTCATGGAGCGTAAAACAGAGAACATGGAACAAGAGTAGGGTAGAAGTGAGCGAAAGTTATGGGGTATTCATTTATGTCCTACGCTTCATGCTACAAGATTTATGATTCAGGAAAGTCCCCCATATCCTCGGGTGGTATTTCGTGAATGAGGCCAGGGATGGTATCACGTGTGTAGAGAAGAATGAGGTCAGCTGCTGGGAAAGACTGAGGTAGAGTGAAGGGGAGGGTATCCTCTCGTCTGAGATCGTAGCGCCCGATAAGACTATCGAGCGTATAGAGTTTGCGTGTGGCACTGCTCCTTTCGATGATAGCGCTCCCTGTGACATTTTCCAAACCTCGGAATGTTTTGATACTTACGTTGGCTACTGGGAACGTATCGCGAATGTCACTGGCTAAATCATTGGCGACAGTGAGGCGAGTTTCGGGCGCGATGATAAGGAGAGTGACTGCCTCCTTTTCGATTTCCTTCTGGCGAGCCTGGAGCGTCTCGATGTCAAAAATATTTTTGGCCAGTGTTTGTACTTCGTTCCAGGTACCACTTCTTGGTATGAGAGCAAAAGCTCGACCACTACTTGATTCGATATGTGTGACGCGGAGCAAGCTTTCTTTCTTCCAGGCATCGACGACCACGCTGGTGAGAGCATGCGTATCGATGGTATCAGCGAGCGCGAGGAGGGCGTGGGCCTCTTCGGGAGAGATATCGGTGTCGACGCTTTCACCCAGGCTTTCGAGGAGGCGGGTGAGTGTGAGTGGATTCAAGAACGTCGGGAGCGACCAAGCTCGGTCACGCACCGCCTCGAGGATTTGCTGCTGGCGCTTGGCCCGGCCAAAGTCGCCTTCGGGATCACCATGACGGCTGCGAGCATATTTGAGAGCAGTTTTTCCATCGAGTTTTTGCCAACCCTTTTGGATGGTAAAGGTTTCATAGCTGTAGTTTGGTCCAGGGTAGCGGGTGTCGCGAATATCGCGGACCACATCGATCGTGATACCACCGAGGGCATCGATCACACGTTCGAAACCATCAAAATCAATGCTGGTGAAGTAGTGGATAGGGAGACCGGTAATGGTGGAGACGCTTTTCCTAATGAGCTCGCCTCCTTCTCCGCTTGAGCGGCCGTATTGATAGAGGGTATTGAGTTTGACAGTCGCAGTGGTATCGGGGAGGGGTACGAGGAGGTCGCGTGGAAAGGAGAGTAGGGCTACCTTTCTCTCTCGAGTATTAACAGAGAGGAGCATGACAGTATCGGTGAGGTGTTTCCCAGGTTTGCCTTCACCAGCCCGGCCGAGAAGGAGGATATTGATGCGGCCATCCTCATACCCAGCGAGATCCTGGGGTGAAGCCAAGAGTCCTTGCCCGATGAGGCGCATGCCTTCAAAGAAAGAAATGGGGGTGTTTTCAAACTGTAAGTCCTGCGTAAAGCGGGTGCCAAGTACGAGGGTGATACCGAGCGCTACAAGCACTACACTGCCAAGTACCAAGAGGAGTGAGTGGCGGAGAAGTGAGGGGCGTTTGGTTGTGGGGATCACATGAGGAGGAGTGAGCTCGGTACTTCCCAGAGAAAAGCGATTGGGTGGGTTCATGCGGAAGAGAAATGACGGGTTATGGTGAGAAAAGGCTTATTTGAGGCCAAAGTTTGCTCTTGATTAGCACTCTTTTTCGTGGTACACTGGGGGGGATTTGTTCTCTCGTACGCATGTCCAACCACATATCCCAGAATAGAGAGTCGGTGGTCACCGGCCCAGATAGCGAAGAATACCTCTCACTCGGGGCACTCTTGCTTGAGATGGTCAAAGTGATTGCTTTGGCTATCGTTATCATTATACCCATTCGGGTCTTTCTCTTCCAACCATTCTTTGTGCAAGGAGCATCGATGGAGCCCAATTTCCATGATGGTCAGTATCTCATTATTAATGAGTTTGGTTACAAACATACTGATATTCCAGGTGTGGGAGCGGTCAAGCAGTTTCGTGAACTTGAGCGCCAAGAGCCAATCGTTTTCCGTTATCCCAAAAATCCCGAGCAATTCTATATCAAACGCATTATCGGTCTCCCTGGTGAGTCAGTAGCGATCAAAGATGGTCTAGTGTACATCTTCAATAACGTGCATCATGAGGGTTACGTACTCGATGAAAGCGCCTACCTCGGCGAGGGAGTAAAAACGAGTGACATGCCAAAACTCACGCTCAGTGAAGATGAATACTTCGTAATGGGGGACAACCGATCCTTTAGCTACGACTCGCGAGCCTTTGGACCAATACACAAAAAAGATTTGATCGGCCGAGTACTTCTCCGAGCTTGGCCACTCTCGACTATTACTCTCTACTAATCAAGTATCTGCACGTAATTTATTTTTACTACCGTTATGGCCAAAGTTCAGAAAGCTTCTAAGAAAACTGCTACCAAAAAGGTGACCAAGAAAGTCATCAAGAAAGCAGCTGAGAAAAAAGCAACTACCCCAGCTCCAGTCGAAGAAGAGATGCTCCTCCAGGCACTGCGCGGGATGCGCGATATCCTTCCCGACGAGCAGCCCTATTGGGAGCGAGTACGACGAGTCTTGTCTCACGCCCAGCATGAGTATGGCTATCGGCGGATCGATCTTCCTATGGTTGAGTACGCGCACCTGTATCTCCGCTCCATCGGTGAAGGGACTGATATTGTCGACAAAGAGATATATCTCTTCAATACCCGGGGTGGGGATCGTGTGGCGCTGCGGCCCGAGATGACTGCTGGGCTCTGTCGGGCCTATATCGAGCACGGAATGGGTGTGATGGCCAAGCCGATCAAACTCTTCTCTTTCGGATCGCTCTTTCGCTACGATCGGCCTCAGGAGGGTCGTTACCGTGAACATACCCAGGCCAATTTTGATGTCTTTGGTGAAGAAGACCCGATCCTCGATGCTCAAGTGATTCAGCTTGCTTACCGTGTGATCAAAGATTTGGGACTCAAAAATATTGAATTCCAAGTCAACTCGATCGGGACACCAGAGTCGCGCCGTGATTATGAAAAAGTCTTAGTCCGTTATCTCGAGTCGCAAAAGCATCGCTTGAGCCAAGAGGACCGCGAACGCATCACGACCAATCCACTGCGGTTACTGGATTCCAAAGACGAGAAGACTATCCAGGTTATGTCACATGCGCCTCAGTCACTCGACTATCTCGATACCGAATCTCGTGAACACTTCAAACACCTCCTTGAATATCTCGATGAGCTTGATTTGCCATACTCGATCAATACGCGACTGGTGCGCGGACTCGACTACTATACCCGGACGGTATTTGAAATTCGTTCGACTGATGAAACCGGCAAAGGCTACTCCCTCGGCGGTGGCGGTCGCTATGATCGGCTCGTCGAGTCGCTCGGCGGTGAAGCAACACCCGCGATCGGCTTCGCACTCGGTATCGACCGCATCGTACTCGAGATGAAGCGTACTCAAGTCAAGCCCTATGTTGAACCCAAACCTCGCGTCTTCCTGGCTCAGCTCGGTGCTATGGCCAAGAAAAAGAGTCTCCGTCTCTTCTCTGAACTCGAGAAAAATGGCGTTTTGGTGGCTGAGTCATTTGGGCGGGGAACGCTCAAATCGCAGCTGCGTGTCGCCAACCGTCTCGGAGTTGAGGTCACTATTATTCTCGGTCAGAAAGAAGTGCTCGATGGGACGGCGATCGTCAAAGATATGGTGTCTGGTACCCAGGAAACGGTGGTCCAGGACAAGCTTGTCGATGCGGTCAAGAAACTCCTGAAGGGGAACCTGGCTCTCATGGGACCCAATGGGTTGCCACTGCCTAAGCTCGAAGACGAAGAGGAAGAAGCTGAAGAAGATGAGAAAGAGCGGCTCGAGAAAGAACGAGGAAAGAAGTAAATGAGAAGCTGGAGTTTTGAGTTAGGAATGGAAAGTGAGAAGTTCTCTATAATCAAAATTTCTCAATCTTGATGCTCAATTCGTCTGATATATGAAAACGGTATTCGAAAAAATCCGCGATCGGGAAATTCCAGCCACGTTTCACTATGAGGATGATGACATTATGGTCTTTGATGACATCCATCCCAAGGCCCCAGTACACCTGCTTATTGTTCCCAAACGTTGCATTGTCTCGATTGCCGAGATGGCGGATGGTGATGAGGTACTGGTTGGGAAAATGTTTCGCGTGGCTCGGGATGTAGCTCGAGACTTGCATATTGCTGAAAGAGGGTATAAGCTAGTTATCCATGTGGGCGAAGGTGGGGGACAAGAAGTGCCTCATCTTCATTTGCACCTCATGGGAGGTTAGCTACGAGAAAGGAGGTCTCTTATGATTCAGATCAAACGAAAAGAGAAGGAAACGACCGAAAGTCTTATTCGGCGGTTTTCACGTCGTGTCCAGCAGAGTGGAGTACTCCGTCAAGTCCGGAAACTACGGTACCGAACTGTCGAGAAGAGTAAGCCTGCCAGACGCAACGAAGCGCTCTACAAAGTCAAGATCCGCAAAGAAATTGATAAGCTCAAGAAATTGGGCAAGTTCGACGAAGATGCACTCCGTGACATCAAGAAGCGAATCTAGTTGAATGGCTTTATGGTTACATGGCTCTTACGGTTATTGGAATTCCAGTAATCCTAGAGCCATGAGACAATACAACCATTAAACACTTATTTCTTTTGCCTATGTCTCTCGTTACTACGATCAATGATGAGCTCAAAGCAGCTATGAAGGCTGGTGAAGCGGAGAAGCGCGATACTCTACGCTTTCTTCAGAGTGCACTCAAAAATGTGGCCATTGAAAAACGTAAACCCGTCACCGAGTTTACCGATGCCGAAGTTCAGGAAGTGGTGAAGCGCCTCGTCAAGCAGCGCAAAGACAGCATCGCGCAGTACCAAGCCGGTGGCCGAGCTGATCTCGTCGCCAAAGAAGAGTCCGAGCTCGCGATCATCACTCCCTATCTCCCAGCGACCCTCTCACCCGAAGCAACCGAAGCTTTGGTAGAGCAAGTGATTGCTTCTCTCGGTACCGTGACAGCCAAAGACATGGGCCGCGTCATGGGAGCAGTGATGAAAGAAAGCGCTGGCCAGGCTGATGGGCAGCTCGTGCGAGAAATTGTTATGAAGCATCTCCAATAATAGATGGTTGATGTATTCGTACTCGAAATTCCTAGACCGCGCGGTAGTATCTCGGAATCTGAGCACTGAAGTTGTTGTGTTTTTCTCTACTGGCATCATGTGGATTGGCTACAATAGAAATTTCTCCGTTCAAATACATCAACCTTAGTGTGTATCTATGCGTGTTTCCTTGTCTCTTGCTTCAGCCAAGCTTCCGGCCGGTGTGTCGGAGACTTTTTTGCGCTCTATTATTCGACGGACCTGCCAAGAAGCTTTCCCTAAACTTTTTCAGGAGAGCGGGCGGGGAGTAGAGCTCGAAGTAGCCTTTGTTTCTGATTCGAGGATAGCCAAACTCAATCATGAGTACCGAGGCAAAGAAAAGCCCACGGATGTTCTTTCCTTTGGCGAGTTTGAGGAGAGAGGTCAGGTGGCCAAAGCAACGGCCAAGACTCTCACCCTCGGGACACTCATCCTGTCACTTCCGTTTATCCGTCGTTCGGCTCGAGAAGATGGTGTATCATGGGAGAGGGAGTTTGTCTTTGTGTTCTCACATGGTGTACTCCACCTTTTAGGATTCGACCATGAAGAGCGAATGTTCGCAATCCAAGACATGGTGACCGATCATTTCGCTCCACTCAAAAAACAAAAGTAGTTTTGGTATGACATTGGTAAAATCATTTCTGCGCAGCTTACGGCACGCGTTTGCTGGTATCGTGTACGCCTTTCGTGAGGAGCGTAATTTTCAAATCGAACTGGTGCTTGGCCTTGCCGCGCTTGGGCTCACTTTTTTCTTTCCGCTCTCGCCTGCTGAGCGTTCGATCATTTTTCTTCTCATTGGCTTTATCCTCACCCTCGAGCTTGTTAATACTGCTTTCGAGCGTCTTCTCGACCTCCTCAAACCGCGGGTACACCCCTATGTAAAAGTGGTTAAAGACGTAGTAGCCGGTGCTGTTCTCATTGGTTCGGTGGCCGCTCTTCTTGTAGGTGCGTTTATCTTCCTACCATATCTCATGACCTGGGCGATGTATCAGTAATAAATGGTAGTGTGAGGGGAGTGTGACTACACGAAGAGCACAGTGTAATGGTATAATAGTCCGCATGCACCCCTCAGGTTGAAGTGCTTCGGCTTTCAGAGAGAGGTGTTTCCTTACTATGGCCAAAAAGAATATTATTGTTGGACTAGATATTGGCACTGCCACCGTACGGGCAGTGATTGCCGAGGCGTCCAAAGATGGCGGTGCGCCGCGTGTGATCGGTGTGGGGACAGCTCCATCGGTTGGGATTCGGCGTGGCATCGTGGTGCAACCCGAGGAAGTCGCCAAAGCGATCAATGTTGCACTTTCGGCCGCCGAGCACATGGCCGGGGTACCAGCTGAACAGGTGACGGCCTCGGTGTCGGGGACTGAACTTTTTTCTCTCCTTGCCCAAGGTGTGGTAGCGGTAGGCAAATCCGATGGCGAAGTGACCGAGGAAGATTTGGAACGCCTGATCGAGGAGACTGAGATGCGCACGGTGCTCTCTCCCAACAAAGAAATCCTCCATGTCGTCCCACAGTCGTACCGTCTCGACGATGAGTCCAATATCAAGGACCCAGTGGGACTCCGGGGTGTACGGCTCGAAGTCTCAGCTCTCGTCATCGGTACCGCGAGCAATCATCTCAAAAACCTGACTCGGAGCCTCGAGTTGGCTGGCATCGGATCGTACCATTTTATGGCTGAACCATTGGCTTCGGCTGAAGCCGTGCTTTCACCCAAACAGAAAGAGCTTGGAGTGGTGGTCGTCAACCTTGGGGCGAGCACTACTACGCTATCAGTGTTTGAAGACGGCGACCTCCTCCACTTGGCCGTGCTTCCGATGGGGGGCGTCCATGTGACCAATGATATTGCCATAGGTCTCCGGACCTCGATCGATGTCGCCGAAGCCATCAAACGCGAATACGGCCATGCCTTGCCACATGAAGTGAACAAGAAAGAAGAAATTGATCTCGGCGATTTCGATTCTCAGGAAACCGATACGGTGTCGCGACATCACATCGCTGAAGTGATTGAAGCCCGGCTCGAAGAAATTCTTCACTACGTCAACCTTGAACTTAAAGGGATAAATCGCGAAGCGCTTCTTCCAGCGGGGGTGGTACTCACCGGCGGTGGAGCACTCGTCCCGGGCTTGGTGGAGCTCGCCAAAAAGAAACTACGTTTGCCAGCCCAGATCGGTTACCCCAAGCCACTGGGTGGGATTCTCGATCAAGTCGATGGCCCAAGCTTTGCGACGATCGTAGGACTCCTCTTTCTCTCACTCGAAGAAACAGCGACGAAAAAAAATCGTCTCCAGAACACGGGGAAAATTTTTGAAGCCATGCCGGATCAAATGAAAGATGGCTTCCACAAAATGGAGCGCTGGTTCAAGCGGTTTCTCCCATAAATAGAGCGTTTGTCAAGCCAAAAGGACGGGAGTTGACACCCCTCCTTTTTGCATGATAGAGTAGTGCATCGAGTGGGTGAGGCTCTTCTTGTTTGGGTTAGCCGGATCCACTCCTTTTGACTCACTAATTGACGCTTTCTGCCTCTACTCTTATGGCTGAAATCAAACCGGACATCGAAACGTTTGCCAAGATTAAAGTCGTCGGTGTTGGTGGTTCGGGTGGGAACGCTATTTCACGCATGATCGATGCCAAAATCAAAGGCGTCGAATTTGTCGCGATCAATACTGATGCGCAAGCCTTGCATCATTCCAAAGCGCAAGAAAAAATTCACATCGGAAAAAATTTGACCAAGGGACTCGGAGCGGGGATGAATCCTGAGATTGGTCGCCAAGCGGCCGAAGAAAACCGCGATGAAATCCAGGAAGTCCTCAAAGGTGCTGACATGGTGTTTGTCACCTGCGGCCTCGGTGGTGGAACAGGCTCGGGTGCTGCGCCGATCGTCGCTGAGACGGCCAAGGAGCTCGGGGCTCTCACCGTCGGTGTCGTGACGCGCCCGTTTGCTTTCGAGGGTTCACAACGTCGCGCTATCGCCGAAGAGAGTCTCAATAACCTCAAGGATCGTGTCGATACGCTCATCACCATCCCCAACGACAAACTCCTCTCGATTATCGATCGCAAGACGACTCTCATTAGCGCCTTCCGTATCGTCGACGATGTGTTGCGTCAGGGTGTCCAGGGGATATCGGACCTCATCACCAAACCGGGGATCGTCAATGTCGACTTCGCCGATGTACGCGCTATCATGCAGGACTCAGGCTCAGCCCTCATGGGCATCGGTATCGCCAGTGGTGAGAACCGCGCCGTCGAAGCCGCCCGCGCTGCGATCAATAGTCCTCTCCTCGAGCTCTCGATCGATGGGGCCAAGGGTGTCCTCTTCAATATCTCGGGCTCATCCGATCTCTCGATGCTCGAAATCAATGAAGCCGCCAATATCATTACCGAAACGATTGATCCCAATGCCAAGGTTATCTTTGGTGCGGTCGTCGATGATCAGATTCGGAAGGGTGATGTACAGATTACGGTTGTCGCAACTGGCTTTGACTCTGGCAAGGTAAATGAAATGCCCGTTGGTCTCGTCAATCGAGCCAAGTCCCAGACAATCGGGTCACTGGTTTCGAGTGCGCCTACCCGAGTAGAAACCAAGCGCGAAGAAGTACGCGATGAAGAGCCAGAAGACAATATGGTGTTTCCTACGAGGAAGATCGAACCAACCCCGATGATTATCGAAGAAAAAATCCAACCCAAGAATTTTACCCTGCGCCAGGAATCGCGCGATATTGTCGAGGAAGAAGACCTCGAGATTCCCGCCTTCATCCGCCGCAAAATGAAGAAATAAGTCGAAGCATTTCTGTATATTCTGACCCGAGGACTCATCCTCGGGTTTTGGTTTGACGGTGGGGGAGGGAAGTGGTAGCTTACAGTTTCGTTCTTTGTTTGTTACCCAGGGAGGTTGCGGTGAAACAAGTATTCTTGACTTCTGGCCCACGTGGTGGGGGAAAATCCACCTATGTGGAGGAATTGTGCCGGCGTCGTCCAGACCTGACTCTGGTGAGTCGAGACCAAGTCATGCTGGAACTTTTCGGTACCGTCTGGTTTGGTGCCTACTCAGGTGGTGCTGACCATGATCGGGGAATGCAAGAAGTATGGCGTCGACTTGAAGTAGCACTCAAGCCTGAAGGTGCATGTGTCGTGTTCGATTGCTGGAACGGATTCCCGGCTGATCGACGATGGCTTATCGAGAAGCTCCGCGAACTAGGAGCTGATCAAGTCATTTGTCTTCAGTTCTTTGTGTCGGTCGAGACCTGTGTTCGGTGGTACATGCGGAAGCCAGAGCAAGTACGTGGTGGACTGTCTGAGTCGTCGATTAGGTGTGATTATCGGCTGTATTACGGACAAGCACAGTCAATTGGTCAGGATGGCTTTGATCACGTCATTGAGGTGCGACCAGAGGAGCCGGAACTCTTTGATCTGATCCCTTGAGATGCGTTTGTGTACAGACTGGCTGGGCCGCTTGGGGAATATCCTGAGCGGCCCTCGAATTTTTTTTATGCGATGAATAGCCAGGATTGGCAACCTTTCCCAGTCGCCTTTTGTTTGCTAGAGTAGACTATCGTTAGACTACCGTTTCAGTTTTTTAAAAAGGGAGAAGTGTATGACAGCTGGTATAGCAGGTTCGGGACCATACTCAAGGTTGCGGGACCTACGGTTTCAGGTGAGGGCTTTGGCTCAGGAAATTCGCAATAAGCCGATGGGACCTCGAACGAAGCAGAGGAAAGAAGCCGAGCTCCGAGCACTCCGGCAACAATTGAAAGTCATTAACGCAGAAATCCGGAGCAAAAAACTTCGCCCGCGTGACTGCAGTGAGTAGCATTGGCCAACTGGGCTGCTTGGGGAATATCCCGGGCGGCCCTCGAATTTTTTATAAGTCAAATAAGCTCTTGATAGCAGGTGATTTTCCTGTATAATGCGAGGCAACCAACCACTTCCGAAAGGGGAGAAAATTGGAGCTCTCTATCAATTGGAGACGGGTGTACGGTAATTTCGCTCTACTCATCCCGTCACGGCGCGAAGGATCCTTTCCGTACCTGCCGGACTACATGGCACGAGTACCTCATCATATGGTGGACTTGGCCCAGATCCCTGATCTGACGGCCAATGACGTGTTCTACATCACTCATCTGTTGCGGGGTAAGGTCGAAAGTCACATGGTTACCGGCCGGGCCTTGGCACTGCGTAGAGAGCGTCCTGAACTGTTTGATCCAGTGCAGGCAGCGCAACTCTCGGCAAGCCAAATTGACTACCGACTTCGAAAAATCTTTGGAACCGTTCCCAAGTGGCAGCTCTATGGTGAAGCTTGGCGGCGCAACTCGGAGATTCTCCTCAAGGGGTGGGGCGGTGATATCCTCAAGGTCTTTGACGGAGTGACGACAGAGGCGGAGGTCAGGGATCGAGTGATAAATAAGCAGAACTACAAACTGCCTTTTGCTGAGCGAGGCTTCTACATGTTTCAGGCCAAGATGACAGCACTTCTGGTCATCAATCTCATGCAGGCTGGGTTTATCCCTCGCATCAGCGTGTCGTTCCCGGTGGACTTCCATCACTTGCGGGCACTCATCGGTACAGGGATGATTCAACTCGAAAACGGTAGCTACAACCCAGAACCGCTGGTTGCAGCGGGGGATCGGATTGGAAGAGCGTACCTCGACCGCTTTCCGGGCATGGACCCAGTGGTGTTCTCGGAACTCTTGTTTGTCCTCTCACGTGAAGGTTGTGCCAACGCAGTCGATGATCACATGGCTGATTGGAGCGACCCTGTCATCCAGCGTCGGTACCAGATGAGCTGCGGTCGTTGCCCACTTGAGCATCGTTGTCAGCAGACAGCAGTATCGAGCGAGTACTATCGCAAAGATGGCGGGAGGCGAGTGATCAAGATCGTTGCTCGACCCAGGCCGCCGCGGCGTATCCGGCTGCACCAAACCTGAACCGTTCCTCTCTCGCCGTCCTTGGGATCCCCTCGGGCGGCGCATTCTTTTGTAACGACACTTTTCTCATAGTCAAAGCAGGGGTGAAGCGGTACAATAGGAGGAGATACAAACACAACAATGCACTTTTTTCTCTGGTACTATACGACCGGTTTGCTCGGCATCTTCCGGATCGCTCTAAACGCGATGCGCTATGCCGTGCACCGCTTCAATATTCTCGAACTCTTCGCGACGCTCATATCGCCGTGGAAGCGTGACGTGAGTCATCAGACCTGGTCTGGCTTCCGGCCGATACTCTTTCTCAATGCGCTGGCCAACAATTT
>CAZOFS010000004.1:0-24614 GCA_964579335.1 uncultured Bdellovibrionales bacterium
CCTGCGATGAGCATAATGGCACGGCTGATTTTGGTTGATTTCTCATCAAAATCTATGCCCCATAGATACCTGCTTGCGTAGTCCTTGCGTGCTTCAATTGTAGGAAGATTTTTCCAAACATATTGCATAGCGTGGACCAAGAAACCTGCACTACCGCACGCTGTATCAATCACATACTCTCGCTTTTGCGGATTGAGCATCTGCACGCACATATCAATCACGACACGAGGTGTGAAGTATTGACCCTTCTTTCCCTTTGCAACATCAGGAAGCAGGTATTCAAACGCTTCATCAATGATGCGTAGATTTGCACCAAACAAGCGAACATCCTGAAGCTCGCCAACGCACACGGAAAGATGCTCAGGACTGAGCTTTATCCTGTCTGTCTTTTCAAAGACATCGGACCATTCCGCTTTAGCTTCATCAAAGAGTTCATCAATGATGCGTTTCGTTTCTTCTGGCTTTCCTGTAGGGCTCTTTCGGAAATGCAGTTCCTCGTTTGGTCGGCTCAATGCTTCCTTTTCGTCATAGAGCTTGGCGTAGATAAGTTTGAAGATTTCGTCAAAGCTGTCATAGCCTGAGCCTGCAATGACGAGCTCCTCTAGTGTTTCAATAGTCTCTTTCAGGTCTTTTTCTTTCAGGTCTTTCAGGGTCTTACGCTTTGCAAGCACATCTTCAATTTCTTCATCCGAAGCAGGTATGTCATCCAATGTGTCATCAAAGTCCTTTGGATATGGACGGTAGAGGATAAGACGTGTCTTGCCGTTTACCGCAACACCAACGGGAGCACCTTCAGCGTTCAAGTATGACTTCAATTGTTGGACATCATTCTCTTCGTTTGGAGCTTTTACTTCAATGATGATTTTCGGCGTAATGCCGTCTGGTCGGTACACAACAATGTCGGCACGCTTTATTTCACGTCCAAAGTTGACGTGCTTTTCAAGTTCAATGAGAGTTTTGGGGTATTTGTAGTGCTTCGTAAGCTTTACAAGGTAGAGCTGTCGGACGACTTCTTCAGGAGCAGATTTGCCTGTCTTAGCATTGTAGACAAACTTCTCTTCATCCATTTTTGAAATGGCTTTCACATAGAACTTTCCTTCGTCCTTTTCGTAGATGTTCAACTTGGACAAGTCATCAAACATCAAAAGATCCTGTTCAGGATTTTTGAAGATTTTATTGAGCACCTCTCGTGTAGACATACAGAAGTAACTTTTTTTCAATTCTTAATCAGTCTTTCCTCATCTTATTCTCCTTTCCTTCCATTTTCAAGCCATCCTTCACTTGAAGTTACGGAATGGCGAGCCATGTTTCCTTATAAAAAATCAAGGGCGGACTGAAAGTATCAGCCGCCCGGGTGGCGCGAGGCGCCGTCATTGAGTGCGAAGATGCGGGTAGTCCGATGAAGTCAGGAGGAACTCATGAACCCGCTCGGCTACGTCCATGCCGAAAAGCTCAAAGGGTACTGGTGCCGCCTGGCCGATAGACGCAAGCTCTACCCGCTTTTCCTCCCAAGCAGCACACCGACTCATGATCTCTTGCACCGCCCGCGGAGTCTCATACGGCAAAGGAGAAGTGACAATCTGCTGCTCCACAGCTGCATACTGGTTGCAGGATACGAGTCCGCTCTCTCCGAGGTACTCGAGGTAGAGAAGGGCAGCCTCCCGAGAGAAAGCTGCCATCGGCCTCTCATCAGATGGGTTAGTCTGGAAATAGCCATGCCCCATGCAACGCAAGCAATGGACAAAGCGAACGGACTGAAAAGCCCGAGGCTTCTCTTTAACCACAGGTGGTTGCAATCGCCGAGGAATTCTCATTGGGTAACCCTCCGTAAGGTACTGCCCTCATTGTACTCAAAACTCCCGCTTAGGCAATCACTCCCCCGCCAAAACAGGATGTTGACTTCCATACCATCCACTGGTATATTCGCGCCAGCTCTTTCAAAGAGGCTTTTCCCTCCCTCCACCCCCGACTCCCAAGGAGATCGTCATGCAAGGTATCGAAACCCTCTATGCGGATGCATGCATCCAGGCTGTCCTCGCCGCTCGCCATGCCCTCATGCACATGCCGATTGAACAAGCGCTCGGCAAGACCAGGTACGGCAAAGGTGACACCTACGGCCTAGACGGTGGCCCGGAGATCGCCATCAAGAACGTCATTCATCGGCTCAAGGATGACGCCCTCTTCGTGACCGAGGAAACCGACCCACAGTTTGGGTCCCACTGGTCCGACGGCACGCAATTTCCGGTGACCTTCTTCTGTGACCCGACTGACCGGTCCAAGTTCCTCCGTCTCTTCATCGAGCGGGCCAATGCTAGCGGCAGAAACTCTCGCAAAGTGGGCGAACTGCTCTACGAGTGCGACCGCGAAGCGGAGTGGGGCAAAATCTTCCCAGAAGGCAAGATCGAACTCCCACTCTCGATCGTCAGTCCCTCGACGGCCATCACCTGCGTCCGGCATGGCAGACCTCTCTTCTCGGCTATCGTGAGCTACCTGACCGATCAGATCTTCATCGCCGGACCAACCGGAGCATTCATGCTCAAGCTCCCGGACTACCGGAACACCAAGGCGGTGCAGGAGGTGAACTTCACCTTCATCACCAACCACGGCCAGCTGCTTCACTTCCTCTCAGCCCAAGAGATGTGCCTGACGGACGATGAATGCCTGCGCTATGCCACCTTCCTCGGCAAGGCCGGGTATCAGGAGAACTTCGACGCCACGGCTATGTTCGTCGGCCGGACTCCCAAGGATTTCCTGCACCATACCGAACCAGGCGGCCCTTCACGGGCGCTGTACCTCTCCGAGCTACAGCGCGGCCATGGTCCGATGGGATTCGTCATGAGCAACGGCGAGAAGATTGGCGAATTTGTCCACTGGCTCACCTTCGTCATGAACGGAAAGTTGGCCGATGGTCAGAAAGCCCTCACCATGTATGAGGTGTCTATCGAACGTCCCTGGACCAAGGAAGGCATCCTCATGTCGACCTCACCGCCGTATTCGATCTTCCGCGAACGGACGGATCGGGGCGACTACTATCTCGACGTACGCCGACTCAGGAAATTCACTCACCCGAGTCACTTCCGCTCGACGCTCGTGGTGACCCAGGCCGACAACAGTACGCTCCGCGGCATTATGGGCCAGCACTGCTACCGAGAAATCACCTTCGACTGACGCTCGCCTGTCGGCACCGAGCCAAGACCCCACCAGCCTCCGGTTTCGCAAACCTGGAGGCTGCTCTTTTTATCTGTAAGATTTCTTTAGTTAATCACTCCCCCGCCGAGGCAGTAGTCGCCGTGATAAAAGACAGCGTATTGGCCAGGGGCAACGCCCGGGTCGGTTTCATTTTGTAAGAAGATTTCCAAGGTTTGTTCGTCTTGCCACTGAACTTTCGCATTGTACTCTTTGGGGCCGTGCCGGAGCTTGACCGAGAGCTCCATCCCATCTTCTGGTTTTTCATTGAACCAATTGAGGTCCCGAACAAGAAAATGATCACTAGCGTTTTCTACCCGGGCTGCCTGATGCCCGATGTAAATAATATTCTTTTCAGTATCTTTTTTGACCACATACCAGGGCCCACCCGAGAGGCCGATCCCCTCGCGCTGACCAATAGTGAAATACCAAAAGCCTGGGTGCTCCCCCATTTCCTTCCCCGTTTCGATATCGATCAGTTTGCCTTTGCGTTCGCCGAGATGATGTCGGAGGAAGGCGTCAAAAGGAATTTTCCCGAGGAAACAGATTCCCTGACTGTCTTTACGTTTGGCATTGGGAAGCTTAAATGTTTCGGCTAACTCACGGACTTTGGTTTTCTCAAATTCCCCGATGGGAAATATCGCTCGCTTGAGTTGCTGTTTTGAAAGTTGCGAAAGGAAATAGGTTTGATCTTTGATGGCGTCAGGCGTTTTCTTGAGAAACTTCTTGCCGCTTTTTTCCTCAACCCACGCATAGTGTCCGGTGGCGACATAATCGAACCCTTCAACTCGCTGCGCTCCTTCAGGACTAGATTTTCCTTCAAGAAAATCTAGAAATGCCCCAAACTTGATCCGGGCATTACAGAGCATATCAGGGTTCGGCGTTCGGCCTACTCGTACCTCATCGATAGCTGACTGCACTACTCGTTCCCAATATTCTTTTTGCAAAGGCACGATCTCAAGTGGCACCTCAAGTTGTTCCGTCACCGCCCGGACATACGCCAAGTCCTCTTCCCAGGGACAGTCCCCGAGATAGGCGAGTTCATCCTCGAGCCAGATTTTCAAATAAAAAGCCGTGACATCATACCCGGCCTGTTTGAGTAAAGCCAAAGCGACGGAGCTATCGACTCCGCCGGACACAAGGACAGCGATTTTGGCATTTTTGGGAAGACCAAGCATGGGTGATAGATGATAGATGATAGGTTATAGGTGATAGGTAATGAAAAGAAGAGTGAGTGATACCGTTTCGTACGACCGCGAGCGTTCTGACGATCAGGGAGAAGAAACTGTTCACGAACGATTATCAACAACACTACCTTTTTATGACCGCGAAGCTATCCTGCTTCAGGGAGCAAAAGCTTTCCTCGAGCGAAGGACCAGACGCCTAGCGACACATTGTCGCAGACAGGTACAAAAAAAGCAAGGCACGGCTCACTTTAGGCTTCTTCAGAATGATTGGGGCGATTGGCATTGATGAGCGCGCGTACCGCTTCTCGATCAACAGCCGATTTCTTGTTCCCCAGGGATTTAAATTTCTTGGGAGCAATAAATTGCGTCTGGGAAAGTTTGACTGGGGCCTCGCTCGTAGCGTAGACGCGTGGTTCGGTCCGACGCTGGTCTCGCTTCTCTCGATGCTCTGCTTGGCCTCGAGCTGATGTTTGGCCACTGCCGGATGAGCCTCTATTCATTGGGGGCTGATCATCATCGCCACGTTCGCGAGCGGCCTTGGCCTCTTCTTCTTGTTTGGCCCGCGCTACAGCTCGCTGATAATCACGGAGGCAATCTTTACAAAAGGTTGGACGTGATCCATCGGGCTTAAACGGCACCTCGATCTCCATCCCACAAGTCGCACAAGTGCTCGGATAGAGGACTTTTTCTGGCACTACCTCAGGAGTAGGCGCGACCACTGCCTCGACTACGGGTTCGGGGGATGAAGTCGGTTCTGGCACCTGAATTTCCTCCACTGGTTCAGTAGCGACTGGCTCCATGGCTACTGGCGCTGCGACCGGTGCGGGCGCAAGAGGCATAGCAATCTCTTCCTTCACCTGTTCTGCCTCAAGTACTGGCGCTCTCGGCACTACCACTACGGGCTCTGGCTGTGGAGACAGGGTTTCAACTTTGACTGGAGCCTTGGGTGGTATCGCTTTGGGCACCGGTTTTTTTTCTTCACGACGTGGGAGAGGTTTATCGTGAACGCGAGGGGCTGGCTCAGATTTTGGTTTTTTGATCTCCTGGCGTGGAGTGACGGCAGGCTTTTCGGGAAGAGCCTCTCGCTTTTCAGACATCTCAGGCTTCCGGAGGAGCGCGGCTTTTTCTTCATCTGTGAGCATCCCCGTCCAACGACGAATCTTCTCTTCCACCTCAGCCTGGGCCGACGCATAGCGTTCACGAGTTACAGCAATCACTTTATCATTAATCCCTGGGGTCTCGATAATAATCGGCGGCAAGGTGGTCGCTGAGAAGGCGTCGCCAGCGATACCATCGATCATGAGCTTGAGGTAGATATTGAATTTGGGGAGATTGATGAGGTCATTCATCATGAAGACTGGCTCAAACTCTTTCTCGAGAAGCTCGGCATCGGTCGCCCCCACTCGGAAAGCCACGATCGTCCCACAGTTCCCGAACACCGCATCGCTCACCTTTTCCTCCAGCTGGGTGATGTACTGGTTGGCGAGGATGAGTGAGAGGCGATACTTACGCGCTTCGGAGAGGATATTGGCAAACGAGTCCGTAGCAAAGTTCTGGAACTCATCGACATAGAGATAGAAGTCTTTGCGCTCCTCTTCAGGGATATCGGCCCGCCCCATCGCCGCAAGCTGGATCTTGGTGATCATCATGGCACCGAGGAGAGCCGACGAGTCTTCACCAATTTTCCCCTTGGCGAGATTCATGATGAGGATTTTCTTATTGTCCATGATTTCGCGCACATCAAAAGCTGAGTGCGGCTGACCGATGATATTTCTGATCAGACTATTGGACGTAAACTGTCCGACCTTGTTTTGAATCGGCGAGATGACTTCCTGGAGGACACGCTCATTCCAGCCAGCAAATTCGACAGCCCAAAACTGTTTGACCACTGGATCAGTCACTTTTTCGATCACCCGGTCACGATAACTTTTGTCCACAAGAATACGCATGACGCCAAGGAGGCTCGATCCTGGATATTCGAGGAGTGCGAGAATAGCATTGCGCAAAATATATTCCAAACGTGGTCCCCATGAATCAGCCCAGATTTTTTTGAATACACCAACGAGGCCCGACGCCACAAGCGAACGCTGATCCGGACCCACCTGTTCCAACACATTGAAGGCGATGGGGAAAGCTTGGTCGGCTGGATCGAAATAGATCACATCATTGATACGCTCGGGTGGGATAGCCTTGATGAGCTTGAGCGCCACATCACCGTGCGGATCGATAAAGCAAATCCCATGGCCCTGCATGATGTCCTGGATAGCCAAATTCTCGAGGAGGTTGGTTTTGCCCATACCGGTCTTCCCCAAAAGGTACATGTGCCGGCGACGATCGTCGGCCTTAATCCCAAAGACCCGCTCCTGATTGCGGAAATTGGTTTTAGCAAAGACAGTAATCGGATTGTCATCGTGGATAGGAGGCATAGAGCGTGTATGGTCTTAGAGTACCGGCAAATTGGCAGGAGCACCACCCCGCTTGGCCACCACCCGAGTGAGTGACGGTGCCATCACGGTCATATCTGGGATATGGAAAAGGGTGGCCAACTCCTCGGACGAGAGCATGAAGCGGTTGGTCTGATCATCGGTATCACGTGAGATATAGCGACGGAAGAGTTTGCGCTGGCGATAGCGCGTGCGTGGCTCGACCCAGAGATAATTAGCGTAGGTTTTGGTAAGGTCATCCGGCACCATACTATTGAGGTTGAGATCATTGAACTGCTTGATGCCACCGATGAAAGCCGAGACACCAGTTTGCTTGGAAAACCCCTCACGCCGCCCCACATACATATGGCGCATTTTAATCTTGAACATCGGCTTCCCGATATTGCTTTCGAGGGCTTTGAGGACGTCCTTTTGTCCTGGAGTGAGACGAAACTCAACTGGGGCCTCATCTTTGGCCGGAGCTTCGCCGAGGGCCGTCCATTCAATTTCCTTGGCCATAAGCGCTGTGAAGAGGTTGGAAAATACTTCCGCAAAATCATGCCAGAGTCGAGCAAAGATACCGGGCGACTCAACTTCCTCATGTCCGAGAAAAGCTTCGATCGTCGCCTGACCGGTCTTGGATCCCCAATCTTCTTTTTGAGGAGTCACGATCAATTGGAGCCACAGATGCTGGCCCGGACCGATTTTGCCCATGGTTTCGATAAGGCCCGCCAAGGGATCGAGCATCTTACCGGTTACCGACTCTTCAAAAAACTTATAGGTGCGGATAGGATAGAGATCATCTTTGAGAAGTTTGAACTCGACCCCCCACAGATCCCATTCGTTATTGGGGACAGAACGAGGGACTAGTGTGACATAGTCAGGCGCTTCGACGATCTCAACGTCAGGATACTGCGCATAGAAATGCGCCTCGACCAGATTACGAAAGCCTTTGAGGGTTCGGATATAAAAGTGTACTTGGCCCTCGATCGAAACCAACTCGAGGCTAAAGCTCGTGGGGATTTCTCCACCCACAAATTCCTCAACGGTCGAGGGTGTTTTGATTACGCCCGCAAAGCCAGAGAAGATGAGCTCCATCGGGTGCGGACTTTTCTCTACTTCGCGTGGTGGAATAATTTCGAGCAAGACCCACTCCCATTTGGAAGCAAACTTGGCGTTGACATGATCCATCCACAGGAGCATGAACAGAAAATACAAAATCGGCGGCAAGACGATGTACCATACATCGCCTGCGACCGAGAACATAAAAAGAAAATTGGAGAAGAATTCGGCCATGGCCGAGAAGTTTAGGGATCGTTGTCCGGTTACACTTCTGTAGTATACGAATTTTTGATGACTCAGGCTAGTGCCCGATCAATTGAGACACCTACACCTTAGGCCTGATCACGCAGAGTGTAAATATTCTTACCGACTTTAGTGAAGAATGTATTGAGATTGATGATCACGGTTGATTTCTTGACCTGGCGCACTTTGAGTACTTCCTGGAGCAGTTCCTCACGACTCATCGGTGTTGCTTTGGATTTGAGGATATCGGCCAAGACTTGGCGCACGGTACCACGGGTGTAGCCCCAGTCAGAGAGCGCGTAGGTGCCCCGCCCGACCAACACAAAACGTTTGTCTTTGATCAGTTCATTGTGCACCGTCTGTGGATGAGTTTTCTTGTTAGCTTTGTAGAGACCATGTTCATCGATGAGGCGTGCAATCTCACGGAAGTGGAGAGGTTTCCCAATCACCTTGAGGATGAGATGGGCTCGTTCGCGAGTCCCACGAGGACGAATCATTTCCCAGGTACAGAGACCATATTGACCAAACACATTTTTCTCAATTTTCTTCGACGGTGAAAGCCAACACTTGAGCTCGGCTTCCGGCATATCACCTGACTTGGATCCCACCTGACGAAAGAGGGCATAGAGTTCTTTGAAGTCGAGAGCATTGTTTTCTTGTTTGAGGGCTTTGGCTACATCATCGATCACTGTTTGCCACATCTCACGATCAAAATCAGCGAGAGCCACAGCAGCCTTCTCGTGTTCACTCTCTTTGATCGGAGAAAGTCCGGGAATAATCATGATGAGGGCGAGAAGTGCCTGGCGTTCTCGGAGATCATTTTTGGCCAGGTGCTCGGCGATAGCCTCGAGCGTTAGTACTCCCGCTGACTCACGCAAAAGATTGTGCACTGTATCAATCACTGGTTCATTCTTGGTCGTCTTGAGTTGAGTCCGCATTTTTTTGAGCATGACATCTACCACCTGACGCACCCGCTCACGAGTGATCGAGTAAGTCTTCCCAATCTCTTCAAGCGTTTTTTCCTGACCATCATCGAGACCAAAGCGCAAGCCAAAAATAGCCTGGGAGCGCTCAGGAAAACGACTGAGAAGAGCATCGAGAAAAGCCCGGAATTGGCCGGTGCTTGACACTGATTTTGATTTGGGAGCGCTGGTAGTCATAGGCCTAAAAAAGTGGCTAAAAATAGACGAATTGAGGCTTAGTCAAAAGCAACTTATATTAACGCATAAACAGTATTTTTGTCAAGGGAGAGCGATACTTTCGTATTTGGTCACATACTAAGCACTACTTCCGGCTCAAGCAAGCGTTTTGTTCATTGACAAAAGAGTTGCAATTGACAGCAAGATATTTTACAATCACAATACACGAAGTGAGAAGAAAAATAGCTCACTTTTGGTGATACCAAAATCAACATCAATACTGAAATATGTCTACTATTCCTGAAGAATCCAATCTTGCCCAAGCACCAGACCAAGGGGCCAAGATCCAAGCCTTGCGCGACATGATCGTCAATGCCGAACGCACCATCCAGAGTGCCAAGGCCATGCTCCTCCAAATCGAAGGCAAGAAAAAAACCGGCCGGCCCAAGAAGCTCGATACTGAAGGCGAGGGTACGGTGGTAGAAGGCACCTTTGATGGACAAATCATGATGGGTACTGATGGGAAGCAATATCCTGTCCCCGCCAACTATGCTTCCAAATCCAAACTGGTTGAAGGTGACATGCTCAAGCTCACTATCACTCTGGATGGCTCATTTATCTACAAACAAATTAGCCCAATCGAACGCAAACACGCTCTTGGTGTCGTCAGTCAAGATGAGGGTGGCAACTACCATGTCCTCGTAGACGGTGAACCCTATCGCGTACTCCTCGCTTCCGTCACGTATTTTCGTGTCTCACCAGGAGATGAGGTAGCTGTAGTCATGCCTCGTGAACTCAAGTCATCTTGGGTAGCCATCGAGAATGTCCTTCAGAAGGGGTCCCTCGCATCTCCCACTGCCTCAAGCGCTCATCCTCTACCTATCGCCAGCAATAAGCGTTCCACTCCTGGTGCGGCTGCCCTTGAGGACCTCTCACTCACCCCCCAAACAGAACCAAGCGAAACTCCAGTCTCAGCAGAGCCCGCCCCTGCCACTAGCTCTAGCTCAGCTCTCGATGAATGGATGCGTGACATGGAAGCCCTCGAAAAAGAAGTGGCAGCTAAACCATAACTGGACCTTGTTATTTTTTTTTAATTCACAGAAATACCTATGTCTGATGTTAACTTAGGATCAGCCTCACCCATGACCCCGGCCCAAGAGCCCATGGGACTCATCGCCCGCCTCGTCAAACAGTTTTCCAAATTTGTCATCGTTGGCGGCATCAACACTGGTATCGACTTCGCTGTCCTTAATGTCCTCATTTATCTCACCGGCATCACCAAAGGCTGGGAATTGTTTATACTCAACTCTATCTCTTTTTCGGTAGCGGTCGTCAACAGCTACTACATGAACAAACGCTGGACCTTCAAGGAGGCCGCGGCTGGGATCGTCGACAAAAATGCTGCCGTTCAATTTTCGCAGTTCTTCATTGTCTCCGTTATCGGTATCACTATCAATGGCCTCATCTTGACTGGTGTAACCACACTCGTGGCTGCTCCTTTTGGTATGAGTGAGCAACTCTGGGCCAACTTCGCTAAACTCTTCGCCACTGGTGCTTCCCTCGTCTGGAACTTTGTTGGTTACAAACTGTTCGTCTTCAAGAAATAGCTTCTACAAGATCCCTCTTAATCCCCGCCTTTCAAGCGGGGTTTTGATTTGGTACAATAGCTTCTGAAGCCTCTCAAGCTTCCCGTTTTTTCTTTACTCTGTATTTCTTTGTTTTTGCTTCTTGTTATTTGATCCCTGTTCTCCCCTATGTCTACCTTTTACCGTAAATACCGCCCGGACCGTTTCGCTGATGTCATCGGCCAAGATACAGCTGTCGCTGTCCTCACTCAGAGCCTCATCCGTGACAAAATAGCTCACGCCTATCTCCTCACTGGACCACGCGGTACCGGGAAGACCACCTTGGCTCGCCTCTTCGCCCAGGCGATGAATTGTAGTGCTCGCAAAAAGAATTCTCCTGAACCCTGCGGGAAGTGCTCCCACTGTATAGCTGTACAGGATCATCAGGCTATTGATATTGTCGAGATTGATGCTGCTTCACACACTGGAGTCGACAATATCCGCGAACTGCGTGACACCATCACAACCAGCCCCGTCCTCGGCTCGCACAAGGTGTACATCATCGACGAAGCCCATATGCTCTCTATCGGGGCCTGGAATGCTCTCCTCAAAACCCTCGAGGAGCCACCGGCCCATGTCGTCTTTATTCTCGCGACGACCAATATCGCTAAGGTACCCGAAACCATTCTCTCTCGCTCACTCCGCCTCGACCTCAAGCGCTTTCCCCTCGAGCAGCTTGTAACCAAGCTCCAAAAAATTGCCAAAGCTGAAAAGATTGATATTGACGACGAGTCACTTCTCATGATTGCAAGAAGCGCCACTGGTGGCATGCGCGACGCCGAAGTACTCTTTACCCAGATTGCCACGCTCGAAGAATCCCCCATCCGTGTCGATCGCACCGCCCTTCTCTTGGGAGCGACCACCACAGCATCCATCGTTACACTCCTCCAGGCCATCGCTGAGTACAATCTCACCCAGGGACTCTCGCTCGTTCGCGTTCTCGGAGAACAAGGGGCTCATATGACGCGCTTTGTTGGGAACCTCCTCCAGTACCTGCGCCAAGCCCTCTATGCTTCAGTTGACCCAAAGAGTACCCAGAGTCTCGCTCTCGACTTTACCAAAGGAGAACAAGCTGAGCTTCTCGCTCTCGCTCAAGCTCTCGGTAGTGACCGCATCGTCGAATGCATGGAACGTTTTCAGGAAGCTGAGAACCTCATGAAGTACAGCCCTCTCCCTGAACTCCCCCTCGAAATCGCTCTCGTTAAACTGATGAGGGACAAAAATTCTCCCCATGGACCCTCTCAGTCCATCGAAGAGAAACCTCAGGCCCGGCCTCTCTCACAACCCACCTCATCCCCTGCTGCACCCAAACAAGCCTCTCGGGTGGTAGAGGAGAAGAAGATTCAGACTACTCAAGAAGCTCCAGGAGCTCGGGCAGCCGCTTCCCTCGATCTCTCTCATATTCGACGTGAATGGCGAGCCATCATAGCTCATGCCAAGCACCTCAATGCCTCACTCGGTGTCGCTCTCTCGACTACTGAGCTGGTGATCCAAGAAAATGCGCCAGTCACTCTCGAGGTACGCTACCCTTTTCACAAAGAACGCCTCGAGAAACCCGAGAACCGCTTGACCATCGATACCGCCTTTGCTACGATTTTGGGGTTTCCCGTGCCCTGGGTAGTCCGGGTGGCTGAACGCAAAGAGGCAGAGGCAGTTGCCTCCCCGCTCCTCAGCCAGGCCCTCGAAGCCCTCGGCGGCAAGTTGGTAACAGATAACAATTAGCAGCTATCAGTTAGCAAAACCATTTTTTTCTTCTGTTTTTTGTTGACTGTTCACTGTTTATTACATTGGGGAGTAGCCAAGCGGTAAGGCAGGGGCCTTTGAAGCCTCCATACGAAGGTTCGATCCCTTCCTCCCCAGCATCAAAAATATGACTCCATACAAGCACACCCAAATTGGATATCTGACATTGGTGATTACATTGGCCGTGCTGGTACTTTTCGCGTGGGCTCAAATTACAGCCAGACTCGAGCCTCCCTCAGTCGACTCCGGCACAAATTTTGCCGTTACTGCCATAATGGTATTTATCCTGTTTATCCTTGCGTCGTTTGCCACACTGACAGTGTCGATTGATGAGAGCTCTCTTCGGATCAAGTTCGGTTACGGAATTTTCTCCAAAAAGTTTGCGCTTGACCAGATAGTTTCAGTCCACGCAGTACAGAATCGTTGGTATTATGGATGGGGAATACGATTGTGGCTGTGGCCAAAAATGTGGATATACAATGTTTCAGGTTTTGGTGCGATCGAGATAACTCTGAAAAACGGGAAAGCCTATCGCATAGGAACGGATGTTCCCGAAGAACTCGAAGCTGCGATTCAGCAATCTCTACGTTCCTCATCGAAATAGATTCCGACTTCGTCCTATAAGGGACAGCGCAAAAGAAAAGAATGCTGTGGGACAGCATTCGATGGGCCATAGGCCGGGTGGGCGACTAGAGGTCAGCGGGGGTGATACCCCGAGCGTGATCGAGGCATGACTCGAGGAAATGAGCAGCATGCTCCCCTGGCCGCCTCGGTGCATCAAAGACGATGACCAGCGCATCCCGGAGGAAACGGGTCGCTCCTGGACTCCGCACAAACCAGCGCTTCTCCGGATCCATACTCGAGAGGACGGTGACATTGTCATCGAAGAGGCCAACGATTTTTTTCTTGGTATACCCGTTGTTTCGAGACAACGCAGCGTTCCGGATGAAGTCGGTCGCCTCTTCGCACTCCCTCTGGGTTGGCTGGAAATCATAGAAGACTGGCGCGGCACTGACGGATGTCCACACTATGAGGCTAATCAGAAACATTCTCAACATGAATAGTCTCCTCTTGGCAAGTGGAGGGAAAGAGCTGATTCGTTATATCATTGAGTGAGAATCCACGTCAATATTTGAATGGTCTATAGCCTATGCTTACCTTTAGCCAACGTGTGCTCAAGCTGGCCCTCTCTATCCCACCTGGCCGAGTCACTACCTATGGCCGGATCGCTCGAGCTGCTGGTGGTGGGGCTATGGCTTCACAAAGTATCACGACCATTCTCGGCAAGGCTTGGGACAATGGGGTCAAGCATATCCCCTGGCACAGGATCGTCTATGCTGATGGGCATATTTGGGTCGATGCCAAGCATCGGGCTGAACGCCTGAAGCTCTACAAACAGGAGAAAATCAAGCTTAATAAGCGGGATCGAATCATCAATTTCCGAGATATTCTCTTTGAGTTCAAATAAGACGCTCCATCCCCTCCCAAAGCCCTCCCCTATCGGAAAAATTGATTCCGTGTTATACTCCAGTCAAGCTGCAAGGCTTTCGCAAATGGAGTCGAGTTTCGAAGTGCGTATAATTTATCGTTGAAATTTTTACTATGCCAACAGGCACTATCAAAAAGCTCATCGAAGGCAAAGGCTTCGGCTTTATCGCCGTCGAAGGCCAGGAGAAGGATCTCTTCTTCCACGCCAAGGAGCTCTCTGGAGTAACATTTGAGGAACTCAAGGAAGGCGATGTCGTCTCCTTTGAAGTCACTCAGAGTGAAAAGGGGCCAGCCGCGACCAATGTAGCTCGCGCCTAAGCGCTTGAGACAAACAACACCACCCTCCAAAGGGGTGGTTTTGTTTTTGTTTGTAAGTGCATCCTAACACCCTTGGGGTCTTGCCAACGTTTACAAGAGTGGGACAATGAAAATAGTAGGGGTAAGCAAAAAATACTATGCACAAACCATCAGGGCTCCGTGATTATCTCATCGCTTCGCTCCTCGCGGCGGTGCTTGTCGCTTTCTTTAGCCTCTACCTCATTACCCGACGTGGCTACTTCTTTGACGCTCCACCCACCGCCGACCCTCTCTTTGTCCCCAACAAGGCCATTGCCTCCGCTGGAATGACCCTCCTCGCCTTTACCTTTCTCATCGGCCCCTTGTCGCGTTATTTCAATCGCTGGGATCACTTACTCGCCTACCGTAAAGAAATCGGTATCGTCGGTGGCTTCCTCGCCATCACTCATGGATTCATTAGTTATTTCTTCCTCCCACTCAAATTTCCTCAGGAATGGCTTGATTTTACCAGCTGGGAATTTGGCGCTGGTCTTGTCGGAGCCTTTCTCCTCATTTTCCTCTTCATCCTCTCACTCAAACGCGTCATTGTTCTCATGGAAGGCAAGACTTGGTGGTTGTGGCAGCGCTGGGGACTACGCCTCGTAATCGTAGCAACGCTCGTTCATGTCTTCATCATGAAGTGGACTGGCTGGGTCAAATGGCTCAAGCAGGGTGGCGGCAAGGCTACAGCAGAGCTCGCCAACCCCTCTATGCCTGGTCTCGGTATCCTTGCTTCACTCTTTATTGCCTGGGTGGTCATCGTCCGGCTCTACGAATCTATTTTCCTCTTCAAAGACTTTGGCTTTGCTCCCAAAGAGATTGTTATGGATGAGACACTCCGTCTCCGTGGCCGCCGCTTCATGCAACTGAGCTTCTTCGCCCTCATTGTTCTCTATATCTTCGTCACCACCCGCTGGATAAGCTAGTGTCAAGGAAGAAAGAAAGGCGCCGCGAGATGGTTGGTCTCGAGGCGCTTATCGTCCCTGCGTTGGGCATGGCTGTCTCTCAGCTCAGCTGAAAGACTCTACCACCACCAAGACCCGAAGAAGTAGGCTTGGCGGCGACAAGCGTCGCTCCAGAGCAAGAGGACTCGCTCCTGGGAAGCCCGCAATTGTTCCGGTGGTGGGAAGAAGAACTTCATCCATTCCTGGAATGGATCAGATGGCGCACGCCGCTCCGTTGAGGGTGTGCGCTGCACTGGATAAGCCAAAGGCTGCCTCGCCATATCTTCACCCTCCTTTCAGGGGAAGCTATCTTGGTTTTAGTATGCTCTCAAACAAGAGCGAATGGAAGTATCTGTCAAACCTACTCTCCTAGCTCACGCTTCTTCATCTCTCGTCGGTCGCGCCAGTATTCAAAGATGCCTGGAAGAATAGAGAGGAAAATAATGAGAAGCACAATGGGGAGAAGATAGCGATCAATATTCTCCACCAAGCCACCAAGGTAATAGGCAAGCGTAGTGAGACCCACTGACCAGAGCAGTGCCCCAATCAAGTTATAGAGAACAAAGGTCCCGTAATGCATCCGGGCTACACCTGCGACAATCGGAGCAAAGGTACGGACAATCGGGATGAATCGAGCCAGCACGATTGTCTTGGGTCCATGACGCTCATAAAACGCCTGGGCTTTGAGAAGATGTGATTTTTTGAAGAGGAGTGAATCTTCGCGCGAAAAGATTTTTGGGCCGACATAGCCACCAAACCAGTAACCTACCAAATTCCCCAAAAAAGCGGAGAGAAAAAGGCCTACCAAGAGAATAGGGAGGGAGAAAAATCCCTGCGCTGCAAGAACACCAGCCACAAAGAGTAAACTATCCCCAGGAAAGAAAAACCCCAGGAAAAGACCAGTCTCTGCGAACACTACCCCAAAAAGACCGAAATACCCAATAGTCTTGATCGCCTCCACCATGTCGATCCCAAAAAAATCCATAGAAAGTTTTGAATAGAGATTATGGTTGCTCCTGTTTCATTTCATTATAGAGCATGATGCCTATTTTGTGTGGAAGCATTTGATTCGTGAGGAGTTCATCGAGGGCTTTTGCTTCAGCCTTAATGAGTGCCGCCCTTCCAAAAGATTCATTAAGGAAAGCGAGCTGTGATCCAACCTTCTCTGCAGCTACATCACGTTTGGTAAGCGTATCAGCATGAAGCTTGGCATAGAGCACCATTACGGCCTCAAAAGCCACCATATCACCAAAGAGCCCTGGGAAACGCTCGGCCATGGCTCGCAAACGGCGGATCACCTTGTTGAGAATAATTTCCTGAGCCCGATAGTAACGATACTCTTCGACGAGTAAGGTTTGGGAGGAAAGAGGGCGAAGCTTGTCTCGAAACCAATCCACCAAACATTCAAACCAATCTTTGGTAAAACGCTCATTGACACCCGTGAGCTGATCGGCCCCACCTTCCACCCGAGCCAATTGAATCTGAACCTTGTTGAGAATTTCTTTGTACTCGGATTCAGTAATTTCCTGGTAGACAAAGAGCTCATGAAGGAAACGCTGTTCCATTCCGAGAGCATAGGCCTGAAGCGCTCGGCTAGCATTCCCAGGTGTAGCAATAAACCCCTCTTTACAAGCCTGGAGTAAACGCTCATAACGCCCCTCATAGTCTTGTTTGAGATTCTGAAAAATACGCTCTTCGATATACCCCTTATCCCGAAAGTCCGATAGGCGTTCAAGCACTTGAGCCGTAATGAGGGCCCGGCTTTCATGATACTCAATAGATTCAAGCGGGGTAAGGTCAGCGAGCTTCATACGCTTCATCATCGGACCAATCGTCGTCGCCTTAAAGAGAAGGGTAAAATACACACAGCCAATAGTGAGTGCTGCGATAAACTCCTTCACTGAGAAACTATACTCCCACCCCGGAAGGGTCAGGCTATCAGGTATAAGGAGCACCATCGTCACAGCGAGGGCCCCTCGGAGGCTCCCCCAGGAGAGTAAGTGCTGCCACGTGAGTGGGATCGGTGCTTCGGACTTAAGCCAGTTCAAGAGACCTACCACCGGGTAAATCGAAAGTGCCCGACCGAGAGCCACCACCACCACCGTCACCGCAATAGGTACAAAAAAGTTATCGAAGTGAATAGGAAGTGCTGCAAAGAGGAGTCCCATGAGGATAAACACGAGTGAATTGGCCACAAAGGCGAAGTATCCCCAGAACTTTTCCATATACTCCTCGACGCGCGGCGAGATTTTGAACCGGCCATAGTTTCCGATTACAATTGAAGCCATCACGGTAGCGATGATAGAAGAAAGTTTGATCTCTTGACCAAAAACGACTAAGTGGTGTGAGAGAACTTCAGTCAAAATAAACGTAAGGTGTGCGACGAGCATCGTGAGCGTGATTTCAATATGCTCATTGTCATTGACCCGACCGATGAGGCGCGAAAAAATAAAGCCCATCAAAAGACCAAAGAGGACACCACCTACCACCATGGTCGAGAACATAAACACTCCTTCCAAGAGGGTACCCACGCCATGATACCCAGCAAGAGCGATCTGGAGCACAATAAGGAAAAAAGCAAGTGATGTCCCATCATTGAAAAGACTCTCCCCTTCAAAGATAAGTGATAGTCGCTTGGGGGCCCCATACTCCTTGAAGAGCGCCAGGACTGCCACCGGATCAGTCGCTGAGATGAGCGCTCCAAAGAGAAGCGTCACCATGAACGGCACCGGGAAACCGATGAGTGCCAAAAGGAAATAGAGTGCTCCGGCCACAAAAAAAGCCGAAATGAGCAAACTCACTATCGAAAGCCACGCAATCGATCGCACATTGTCCGTCATCTCCCGCAGATTCATGTTGTAAGCGGACTCAAAAATGAGTACCGGAAGAAAGACAAAGAACAGAAGTTCCGGTGTGAGTTGAAAGCTCTTAAGAAAGGAGAGGAACGGAAACTGGGTGAGCGGCACCAGTATCGTCCCCACGATCACGAGCAGGACCGTGTAGGGTATACGTAAACGTCCCGCCACAAAGTAGGTACCAACACAAATAAGCATCAGGACCGCGAGGGCCAAAAAAACTTCTATTCCCATAGATGTATGACTGAGACGCAACGAGTGTTTGGGAGAGGAAGTTTTTCCTCTAGCAAAGACTTGCTCTTCTCAAAAAATGAAAAATAAAAAGGGCTCCCACGAGCCAAAATGAACACCATCTTATCTTACTCCTCCCCCATTTTTTGTCAAAACAAAAGACCCCTCCGCCGGCTGGCGGAAGGGGTCTTTTTTCAGATTCTTCGGTGAGAAGAATTATTTCAAAGTCACCCTTCGATAGGACTCAGGGTAACTCTTCAATTATTTCAGAGTTACTCTTCGACAAGCTCAGAGTCACCTTCAGATTACTTCAAGGTGACAGTTGCACCGGCTTCTTCGAGCTTCTTCTTCACGGTTTCAGCATCGGCCTTGGCAATCTTTTCCTTGATCACCTTAGGAGCGGCGTCCACCATATCCTTGGCTTCCTTGAGACCAAGACCAGTCACTTCACGCACAGCCTTGATGACATTGATCTTCTGAGCACCGGCAGCGGTAAGCTCAACATCAAACTCAGTCTTTTCCTCCTCGGCTGCAGCGGCGGCAGCTGGAGCAGCACCACCCATCATCACGGGAGCAGCAGCTGACACACCAAACTTGTCTTCGAGCACCTTGACGAGCTCAGAGAGGTCGAGGACGCTCATCTTCTCGATTTCCGAGACGAGCTTCTCAAACTTAGCTGGCACGACAACTTCCTTCTTGTCTTCTGACATAACGTTAGCGTTAATACTAAATTACTTAATTATGCGATTGCGGATAACGAATGACGGATTAACACAATTCGTAACTCGTAACCCGCAACCGGTAAATTACTCAACTTACGATTTTTGTTTCTCAATCGCCCCCAAAACTCGCACCAACCCACTGATATTGCCCGAGAGCGTCCGCACAAAGCCGCTGATTGGAGCCTGGAGGGTCCCCACGAGCTTGGCCCGCAGTTCATCGCGCGATGGGAGGAGGGCGAGTGCCTTGATTGCTTTGGCATCGAGAGCCTCTACACCGAGCGCTCCGCCGACAATCTCGAGGGTCGAGTCTTTATTGGCCTTCTTGAAATCGACCAGTACCTTGGCAGCGGTTACCTCGTCACTCGAAAAGGCAACACCCACCTGTCCGTCGAGTTCACGTGCATTGACGTTCACTCCAGCATCCTTGAGAGCGATATTGAGGAGAGTTTTCTTCATAACTTGCCATGAAGAACCACTCTTCATCAGTTCTCGGCGAATACCAGTGATATCCTTCACTGAAACACCTTTGAAGTTGGCAAAGACGAGTGCTTTGGCAGTCTTGGCCTTCTCGGCAACTGACTTCACGACTACTTCTTTTTGCGCTTTATTCTGCATATTTATCCCGTTAGAGAAAAAATTAATTCTATCGTTTATCAAAATTGATTATTATTTCATCCCGCCTAAGCCCCTACTCACTCTCGCTGGGCTCACTTTTCTCTAACGGGACGAGTTAAACAAAAAAATCTGCTCACGCAGACCAGAGGAAAAAGCCTAAAAAGCTTTTCGTTCCTCGCCGGGACTTCTGTCAGAATGACGGCCGCGGGTCTACGGGATTTTCACTTGTGGAACTATCGTATCAAAACTTAGGGAAACGGTCAAGACTTAGGCCTTTACTTCTTCCTTGGATGCTTCAGTGGGAGCTGCTTCAACGACTGAGGCTTCTTCCTTAGGAGTTTCAGCTTTCATCTCCTCGGCCTTTGCTTCCTCTCCGGCAGCTGGCGCAGCTTCTGGGGCCTTGGCCTCTTCAACCTTCACTTCGGGACGCTTCATTTTCTTGGGGATAATCTTGCCTTCGATTACACCCGCCTTGACGAGCATATTGTGCACGCGATCCGATGGCTCGGCACCCTGCCCGATCCAGTACAAAATCCGCTCCTTCTGGAGGATGGTGTTTTTGGAATGTGGGTTGTGACTCCCCAACACCTCGACATGACGATGTCCTGGAGCCTTGGATTTCTCCTGGAGAATCACGCGAAATTGGGCTTGGTTCTTCTTGCCGTAGCGGTTGAGTCGGATAACGAGCATACTTGGTTCAATAAAATAAGGGATACTCCAGTCCAGAGCTCTTTTTGAGAGCAGAGGATGGTACGCAAGCCATTCTAGCCTGATTTCAAAACACCGTCAACCCCTGAGTTACCCAGCGAGTTTACCACCCTCCCCAACCTGATCGAGGCGAATGGAGAGAAGCTTGGAGACACCATCATCGCCCATGGTGACACCGTAGAGGAGGGCGGCCTGGCTCATGGTCTCGCGATTGTGGGTGATAGCCACAAACTGGGTATGGAGCGAAAGCTCACGCAGCATACGACTAAAGCGGCGTGAATTGGCTTCATCGAGTGCGGCTTCTACTTCATCGAGGATAGCAAAGGGTGGCGGGTTATGAGCAATAATAGCAAAGAGGAGTGCGAGTGAAGTCAGCGAACGCTCACCACCCGAGAGCATCGAGAGGTTGGTGATACGTTTCCCGGGTGGACAAGCCACGATATCGATCCCAAATTCAAAATCATCAGTTACTTCAGTAGTTTCACCCTCATCATCGAGCTCTTCCCCGTCAGTCTCACGCTTCCGGAGTGGCACCTTGATAAGCTTAAGCTCAGCTTTGCCGCCGCCAAAGATAAGCTGAAAGTATTCGCCAAACTTTGTCTCGATTTCACGGAAAGCTGTTTGAAACTGCTCATCAATTTTGGCATCCATTTCTTTGACCACCGTCTTCAAAGATTCAATCGCCCGACGGAGATCGGCCGATTCGGTCACAAGGAACGTGTAACGCTTCTCGGTTTCCTGGAATTCATCCACGATCAGTGGATCAATGGTGCCGATATGCTCCACCTCGACCTTGAGGCGAGCAATTTCTCGCTCGAGTTTTTCGCGCTCAACCGGGGTACCATCATACTGAAGTGCTTCCGGAGCAAGTGATAGCTCTTCACGCACGAGATTGGTCAAATCCTCTTCGCGCACTTCCACTCGCGCCAGGCGGACTTTGAGTTCATTGAGCTCATCTTTTTTTCGCTGGAGCTGATACTCGGCTTCCCGCATCTCTTTTTCTCGAGCAAAGAATTTCTCACGCTCCTCTCGACTTCGCTCACGGAGAGCTACAAGCTCTTTCCCTTTGGTCTCTACCAATGCCTCTCCCTCACTTATCTTCTTTTTGAGATTGGCGATATCGTTCTCGAGGGTAGCTAGACGTTCGTCACTCGCCTGACGCTCAGCTTCGGGAAGGGCTGAAACTTTTTTCATCGTGACACTCCCCTCACCGGCCTGGGTGCGAAGTTCCGAGAGTCGCGTGCGAATCACAGTCGCAAATTCCTTGATATCTTGGATATCTTCCAATTTTTCAATATGCGTCAGTTTATCGATGAGTTCGGCCTGAAGTTGACTTACCTCGTCGAGCCGAGCTTCGACAAAATGGAGATCGACGGGAATAATCTCGACCGCCTCACGTTCTTGGCGTTTCTCGAGCTCGCCTTCGCGCCGACCCTCAAGGAGACTCAGCTCACGGAGTGACATGTTGAGTGCAGTGCGCAGTTCAGAGAGTGCCTGTTCGAGCGCATCCTCGGCTGTATTGGTTTCAAAAGCAGTGGACGCTGTTTTGGTCTCACCCTCCAAGGCTTTGACCTTGGCCTCGAGGGTAGTAATAACAGTTTCGATCGTCTGGCGCTCACCAAACAGTGTCCCACGCTCGGTGACAAAGCTATGCCAGAGGTACCCATAGAGGAGCTCTTGTTTGGCCCGCAGGCGAAGAGCGATATCTTTGCCCTGAGCCGCCTTCTCGGCCTGACGCCGTAAATTCTTGAGATGAGGCTCGATTTCTATCACAAGACTATCGACACGAGCGAGGTTATCCTTGGTGCTTTCGATTTTCCGGAGGGCTCGTTCCTTTTCAATTTGATACTGTTTCACGCCCGCTGCGTCCTCAAAGGTCGTGCGTCGCTCAGTAGGAGTGGCGAGAAGTACCGCATCACTCATCCCTTGATTGATGACGCAGTAGCTGTCTTTGCCTACTCCAGCTTTGGCAAGGAGGTCGACGATATCCATGAGCCGCACCCGACTACCATTGACGAGATATTCACTCTCGCCGCTCCGATACACCTTGCGAGTGATCGCTACTTCAGCAAACTCGATAGGGATGCGTTTATCACTATTGTCGAAGTGAAGCGTGACTGAAGCCGTTCCGAGGCGAGTCTTCTTGTCCGTCCCCGCAAAGATTACATCTTCGGATTTTTTGCCACGCAGATTTTTGGACGATTGCTCGCCGATGGCCCAACGGATAGCATCAGCTACATTGGACTTGCCACTGCCGTTGGGACCGACGATGGCGGTAATCCCACATTTGCCTCCGCTTGAAATGTCACAGTCCGGCAGAAAATCCAAAACCGTCTTGTTGGCAAAAGACTTGAAACCATTTAGTTCGAGTTTCTTGAGGTACATTGGCGTAATTTCAAAACTAATCTTCGCGATTGCAGGTCTGCCCCTTACATTTTGAAATTTAGATTTTAAAATTTGAAATTCTTTACTGCCACCCTTTTTTGGTGAGGGCGTTTTTGGCGGCTTCACGCTGAGCTTCTTGTTTGGAGAGCCCCTCCCCCTCGGCCACAAGCTCCTCACCAAGGAAGACACCTGCCACGAAGCGCCGATCATGGTCAGGTCCCCACTCTTTCATCACTTGGTATGACGGCGTGACACCAAGCTTCTCTTGGGCCAATTCCTGGAAGCGGCTCTTGGGATCAGAGTAGAGCTTGCCCTCGAGTACATTTGAGAGCTGCGACAAGACATTGGTTACGATAAACATCTTGGCCGCCTCGTAGCCCTGATCGAGGTAGAGCGCTCCGATGATAGCTTCCACTGCATTGGCCACGAGATAGGTACGAGCCCGACCCTTGTCCTTGGACTCACCTCGGCTCATGAGGAGAAACTGCTCTATCCCAAGACCATCACCGATCGATGAAAGCATGTCGCTATTGACGAGCGCGGCCCGGAGCGCTGTGAGTTCACCCTCGGGTTTGTCGGGAAACGCCGCGTAGAGGTGCTCGGTCACCACGAGTTCCAACACTGCGTCCCCGAGAAATTCGAGGCGCTCATTGTGCGGATATGGGTAACGCTTGTGCTCATTGAGGTAGGAGCGATGGGTCATCGCCTCTTGAAAGAGAGCTACTTGCTTCACTTCGATACCCAGGGCTTGCTTGAGAGTCTCAATCGGAAACATGTCCGTCATAATCAGTAAGTTTAATCGTTCAATCGTGTTTGGCCGCGTGTTTGGCTACCTTTTTCTTTTTTGGCATAGCCTCTTCCCCCTCTTTGGCTTCAACTGTCTCACGTTCTTTTTTGTGCTTCTCACTCGAATCATCTTTCATCGGTTCTCCCATTTCACGATAGATTGTACCGAGGACGCCATTAACAAAGCGCGCAGTCGAGTCGGAACCAAAACTTTTACCAAGTTCGATAGCTTCATTGATGGCTACTTTGGGCGGGACTTCATCGTAATTCCCAAACATGAGTTCACCAATCCCCAGACGAAGGATATTCCGGTCCACCACTGTCACCTGATCAAGCGGCCACTCAGGGGCACATTTCTCGATTAGTTCATCAATCGTTTTCCTGTGTTTGAGCACACTCTCCATGAGCGTCCGAGCAAAGTCGGTATCCTCGAGACCAGGAGCAAATTCCTGGAGATTTTTGCGCAAAATGGCGAGCACGTTTTCGTCATGACGCCCCTGAAAATCCCATTCGAAGAGAGACTGCATGACGACCGAGCGCTGCAAATGCCGATTGGCCATAACAAAAGAACTAAGTGGTTATATTTTTCCTCATTATAGCAGTTTTCCTACTGACGTACAGCTTCCATTCTGAGATTGATTTTAGAATACAGGGTGAGGAATATAGCTTATCCACAATTCAAAATTCAACATACTAAAAGCCGCTGTTAAGCGGCTTTGGAGGCTTTGAGTTTGGGAGCGACCGAGAGGATGGTGCGGCCACGGTATTCGCCACAGACGGTGCAGGCTCGATGAGGAGTCATCGGGGCGTTACACTTGGGGCAAGTGACCGTCGTGATCGGCTTCAGGGCATGAAATTTGCGGGCGCGATCGCGGCGCTGTCTGGTATGCCGTTGTTTGGGGAGTGCCATAGGTGAGTGTTAGCGAACCTACCCTG
>CAZOFS010000004.1:24714-60919 GCA_964579335.1 uncultured Bdellovibrionales bacterium
GAGTTTATCGAAGGGTAGACGGAAATATACTTAGCTAAGCAGCTGAAACTGCAATGGGGATAGCTTAGCAGAGTTTCCCAAGTTTGGCAAGACTTTATTTCTTCGGCTTCAAGACATTGGCAAAGCGGCGATTGACGTTCTCAGGGACAGCGAGCTGCACCGGCCGAAAGCTCATGCGGTGGATGGGACTGGGGCCGAGTTTCCGCAATGCTGCCATATGTTGAGCTGTGCCATAGCCCTTATGGAGGGCAAGGCCATAACCGGGGTAGAGCGCATCAGCCTCGGTAATCATCCGGTCACGTGTCACCTTGGCCACAATCGAAGCAGCCGCGATAGAACGCACCAGGGAATCACCATTCACAATCGCCTCTTGCTCCATTGAAATATTGGGTATGATTTGGTTTCCATCTATAAGTAAAACGAGTTTTTCTTTTCCCGTGTTTCGTGTTTCATGTTTCATGTTTCTCTGCAATTCAGAAATTGCAGAACGCATCGCAAGAAATGTCGCCTGAAGGATATTGACCCGATCGATCGTCTCGGGCCCAATGATACCAATGCCAACATAAAACTGCTCTTCTACAAACTCAAAAGCTTGTTCGCGTTGTTTTGGAGAAAGCTTCTTCGAATCCCGCACCAGTTTCCATCGTTTATCCTCCGATGACTCAAAACTTGAAGCTTGAAACTTGAAGCTCGGGTTTACCTTCCCCTGTTCCATGTTCCAAGTTGCAGGCTTAAAGATGACAGCCGCAGCAACTACTGGACCAGCCAGCGGCCCCCTCCCCGCCTCATCGATCCCAATCGGAACAATCCCTTGTCTGGCTAAATTGGCTTCGCGTTCAAAAGTTGGAATTTGCATGCAACCATTATATACTATGGGTAGATAACTTCCCTGCGGAGTCCAGAGCGCGAGCCGGACGAAGAGGGAACCAAATCAATGACAAATTTTAAAGTACAAATTTCAAAACCGTCTTCATGTTCGGTTTTTTATTTTTCCATTTCTTTTGACATTTGAAATTTTGCTATGACATTCGTCCATCTCCACGTCCATTCACACTACTCACTCCTCACGGCTCTCCCGACACCCGACGCCCTGCTTGAGCATGCCCAGGAGCTGGGGATGACGAGCTTGGCCCTTACTGATACCTCGGCCCTCTATGGCGCCGTAGAGTTTTACTCAGCAGCGGAAAAAATGGGCATCAAACCCATCCTTGGGGCCGAGCTCTGGGTAGCCAAAAATCTCCGAAGCAAAAACAACACCGCCGAAGACCGACGGCGTAACCAAATCGTGCTCCTGGTACAAAACGAAGTGGGGTACAAAAATCTCTTGAAAATTATTTCCATCGCCCAGCTCGATGGTTTCTATTACAAGGCTCGCACTGACAAAGCACTCCTCCGGAAATATAGCGATGGCCTCATCGCACTCTCGGGCTCACTCCAGGGCGAAGTCCCAGCCGAAATTCTCTACGGCAATTATGAACGAGCTAAACAAATTGCACTCGAATATCAAGAAATCTTTGGCAAAGAAAACTTTTACTTGGAAATTCAACCCCACCTTGACTACGAAAACCAGCTCATCGCTAACCAAGGACTGATTCAAATCAGCCGTGAGACCGGTATTCCACTGGTCGCGACCAATGACGTGCACTATTTGAAGCTCGAGGACGCCGAAACTCAAGACGTCCTCCTTGCTATCCGTGACAACAAAAAAGTTACCGATACCGAACGTTTCTCGATGAAACAATTCAATCTCTCATTCCGGAGTGAAGCCGAGATGCGTGAACTCTTCAAAGATATTCCTGAGGCAGTCGATAACACTGAGCGAGTGGCCAATCTCTGCGACTTCAAACTCAAGATGGGTGAGAATCAACTTCCCTCATTCCCCTTACCAGAAGGAAAAACAGCTGATGCGTATCTCCGCGAGCTGTGTCTCATTGGCTACAAGAAACGCTATCCCGATGAAGACATGGCTCCGGAACGCAAAGAGCGCATGGACTATGAGCTCTCGGTGATCGAGAAAACAGGTTTTGCGTCATACTTCCTCATCGTCCAGGATTTCGTCAACTGGGCCAAAGATCATGGTGTGGTCGTGGGTCCAGGCCGTGGCTCAGCTGCTGGTTCATTTGTCGCCTACCTCACCGGTATCACCAATCTCGATCCGATCAAATATGATCTTCTCTTCGAACGTTTCCTCAACCCCGAACGTATCAGCATGCCCGATGTCGATATGGATTTCGCTGATACCCGCCGTGAAGATGTGCTCAACTATGTCCGGAGCAAGTATGGCGCCGATCATGTAGCCCAGATTATCACCTTTGGGACCATGGCCGCGCGTGGCAGTATCCGTGATGTTGGCCGAGCCCTCGGCATCCCGCTCGAACTCTGCGACAAAACAGCCAAGATGATCCCGATGTTTACTTCGATCGAGGAAGCCCTGGAGGGAGTCCCCGAATTCCAAGCTCATTACCATGGCTCAAATGAGGTGAAACGCCTGGTTGATGCCGCCAAGAAAATCGAAGGGTTGGCCCGTCACGCTTCGATGCATGCTTGTGGTGTCGTCATTACCAAAGACCCCGTTACCGAATACACTCCTCTCCAACGCGTGGCCGGCGGGGTTGATGCGGTCGTCACTCAATACGCTGCGAGTACCAAAGCCAATGCCGTCGAGAAGATCGGTCTCCTCAAAATGGACTTCCTCGGCCTCAGAAACCTCACCATCATCGAAAATACTTTGAGAATTGCCAGGAAACTCGGAAAAGAGGTGCCCGATATCGAAAAACTTCCCCTCGATGACCCGGGTGCCTATCAAGTACTCCAAGCTGCTCATACCACTGGTGTGTTTCAATTGGAATCCACTGGGATGAAACGCTACCTCAAACAGCTCAAGCCCAGCGTCTTCGAAGACATCATCGCTATGGTCGCCCTCTATCGACCAGGACCAATGGAGTATATTCCTGACTTTATCGCCGGCAAACACGGGGAGAAAAAAGTTGAGTATCTCCACCCCAAGCTCGAGCCGATCCTCAAAAATACGTACGGTGTCGCCGTGTACCAAGAGCAGCTCATGCAAATCGCCCGTGATCTCGCTGGCTTTACCCTGGGTGAAGCGGACGTACTGCGCAAAGCCGTCGGAAAGAAAATCAAAGAGTTGGTCGCTGAACAACGAGAGAAGTTTATCGATGGCTGTGTCAAAACGGGCGTTGGAAAAAGTGTCGGCGAAAAAGTATTCGCCTTCATCGAACCATTTGCCGGCTATGGTTTCAATCGCTCCCACGCTGCGTGCTATGCACTCATCGGTTACCAGACAGCGTACCTCAAGGCTCACTACCCAGCCGAGTTTATGGCCGCTCTCCTCACCGGTGACCAGGCTGATATCGACCGGGTCGCTATCGAAGTGCGTGAAGCCCGCGAAATCGGCCTCGAAGTGTTACCACCTGACGTCAATGAAAGCTTCCATGACTTTGCAGTGATCGTCGGTGAGGATGGGAAAGAGCGTATTCGCTTCGGCCTCTCGGCCGTCAAAAACGTGGGGGATGTCGCGGCCGAGGAAATCGTTACTGAGCGGAAAAAAAATGGTAAATATACTTCGCTCGAAAATTTCATGGAGCGAGTCCAAACCAAAGATCTCAATAAGCGCACCATCGAAGCCCTCGCCAAGGTAGGAGCCTTTGGGGAGCTCGGTGAAGCCAAAGCTATCCTCGAAAGTCTCGACGTAATCCTCCACTACGGCAAAGATGCCAAAAACCTTAAGGTAAGTCATGCCGGAAGTTTGTTTGGAGCTCTTCCCCTCCCGGAAACCAGGATCCAACTCAAGCCAACCGCTCCAGCTACTGAACGCGAGCGACTCAGTTGGGAAAAGGAGCTCCTCGGACTCTACGTCAGCGGCCACCCGGTCAAAGAATATGCTGTCTACCTCGAAAAGGTAGCGGTGCCTATTCATGAACTCGAAAAAGAACCTGATGGGAAACCGGTGACCATCGGTGGCATCATCACCACGGTGAGAAAATCACTCTCCAAAGGAGGCCAACCACTGTTCTTTATCGGAGTCGAGGACCTCTCTGGTCGTGTCGAACTCCTTGTGTTTGGCAAAACAGCTGAGCGGGTCGAAGGACTCCTGATCGAAGATGAGATGGTTGAGATCAGCCTCAAGGTTAATCGCCGCGATGGGAGCCTTCGCCTGGCTGCCGAAGACGTTCGCCGAATCGGTGAACATACCATCAAGCAACATGAGCGCATCGCTCGTACTCATGCCAAATACGTACGGCCACAGTCACCCGATCCCACTCGCAAAGCTCTCATCACCTTCGATCAAACCGCGGGGCCAAGTGCCGTGAGTGACCTCTCCAAACTGCTCCGCACTCTCCCCGAAGGCGACACCCTCATCAGTGTCAAAATCATCGGTTCTACTATTCGCACTTCATTTGTCGTCACCCTGAGCGACGAGGCTGTGACCACTATTCAAAGCTTACCTGGCGTCACTTCGGTCGAGATACAGACACTGGAGACTAGAGCCTGACCCTTGATTTTATCAGAGAAAAAAGGTATGCTTATTGTTCGTCTATGATACCCACCCCCACCACCCAATCACCCATCATCGTCATCGTCGGACCTACGGCTTCAGGCAAGTCAGATTTGGCTGTGGCCATAGCCAAGAAAATACAGGGCGAAATTATCTCGGCTGATAGTCGCCAAGTCTATCGCGGCATGGATATTGGTACGGGCAAAATTACTCGCGAAGCCATGCAGGGCATCCCTCATCACCTGCTCGATATCGAGAACCCAAAAATTGAATACAATATTTCGCACTTCCTCCAGGATACCGGAAAAGCTATTTCCGACATTGAGTCACGCGGCAAGCGAGTCATCATCTGTGGTGGCAGTACCTTTTGGATCGAAGCCCTCCTCTTTGGAATGGATCTCCCACGAGTAGCACCCGACAAAGCCTTTCGAGCCAAATGGGGTGAACGGAGCAAAGACGAGCTCATGGCCTATCTCAAACGTCTCGACCCCGAGCGAGCCAAGACGGTCGATGCCAACAACCGCTTGCGGATTTTGCGCGCTATCGAAATTGCCAAGACCCTTGGTAAAGTCCCACCTCTTCCTACTAACTATTCACTACCAACTACTCACTACCTTGTCATTGGACTCAACCCTCCAGTCGAAGAACTCAACGGAAAGATCCGCACCCGTCTCAAAGCTCGGATGAAATCCGGCATGCTCGAAGAAGTAAAGAAACTCAATCGCAGCGGTGTCAGTTATGAGCGCCTCGAAAGCTTCGGCCTCGAGTACCGCGCTCTCGCTCGCCATCTCCAAGGAAAACTCACCCTCGAGGAAGTGAATGAAACGCTTCCCTACGACATCATCCACTACGCCAAGCGCCAACGCTCATCGCTCCGCCGCCTCGAAAAACGCGGCGCCACTATTCACTGGGTTGAAAATAGCGAGCAGGCTCTCAAGCTTCTGCAACCAGTCGGTTTATAGTGTCATTCCCGCCTTCGCGGGAATGACAGATAGTAGAAATCTCGTCAGGCGTTGGCCTATTTGATTATTTCAGGTATCCGCTCGCGAGAAATTTTTCTCACGTTTACTTTCCCCATTCCCAGAATAGACGCTTTCATCAGACGGTGTAATCCATCAAGGATGAGCCACCTTCCCTTGTTTTCCATTATGTCTATAGGATACGCAAGGTCTGTTCGCATTGTACGATCATATTCTTCTTTATGTGCTTCTGGATTATCCAGAACCTCTTGGGGCTTGAGATTATATATTCCGTTTTCCCAAAGGAAAGGTATATCGAAATGCCAAATGATTTCGGAAATATCCATTTCTTCTACTGGAACATCCAAAGCCCAGACTTTCTCTTCACTCCAGCTGAAATCAAACCCAACCTCTTTGATAATTTGCGGGGCATTTTCTCGCATATCTCTACCCAATCTTTTGTTTCAAGATTTCACTCACCATTTGTGGATTGGCTTTCCCCTTCGTCTCTTTCATCACCTGACCGATGAGGTACTGGAAGGCGTTTTGTTTGCCGGCTTTGAAATCAGTCACCGACTGAGCATTGGCCGCGAGGATGGTATCGACGATTACTTCGAGCTCTCCCGTATCGCTCAGCTGAGCGAGATTGAGCCGGTCGATAATATGTGACGGATCCGTATCACCATCCGCCCCACGAAGCATTTCCTTGAGGACGGTCTGAGCGGCACTCGAGTTGATCTTGCCATCAGCTACGATAGCGACAAACTCAGCATAATTTTCGGGGGTAATCGGGAGTTTTTCAATCCCCTTTCCCTGATCAGCTAAATATTTGCGCACCTCGGTAATAAAGTAGTTGGCCGCAAGCTTGATCATCCGATTGAGATCAGCTTTTGTCTCTCCACCATCAATCTTGGCACCCAACTCACTTACCACAGCTTCAAAATAGGCCGAGACTGGCTTCTCATCGACGAGGATCACCGCATCAGCCTGAGGCAAACCAAATTCAGTCATAAAGCGTTTCTCCTTGGCATCAGGGAGCTCGGGCAAATCATCTTTGAGCTGGCGAATATCATCAGCGGTAAAGACAAAAGCGGGAATATCTGGCTCAGGAAAGTATCGATAATCATGCGCTGATTCTTTTTTGCGCTGAGACACCGTCACTCCACGTCCTTCATCCCACCCCCTCGTTTCTTGAACGATTGTCTCACCGTTTTCGAGCGCTTCGATCTGACGCTTCATTTCATATTCAATCGAGCGCTCCACTGACTTGAACGAATTGAGATTCTTCACTTCCACTTTGGTACCCGAAAGTCGATCCTCGCCTACTTTGTGGAGCGAAATATTCACCTCACACCGCATCTGCCCCTTCTCCATATCAGCATCCGACACCTCGAGGTAACGCAAAATCTGGCGCAATTTCTGACAAAAGGCCCGTGCATCTTTGGCGGTCGAGAAATCTGGCTCAGTCACGAGTTCCATGAGTGGCACTCCCGCTCGGTTGTAGTCGACCAGGGTATAGTCCGCTCCATCTGGATGCATCGACTTCCCCGTGTCTTCTTCGAGATGAATCCGAGTAATATTGAACAACTGACCGTCGATTTCTATCGTGCCATGTTCACAAAATGGCTCATCGTACTGTGAAATCTGATAACCCTTGGGAAGGTCTGGGTAGAAATAATTCTTGCGATCAAATTTGGAGTGGAATCTGAGCGCACAGTTGAGAGCGAGTCCCACCTTTTGCACGGCTTCAATCGCTTTGGCATTGGGGACGGGCAAGGCTCCCGGCTGCGCAGTGCAGACATGGCAGATGTTTACATTGGGCGTCGTTTCCTGACCTAGGCCATTTTTGCAACCACAAAACATCTTGGAAGCCGTCTTGAGCTCCACATGCACTTCCATCCCAATTGTCGCTTCGTACTGCGCCATAATTGCCTAGTGTACACCGGTTGAACCAAATCGTCCATCCCCGCGGCTGGTGTCGTCGAGCTCTGCCACTTCCTCCACGCTCGGGTGTTCCACTTTTTGGATGAGGAGCTGAGCAATCTTTTGTCCTGGTTTGATTTCAAAATTTTCTTGGCCCAAGTTTACCAGCCCAATCAAGTATTCCCCTCGATACCCTGCATCAATCACACCCCCGAGTACCTTCACTCCAAATTTATGCGAAACACCACTCTTGTCCCATACCAAAGCCACATACCCATCCGGAAGAGCCATGGCAATCCCTGTCGCTACCGAGGCCCGTTCACCAGGCTTCAAAACCCGTTCCTCAACTGAGTATAAATCCATCCCGGCATCCCCTGGATGAGCAAAGTTAGGTATCTTCGCATCTGGATGCAATTTTTTTACTTGAATGTTCATACTATTTTTTCTACGACTTGCCACACCTTCTCCGCAATCGTCTCACGCGAAAGCATCTCCCCTTTTTTTATACAATCAATTTTAGTCCACTGATTGAGTTTCTTCACCAGCTTCAAAGCATTGGCCCGACTTTCCATAAGATGGCGCGGGTTACTCTCAGCTAAGTCTTTTTGTTGCTTGCCGAGATATTCTTTGGTCTTCCTTGTATTTTCATTAGCTAAAAGCTTCTGAGCTACTGCTACTGGCACATCGAGATAAATGATGAGGTCTGGCCGAGGGATACCAAATACCACATGCTCCAACTGATCAAGCCATTGGAGAAACTCTCGTTGTTTCTTGACTTCATGAACCTTCCCTCCCTGATGGATTTGATTGGCACTCACGTAGCGGTCGAGTACCACCACATAGCCAGCTTTGAGCCACTTTTCTATCACCTCTTTTGATTCAAAACGATCAGCTGCGTAGAGAATAGAGGCAATGTGAGGATCAATACCAATGAAGTCGCCGTATTCACCAGCTAAACATTTTCCGATTAATTTCCCAAAAAAGTTGGCCTCGTATTGTGGGAAGTCGAGTGTCTTTACCCGATACCCTTCTTTTTTGAGGCGAGCCAAAAGAAATCGTGTCTGCGTCGCCTTGCCACTTCCGTCACTTCCATCCAGTACTATCAGCTTTCCTTTTTTCATAGATTTACGTATCTGCCAAAAGTTTTCCTACCACTTTATTCAACTTTTCTTGCAGTTCTTCTTTGCTACCTTCATTAATTACCATATAGTCAGCGAGAGCAATCGGGGTCCCTTGCGAAAGACGGTTGAGCTGGGCCCAGTCGCGTTCTTCCGATTCTTTGGCCGAAAGCGGCCGCTCGGGACGGTGGAGTAAACGTTCATGGCGAACACTTGGCCGAGCATGAATAGCAATGGTCACAAAGTTGTCCCGATATCGATCTCGGAAGACGCGGTATTCAGGCGCACTGTAAAAGCTTTCAAGCAAAATGATAGGCTGGTCAACCATAGCCTCGACTTTCTTCACTGCTTCTTGAGCATAAAAGTCCTCCCCATGTAAATTGCGCAAGTCTTCACGAACCAGCCGCTCATTGGCTTGGGTGCGTTCCATGCCACGTCGTTCCATCTCATCAAAAGTGGGCTGCGCAAAATATATCTTTGGCCAGTCATACTTTTGAATCAAATATTCAATCGCCTCGCTTTTTCCACTCCCTGGCATCCCCAAAATAGCTATCACTTTCGACATACTCATGATTTTTCTAAAGTGTAAAAAGTAAATTGATACTCACCGTTATCATACTTCTCCTCACTGATGACCTTGGTAAAATCTGAATAGTCGGGAAAAAATGTGTCGGCCTCATGAGTACCCGATACCAAAGTCAGGTAGAGCCGCTCAATCATAGGAAGAAATTGCTTATAGATACTCGCGCCGCCCATGACAAAAACTTCTTCCTTTTCATGTTCATGAGCCACCTGAACTGCTTCATCAAGTGAATGTACTACCTGACACCCTGGGAGTTCCAACTCATGATTGAGTGTCACCACAATATTGGTCCGATTGGGGAGTGGCCGTCCGATCGAGTGATAGGTATTCTCACCCATGATAACCGTATGACCAGTAGTCAGCTCTTTGAAATGTTTGAGGTCTTCTGGAATATTCCAAAGGAGACGATTATCCTTCCCGATAGCTCGGGACTCATCTACAGCAACAATCATGGACAGACGTGGGGAATGCATGGGAAAAATTTATACAGCGATAGGAGCTTTGATTGGAGGATGCGGGTCATACCCCTCAAGGGTAAAATCTTCAATAGTAAAAGCAAACAGATCCCTTACTTCGGGATTCAGTTTTAGTATCGGGAGCTTCCGAGGTTTGCGTGAGAGCTGCTCCTGTACCTGATCAAAGTGATTGCTATAGAGATGAACATCGCCACCAGTCCAGACAAACTCCCCTGGCTCGAGATCACATACCTGAGCAATCATCATGGTAAGCAAAGCATACGAAGCGATATTGAACGGCACCCCGAGAAAGGTATCGCAGCTCCGTTGGTAAAGCTGGCAGGAAAGTTTGCCCCGTCCTGATCTGGTCGAAGGGGCTACGTAGAATTGAAAAAGACAATGGCAAGGTGGCAGTCCCGCCTTGGCCATTTCCTCAATATCGGCTGGATTCCACGCTGAGACAATCAGACGACGTGAATTTGGGTTCTTCTTGATTTGCTCTACAACGTCCCGAAGTTGATCAATTTCTTTGCCATCAGCCGTTGGCCAATGACGCCACTGATAGCCATAGACCGGCCCGAGGTCACCATACTCCTGAGCAAACGCATTGTCAGTTTTTATCCGCTCCACAAATTCCTTGATGCCCACATTCCACTCATCCGATCCAGTGGCCGGTACGGTTTTATTATTCCGAAGGAGATACGCCTTATACGGCCATTCGTCCCAAATATGCACTTCTTTTTTGGCTAGTGTCTGAAGCTGTGTATCCCCTGCTACAAACCACAAAAGCTCCTCAGCAATCAAACGAAAGGGAACTTTCTTGGTAGTAAGCAGTGGAAAACCTTCCGAGAGATCAAACCGCATCTGGTACCCAAACACACTCCGCGTGCCGACTCCGGTGCGATCCATCTTGTCTACTCCCTTATCCATGATGTGCTGCAACAAATCGAGGTACTGGCGCATAGTGGAGGTATGATTTGAGTAAGCGACACTTTATTTTAGCGTAAAAAATCCGAGCCAACAAATAACAAAAACCTCCCATTAACGGGAGGTCTTGGTCTTCTTGGGAGTCACTTTTTTGGCCTTGGACTTGGACTTGGGCACAAAGTTGAGATGCATTTTGGAAGCGACGGGTTTACTATCACCCTTGTACTTGGAATTGAGTCCCTTGGAGCCGTAGGGGCGCTCACAGGGCGAGGAGAGGTACTCAAAAGCCATCTGACCGATGGGCATACCAGCGTAGAGCTTAATCGGGATCTTGCCAGCGTTGTAGAGCTCGAGCGTCATCTTGAGCGAGTTCCCCGGGTCGAGAAAGCCAGCCGTAGTATGAATGATAAGACCGAGGCGACCAAGTGAACTTTTCCCTTCGAGCCGACCAACGAGCTTGTCCGAGACTCCGGTTTCTTCGAGAAGTACTCCCAAGGCAAACTCTCCCGGATGAAGAATAAATGGTTCATCCGGCGCAATCTCGATCTTTTTCATGAGATCCGGTGAGATGTTTTTGGGATCGATGACAAAGTTCTGATTGATATTGAAGATGAGGAAGTGCCGGTCAAGATGCACATCGTATGAAGCTGGTTGGACACAGGCCTCACGATACGGTTCGATGGTAATTTCACCTGCTTTACGCTCTTTTTTGATGTCGCGGTCGGAGAGAATCATAACAATTTGCTATTCAACCATTAAGTAACTGAATACGAAATCTATCACTACAAATGCAAGTACTCCATAACCTATTAAACGATAGACTTTCTTCTGGTTATCAGTAACCCCTTCCTTCTGTCCCAGGTAATACAAAACAAACCAAGCAACTAATGCTACAGCAAAAATAATGACCATAGACTACATGGTTAGGTATTTTACTTTCTTATTCTATCACCTACTATCTAAAACCTACCCCTATTTCGCAATAGCAAGTCCTGGGCCCATGGTAGAAGTGAGGGTCATCGAGACAACAAATTTTCCCTTCATTCCCTCGGGTTTCCCCTTGGCTACCGCATCGAGGAACGTATTGACGTTTTCCTCAAGTGCCTGGGCATCAAAGGAAAGCTTACCCACCACCTGATGGACATTACCGGTATCATCATTCTTGTAGCTCGCCTTCTTCCCCTTCTGGAGCATTTCAACGGTTTCGCCAATTTTCTGCGTCACCGTTTCATTCTTGGGACTTGGCATCATACCCTTGGGCCCGAGAATCTTGGCTACCTGAGCGAGTTTGGGCATCATTTCAGGAGTGGCGAGGACCAAGTCAAAATCTGACCCAGCATTGGCTTTGCCAGTCTTAATATCGGCGATGAGTTCTTCGCCACCCGCGAGCGCTGCACCAGCCTTTTTGGCCTCATCGAGCTTGGTCGAAGTGACGACCGCTACTTTCTGCGTGCGTCCAGTCCCATGTGGGAGGACGACCGTGCCACGCACGCTTTCGTCTGACTTCTTCAAATTGATTCCGAGATGGAGATGGATCTCAACCGACTCATCAAACTTGGCCCGCTTGTTGGCCTGGAGAAACGCGACTGCTTCCGCAATCGAGTGCACCTTGCCTGCCTCCACCTTCTCTACTGCTGCCCGATACTTTTTCCCGTGTGTCATAGTGTTTCGTGGTAGTAACGTCTTCGGTTAACTCAGACTCCCACAAATTAAATAAATTATTATCCTTCAAATTTTGAAATTTTATTTTTGAAATTTGAACTTGGTTTATCCTTCTACCTTAATCCCCATGGAGCGAGCGGTGCCCTTGATGATATTCATCGCGGCGTCGACATCATTGGCATTGAGATCTGGAAGTTTCTTCTCGGCGATTTCGCGAATCTGAGCTTCGGTCACCTTGCCAGCCTTGTCCTTGAGGGGGTTAGCAGCAGCCTTCTCGATCCCAGCCGCTTTCTTGAGGAGAGCTGGCGCTGGAGGAGTCTTCATGACAAAGCTGAAGCTCCGATCCTCGAAGATAGTGATCTCGACTGGAATGATATCGCCCATCATCGGACGAGTGGCTTCATTGTACTTGCTACAAAAATCCTGAATATTGAGCCCGTGTGGCCCAAGAGCAGTACCCACTGGAGGAGCTGGAGTAGCTTTCCCGGCTGGGATCTGGAGTTTTACGATTGCCTTAATTGCTTTTGCCATAAAATATTCGTTACGTATTCAAAAGTTTAGAAAGTTGGCAAGTGTGAGAGAGAAGCGCTTTCAACCTGCTAACTTTGTAACCTGCTAACTAGCTATCCTTTCTTAATCTGGAGGAAATCAAGCTCTACCGGAGTTTCACGACCAAAGATAGAGACCAATACCTTAACCTTGCCTTTTTCATCATCCACTTCCTGGATCTTGCCTTCGAAGTTTTTGAACGGTCCATCGACGATATGCACGCTGTCTCCGATTCGGACATCGATCTTGAACTTGGGTTCAGCGACGCCCATGCGCTTCTTGAGCATGTCGATTTCGGCTGGATCAATCGGGGTCGGGGTCGTACCGAGGCCGATAAAGCCAGTCACATTGGGAGTATTGCGCACAACGTACCAGCTAGCGTCAGTCACTACCATATCGACGAGGACATACCCTGGGTAAATGCGCTCTTCGATCACCACGCGCTTGCCACCCTTGATCTTGATCTTCTTTTCCTTGGGAACAAGCACATCAAAGATAAGGTCCTGCATATCCATCGAATCAATACGCTGGCGCAGGTTTCTCGCCACATTGTCCTCATACCCAGAGTAGGTGTGGAGGACATACCAGGAACGCCCGTGATGTTGTGATTGCTTTGCCATAGTTGTAATGAAGTGACAGAGATTTCTCTAACTGCTTGTCTCTTGTGGCTTTTACTTAATTAAATAGTTCTCAACGAGATAACTAAAGGCTACATCGAGCACTCCGAGGAATATCGCCACCGCCAAACTGATAATCACCACCAAAATCGTATAGCGGACCAGCTCTGGTCTACTCGGCCAGCTCACCTTGGTAAGCTCGGCTTTGGCCTCAGTAAAAAAACGAATTATCGCTTTCATAGTATTTTTTGGCTTATTTAAGCCATTTTTTGAGGTTTTGAAAAATCTGGTCTAAAAAACAGCCCCCGCGGGCAGTTCTGTATCTACTATAGGATATTCTTGAGAGAGTGTCAATCACTACAAAATCGATCCATACAAGCCAGGCTATAGTCCCTCAAACTTTTTCAAGATTTCTTTGCGAAGCCAGAGGCGGTCAGAAGTGGCATAGTCCCCTTCAAACTTCAGTCCTAGTCCACGAGCAAAAAGTTCTTTCACTTCGGGATGCTCGGCATAGAAATGATTCCGCCGCTCAAAGAGACTCGGGACACTCATGATCCAGTGTTGGTGACCAAAGGTTTCGAGCGCTGATTTCACGACAGCATGCTCGCGTTTCAAAAAACTACCTCCGTCCCAAAGCTCGAGTTGCCCAATCGTGAACGGAAATGAGACATTTGAGAGGGTAAAGATTTTCGTATCATCAATGATGGCCTGAACAACATTGTTCGCCACTGCTGCCTCCTGCTCAGCAAAGTACTCAGCGATCCAGGTATCCGGTAAGTCACTTCGCTTCCAGAGCGTCTCAAAGGCCCGACGATCCCGTTCATGAGTGATCACAGCACCAAAGTTCAGTGTGTTTGAAAGAATAGCTACTGCGAGAAGTCGTGACGAAAGAACACTGATGTCATCGGCTTTCCCACGTTTTTCGAACTCCTCCCAAATGAGGGTTGCACAGGCACCGATCGGCTCGATATGTGAACGCTCACCAATTCGTTCCTGCCAATAGGTTTCGAATCCTGGGTGATGATCAAACACTTCAACAATCGCGCCACGAGTAGCAGCCACTGCAATATGCTTCGGATCCGACACATCCATGACAACAAACTCTGCATCTGATCTACTCGGCTCAGTATAATACTCGAGCCCCCATGCGCGAACTGAAGGAGAAACACTATTATTCAGTGCCCCGGGAAGAAGTGCTTCAGCTGTCTGACCTTCAAGTCGAAGAAGTTCAACATAAGCAATGACACAGGCTACTGCATCAATATCTGCAAAAGCCTCACCAGTAGTAACAACGATATCCTTCATTCGTTAAGCAACAAATAGTACAGAATTTATGCCAACAACTCCAGTTCCACCAAAAGCGACTTGTAGTGACTCATGAGCTCCTCGGCCTGGTCGCGGGTGATGACAAAGTTCTGCTCGCGGACGATACGGTTCCTCACTTCATGCGCGGCTTTGAGAGCTTCGTAGCTTTGGAGTTGCCCAGGGTTGATCCCGGCGAGACGCTCCCCCATATTGGCTCCGTCATAACCACTCTCCTTGAGGATTTCATCCGCATACTGATCAGCCTCGAGAACAGCTACTTTGTACTGGGAAGGATTGTCGCTCTCAAGCCGACGTTCGATGTGACGCCAACGTTCCTCAGCTTTGTTCTTGGAGAGGATCGGCCGGGTGGTGCCGTAGAGCTGGACTTTGAGATTCTCGGTTACTCCACGCATGAGGATAAGGAGTACCACATCTACCAAAAGTACGATCGTATAAATCATGAGGAACCATTTGAGCACAGTAAAGACGAGGGATTGCTCGAGCACCCCCCAGATCACCGGGAGCATCCCCAGCACACCGAGAGCATCAAAATCAGTAGACATAGAACAATAAACAATGAGCAGTAAACGATAAGCAAGCAACGAAAGAAAGGCGCTCAATTACCCTTAGCTCTATTGTAAACCATTCACAAGAAGTCTCACAGCTATTTGGCTTGCTCGAGCGCGTAGGCGATATTGAGGACGGTCGCTTCGTCGAACCAGCGCCCCATGAGTTGGCCTCCGACTGGGAGCTCCCTGCCCTCTTCGGTTACGGTACCCATGGGAAATGACAGCGCTGGGACGCCCACGAGGTTCGCGGTAACGGTGTAGATATCCTCGAGGTACATCTGGAGCGGATCAGCGGTTTTGGAACCAAGCTTGAAAGCTGGCCCAGGGGTCGTGGGTGAAAAAATCACGTCTACCTTCTCAAAAGCCTGGCGGAAATCGGAGCGGAGGAGTTCACGCACGGCAGCGGCTTTTTTGTAGTACGCGTCATAGTAGCCAGCCGAAAGTGTATAGGTTCCGGTCATAACCCGTCGCTTGGCTTCCGGCCCCAAGCCCACCCGGCGAGTATCGAGATACGTTTCAAGGAGACCAGTTCTGCTCCCCGGGGACAACTCACCATCATTGACCGAGAGGCCATAGCGGATACCATCAAAGCGAGCAAGGTTGGACGAGAGTTCGGACGGCTGGATAATGTAATAGACTGGAAGTGCGAAGCGGCTATTGGTGAGATCGAGCGGGACGATCTCTCCACCCAGAGCCTGAAGCTTCTCGATAGTTTTGTCCGTGAGCGCTCGTACCCGGGCATCAAGCGCGTCGGAAAAGTATTGCTTGGGAATACCGATTCTCTTACCTTTAATATCACCAGTAAGCTGATCCTCAAAGACTTCCGCTGGTCGCTTCTCAGCCGTCGCGTCGAGCGGATCGGGACCGGCGATACGAGTGAGAACGATAGCGATATCCTCGACCGCGGTAGCCATCGGGCCAATCTGATCAAGACTCGAGGCCGCAGCAATGAGGCCAGAGCGTGACACGCGGCCATAGGTCGGCTTAAGACCATAAATCCCCGTAAACGAAGCTGGCTGACGAATAGAGCCACCCGTATCTGAGCCAAGCGCCCAGGGGACATAGTGCGCCGCTACCGCAGCCGCTGAGCCACCCGAAGTCCCGCCTGGGACACGGGTTTCATCAACTGGGTTTTTGGTCGGGCCATAGGCGGAGTGCTCAGTCGATGATCCAAGCGCAAATTCGTCGAGATTGGTTTTGCCCACTACTACTGCCCCGATCTGTTTGAGTTTGCCCACCACACCAGCATCATAGGGTGAGATATAGTTGTCGAGAATCTTGGACCCGGCGGTTGTTCGCTCATGTGCCAATGTAATATTGTCTTTGATCGCACCAGGAATCCCGGCGAGGAGGTCAATGGCTTCACCACGCTTTACTTTTTCATCGACTGCGGCTGCTTCCTTGAGCGCTTCCTCTTGGCGAAGAGTGAGGAAAGCGTGGATAGCTGGATCGCGTTCTTCGATCACCTTGAAAGAGGCTTCGGTCAATGCGACCGCGCTTTGCTCGCCACTTTGGATTTTGGCATGCCATTCACGAATCATACTCAGTCATAAAACATAGAACAGATAGCACAAAACACATTCTTGCCTTTATTTTTTCTCTGTTTCATGTTCTATGCTCCATGGTTAGAATACCGATCTCACTTGATTAAACCCATCTTTGGTCACCGGAAAATTCTTCACCATATCAGCTGGGGTATCAGTTTGTAGCACTACGTCCTCTCGGGTCTGATTGACCGTAGCACCCTCGGAATGTGTAGTGTTCGCCTCCAACTTGGCCTCTTTGAGTTCTTCGATCAAACCAAAAACACCAGCTAGATCCTTTTGGAATCGCTCTGTCTCTTCCTCGGTAAGCCCGATCCGAGCGAGTCGCGCAATATGTTGTACTTCGTCACGACTAAGCGACATAGTATGAGTTTATAAGTTTCACGAATTCACCTTCATCGAGAATATTCACTCCAAGTTCCTGAGCTTTGTCGTACTTACTCCCTGGGTCAGTCCCGACGACCACATAGCTCGTTTTACGGCTTACTGAGGCCGAAACTGCCCCACCCAATTCTTTTATCCTACGCTTGGCTTCATCCCTTGTAAAGCGCGTGAGTTCACCCGTGAGAACAAAGGTGAGGCCAGCCAGTTTCCCCGGAGTAGTCGCCACTTCCGGAAAGAGGATACGCAGGTCTACCTTATCCAAGCGCTCAAAAAGCTTCTCTGTTCGGGTATCCCCGGCCCACTGTACCAAACTCTCGGCTGATTTCTCTCCCACCCCCCTAATACTCACCCAATCTTCATGGGTGCGTTTGGAAAGCAAATCATGCAAACGAATCGGGGCAATAGTTTTGGTCTTTTGAGTACTCGCAATATCCTTCGCAATCAGTTCGGCTGTCTCCTCGCCCACATGCCGGATACCAAGAGCAAAGAGGAGACGTTCGAGTGTAATGTTTTTCCTCGTCCTAATCGCTTGCACCAGTTTCTCGGCTGATTTCTCGGCAAAACGCTCCAATGGCTCGAGATCACCGACGGTCAATTCGTAGATATCAGCGAGATCCGCCACGAGTCCCTCCTCCATCAGCTGTTCCACAATCTTTTCGCCAAGACCGACGATATCGAGACCCTTCCTGGATACGGCATGAATGATGGCTTCATGCTCTTTGCCATAGCAGTTGGGATTGGGGCAATACACGGCCGCCGAATACGTGATAACACCATTTTTCTCTGAGAGAATTTCACGCTGTACCTTCGTACCACACTTGGGGCAATGATCAGGCATGGCAAACTTCTCCTCCTTCCCGGTGCGGAGTTTGGTGAGGACCGACACTACCTCAGGAATAATGTCACCCGCCTTGCGTACAATGACTGTGTCTCCGATCCGCACATCCAAACGTTTGATCTCATCGATATTGTGAAGGGTAGCCCGTGACACAGTGGTCCCCGCGAGTTTGACTGGGGTGAGATGCGCCACCGGAGTCAGTACCCCCGTCCGGCCGACTTGGATACTAATCATCTCGACCCGACTCGTCCCCTCCTCTGCCGGAAATTTGTAGGCTACACCAAAACGCGGCGACTTACCGGTATAGCCAAGGACTTCATGGAGTGAGACAGTGTTGACTTTAATCACAATCCCATCGAGGGCATACGGAAGACTATCGCGCTTCTCATTCCACTCTTCGTAATACGCCTGGATCTCATCTAGCGTTTTACACACCCGTGCATGAGGATTGACTTCGAAACCGAGTTCTTTCAAAAAAGCGAGTTCTTCAAATTGTGTCTTGGGTAACCCCTTGTCATTTGTCACTCGTCTCTTGTCACCCAAAATAAGAGCTTCTAGATCATAGATGAAAGCGCTCAGTCTGCGCTTGGCGGTAATGCGTGAATCAAGCTGGCGAATAGAACCAGCTGCGGCATTCCGGGGATTGGCAAAGAGTGGCTCACCCATCTTTTTGCGTTCAGCATTGATACGTGTGAGTTCATCTTTGGAGAGCCATGCCTCACCTACGACTGTCACGTCATAGGGCTTTTCAAGAGCGAGTGGGATAGTGCCAATCGTGCGCAAATTTTCGGTTACTTCCTCCCCTATTTCACCATTGCCTCGCGTCGCTCCCTGGACCAAAACACCATTCTCATAGGTGAGGACGATTTTGAGACCATCGATTTTGAGTTCGGCAACGTATTCAATATTGGAAATTGGAAATTGCCGGCCGGCCGGCGAGGCAGGGGAATTGGAAATTTGGCCCTGAGAAACTTCTTTCTCGAGCAGTCGCTTGAGACGTTCGTCCCAAGCCCGGAGCTCAGTGAGATCAAAGACATCGTCAAATGACCACTGGCGCGTCGCGTGTCTCACTTTGCGAAAAGCCTCACGTGGCTCATCACCAACCCGCAGTGTCGGGCTCGTCTTAGTCTTGAGCACAGGAAACTCTTGCTCGAGGCTCTCAAGCTCACGAAAGAGTGAGTCATAAGCTTCGTCCGAAATCTCGGGCGCATCATGAACATGGTAGAGCTTCCGATGATGATCAATCTCTCGGGTCAGCTGTTCAATCCGCTTTTTGGCTTCTGCTAGTGACATACACATGTTTTAACCACGCTCAAAACTGGGTCCAACAAAGGCTCAGTATACCATGTTTTCCTCTAGAGAGCTACAGTCCAGTGTAATTGTAATCCCGGAGCGAAATACTCGTTTGAAGGGTCGAGGCATTGGATCCCGTCCCTACGGTAATCACAAACGTGACTCGCCCAACTCGCGGGTCAGGTGATGCGGGAGTGGAAGTAACTACATTCACCGCCTGATCCAAGAGTCCAGAAAAGACCACCTGAGCAGATCCGCCAAAAGTATGGCCCGCACAGCTCGAACGATTTACATTGGGATCTGGATCAGAAAAACTTACTGCTCGGCGAGTAATCTGACCAGAACTTTCATCGAGAATATACTGAATACACCGACTCTGAGAATAATCATAAAACTCGATCGTTGAGTTTGTAGCCGTAATATTGCTATCAACTATGCTTGAGGTACGGAGCTCTTTGGCAATAAGACTGAGAGCAAACTGGGCCGTTTCGAGATTGGCCTGAGTCCTCTTGGTCTCACGATACGAGCTCACTCCTCGACCGAGGATCTGGGTGATCGCAAGCATAATAATCGTAAACATGGCGAGCGCGGCCACTATTTCGATCAGGGTATAACCCCGCTTACGTCTTGGATGAGTTGTAAGTGTTGATCCTAACATAAAGAGTTTATTGCCACTGAGTCAGAAGCATTTCGGTATACACACATTTGTTGGCAAGCGTACACCAAGCTATTGCTCCCACGCCATTGAGATTACTCTCGGGATTCTGCCAGGTTACAAAGCTCTTCACCGTCGCGGTATCACTCCCACCAGTATGGTTAATTTTGAGTAAGCGATAAAAAAGCCCGCCCCCTACACCATGACGATAGAAGCCACCCGAAAGCCCGAGTGCCATGGCTGGTGAACCCGAACAGTCAAAAGTTGGGGTAGCATAGTCGATGGTACAGTTTCGGTTACCATTGGGGAAATTAACAAAGACATCATCAGAAGCACCCACAACCCCTGCTGCCTTGTCAACGAGAGCATTATCTCGGACATTCCTGGCCAGTTCTATCCCTTCCTGAGCAAGTTCAGAAGCCATGATAAGCTTCTGAGTTTCCGTCGACACCTGAAATGAAGAACCAATGAGACTAATCGTTGCCGTCATACCGACGCTCAAGAGAAAGCTCGCGAGCACTACCTCACCCATGGTGAAACCTCGCGTACGGCCTTTGAGTGATGGGATATACAACTTCATAGACTTAGGGACAACTAGCCGTTACTCCACGCTGTTCAACCCTACCTGAGGGGTACAAACAGAGATACATCGTCTGTCCGGACTTCGTAAAGCCGATAAGTTGGGCCGCCCCGAGAGTCCCCAGCGCCCCAGATGTACCAGTGTACACCTCTGCTCTTGGAAGCAGGAAAGCAAACACAGTCGGATAGGTGCCAATGCCACTAAACTGTACTCCGCTCGGAAGTGCCAGTGAGGTAATGGTACTCGGGGTATCGCATACACCTCCGGAACGAGCATAATTAACAAGGTTATATGCCGTAGCGCTGGTAATTCGAATACCGTAGTAGCAATTTTCCTGAGTGAGACTGGTGCTACGTCCGGCTAAGGCATAGTTTTGAGCTTCACGGAGATTGGCCCCAAAGGTATGGGCCGCTCGGTCAACTTCACGCATTGCTCGCTGCGTCGAAAGAGAATTGATAATAATAGCTGAAGTAATACCAATGATGGAAATAACTACCATCACTTCAATCAACGTGAAGGCAGCTGATCGCTTGGAATAACAATACATCATATCTTCTATTATAGTACTTCACTATCAAGCTGCCTAACGTGGGATTAGAAAAAAAGTTCCCACGGTAAGATAAAAGAGGCAACCCACGTAGTACTCGACCATTGGATGAACCAGCTCGCAAAAAGAGCTACGATCAAAAAAGGAGCGAAGGCGATAGGACTCTGCCATCCCTTGCGGCGAAGCGAGAGCAGTACAATCCCAATGATCGATCCGAGAGAAAAACTCAGTGTGAGTGAAAAAAGGAGCATATCAAGCCCTACGGTAAGCCCGAGTATCGCAGCAATCCATACATCTCCCATCCCCATCCACGTCTCTCGTGAAAAAAACACCAGAGCATAGAAGATGAGGGCTGCGACCCCCCCACCCAAAAGTTGATTGGTGATGGTGAGCGGCCGCCAAGCAAACGGTGTCGCCGTAGGAAAAATGTATTGGAGTACCATGAGAAGGAGTGCCACCCCGAGGCCAGCCACGAGAAAAACCAGTGGTATCTCCATGGTCCGGAGATCCGAGACAAAAATAGCGATAAGGATACTCGCGAGCACGAGATAGCCAACGATGATAAGGATTGCCCCCCAATCAGTAAAAACACCACCCCATAGAATGGCATATATCGATTGAGTCAGGGTTTCGGTAAAAAAATATCCGATACTCACAAAGACGAGGCCCGTCATGAGCTCGACCAATGGGTACTGCCAGTGAATCGGCTGGGCGCAGGCTCGACATTTGCCTCGGAGCATGAGAAACGAGAAGAGTGGTATATTGTCATACCAATGAATGAGCACCTGACACCGTGGACAATGCGAGCGCCCGCCAAGCGACTCTTCCTTTTCCGAACGCAAAACCACCACATTGAGAAAACTCCCGATGATAAGACCTGGAAGGAAGAGGAAAAGAAGAAGCATATGTCTCTAGTATAGCAAAGAGAGGACCAAACGATCCTCTCCCTTGGACGTTATTCAAAGATATGCCTAGCAGCCAACATAAGCTGTTATTCCAGTTTCCTCGAGAGTCGCTGTACAAGGGACGGTAAGAAACCCGGATACTACATCAACCGTAAAGGTTTTATCATCCGTAGCGCAGTTATCAACCGTAACTGTCGTGCTTCCAATAGAATCTGGGATATCCCCCCATGATCCAGTGACATCAGTTGCATCCAATGCACCCTCCTCACAAGCACTAATAGCCTGAGTCTGCATCGAGTGAGCTACCGCCTTAAATTCAGCTACCTTAGCTCGCTCCCTAGCACTCGAAAGTGACACGAGCACTATCGAGGCGAGAATACCGATGATCGCAATGACAATGAGAAGCTCGACAAGGGTGAAACCTTTGAAAGCTCTTTGCTGCAGATAATACATAACAATTAAGTCTTATTTCATTTCCTAGCTGAAGTAGTTCATCAAGTGAGAACTTGATGAACCATTCAACCAAAAACACTAACAACCAGCCGTGAAGGTGACTCCTGTTTCACGGATAGTAGTACTGCTTGCACCTTCACAAATACCAGCAGCAGTCGAGCTACCAACATCAACAGATTCAGTCGTGATGGTGAACGTACCAGCTCCATTAACACCGCAGCTGGATGTTATATCACCAGCAGCTACCGTATTAATTTTGTTAGCGCCACCATACAGAGCGTTAACTTCAGCAGCACTTAATGCACCATCAGCATCTGAATCACAAGCAAGAATCAGAGCTGCTTGAAGCGAGTGAACCTGAGCTTTGTAGGATGCGATCTGAGCCTTGTCACGGGCGCTTGTGAGCGACACGAGCACAATTGAGGCGAGAATACCGATGATCGCAATGACGATGAGAAGTTCGATGAGGGTAAAGCCTTTATATGTTTTATTCATATTCTCACCTCCTTTCTGTTTTTGATTTTTTGTTTATTCGAGAGTAATCGAACACTTGTAGTATACGTGAAGATCTTTGAATGTGCTAGTCCTTTTGTCAAGAGCCTAAAACTCTAAATCACACATTTTTTACAATCCCTACCAATACCCTACCTACACTACGTCTTTTAGAACTTAACTATTCGTATATTCGTATTCGTTAGCAACCGCCTACAACTGCCCCGCTACATTGTAAATCGGGAGGAGCACTCCGACTGTCAGGATACCGACTCCGATTCCCAAAAGAACGATAAGGATTGGCTCAATCAAAACTGCGAGATTGCGCGTCATCACTTCCACTTCCTGATCGTAGAAACGAGCTACACCATCGAGCACTTCGGATGTCGTACCTGTTTCTTCGCCAATATGGACCATCTGACTCACGATGGCCGGCATTTCATTGGGGTAACGAAAGAAAACTGAGCTAATGCTCCCGCCCGTTTTTACTTCCTCAGCAGCCTTGAGGAGGATACCCGCATAGACGCTATTCCCCACGATATCACTCGTAATAATGAGTCCTCGCACCACTGGAATCCCACCCTGAGTGAGAGACCCGAAATTACTAGCAAAACGGGCTACGCAGACATTTTTGATGAGACGTTTAAACACAGGGAGCTTAAGCACGAGTCGATCCCATTCTTTATGACCATTTTCCGTACGAAAATAGTGTGCTGTGACTGCAATCGCTGCTATAAAGATCAAGATAATCACCCACCAATAACTATTCATGAAAGCCCCCATCTTCATAAGAAGTGTCGTATACCAAGGCACCTCAACCTGAAGATCAACGATCAGTGCTGAAATCTTAGGCAACATAAACGTCATCACGAGAAACCCAACGATACCCGCCACTGAAAATACGAAGGCAGGATAGATGAGAGCACCGCGTACCTTGGAAGTAAGTTGATAATTCTTCTCCGTATTGTCAGCGACGAAGGTGATCGACCGCTGAAGTGTCCCCGATACTTCACCTGCGCGGATAACACTGACCGTCATGGCATCAAACACCTGAGGGTGCTTTTCGAGCGCTTCAGAAAATGACATACCATCTTCGATATCCTCTTTCATCTCCATCAAGACCAACCGAAAATAGCGGTTCTCTACCTGACTTGCCACGGTATCAATCGAAGTAACCACCGATACCCGGGCCTGAATGAGGGTAGCTAGTTGGCGAAACGTAAGCATGAGTTCCTTGGGAGCCACTCTTCCTTCCCAGATACGCTTGAGATCTTTGACAACAGAAAGTATGCCACCACCCTCTTCTTTGACAGACAGCGGGATAAGACCATTACGCTGGAGAATTTCGATCGCGAGTTCACGTGAGACAGCCTCGACGAGACCATCTTTTTCTTCTCCGGCTTCATTTTTAGCTTTAAAAACAAATTTCATACGATCTGCTTTGTTTATACCTCTCCTTCAGCCCTCCCGACCAACATCTTGAAGTAATCTCGATTTTTAGTATAGGCCATGGCATCTTGGGCACTGACTACTCCTCGGCGAACCAAATCAGCCAGCGAACGATCGAGGGATATCATCCCCTCTTTGAGACTGGTCTCGATTACTGAATCAATCTGGTGCGTTTTATTCTCACGAATGAGATTCTCGACAGCATGATTCATAAACATAATTTCGATCGCTGGCACTCGTCCGCCCGCAAGCTGTGGCAACAGCCGCTGCGAGACTACCCCAAGGAGCACATTAGCGAGCTGGAGACGGATTTGATTCTGCTGATGGGCTGGGAAAACGTCGATCATACGATCAATCGTCTGTGGCGCATCGTTGGTGTGAAGCGTCGCAAAGATAAGGTGGCCTGTCTCGGCAGCTGTCATAGCAGTTGAAATCGTATCCAGATCGCGGAGCTCTCCAAGCAGTACTACATTTACATCCTCACGCAAGACCGCACGCAAAGCTGAAGAAAAACTCTTGGCATCACGCCCCACCTCTCGTTGATTGATAATACAGCGATCCTGAGCGTAGACAAACTCGATCGGATCTTCAATTGTTACAATATGTTTCTCTTGAGTCCGGTTAATGTAGTCCACCAATGCGGCCAATGTTGTCGACTTACCATGTCCGACTGGCCCTGTCATAAGAAACAATCCTTGCGACGCCTGAGTAAAGCCATAGAGTGAGCTCGGGAGTCCCAACTCCTCGAGTGTATGGATCTTGCTCGAAACAAAACGAAGAGCAATCGAGACTGATCCCTTCTGGAAAAAAATATTCACTCGGAAACGCAATTTATCATCTGGGCTATAGGAGAGGTCGGTCTGCCCATCAGCCATGAGTTCTTCACGCTTGTCATCGGTCAGGAGCACATCGCTCATGGCTTTCGTATCAGTGGCGGTCAAGACTGGCTCTTTGGTGAGCGGAATAAGCTTACCGTTAACCCGGAGCGTCGGATGGCGCCCCAAAACCAGGTGCAAGTCAGAGGCACCCTGTTGACCAACAAAATTCAAAAGGTCTTTGAGTCGTTTTTCGGCTACAAGTTTTTCCATGTTCTTTTTCTATTGATATGACTTCTCTACTCTACCATCATTTGCATTTTTACTCATCTCTGCTTTAGACATTATTCCTCATCCACCAGTGTTCCTTCCGTCACCCGCTCTACCTCAGCAATAGTCGTGATACCCTTGAGCACTTTGAGAAACCCATCTTGTTTCATAGACAGCATTCTTTGACGCACCGACTCTTTTTTCAGTTCAGTTTCATTGGCTGCTTTATCGGTCACGATAACTTTGGCCTCGTCGGTTACTTCAAACACTTCATAGATAGCGATTCGGCCCTTGTAGCCTGAGTTGCCGCACTGCTTACATCCTTTACCTTGGTAGGCCACTACCGGCGTCGTAGCTCCCAACTCATAGTCTTTGAGTTCCTGAGGATCAATCTCCGCCCGCAATGCCTCGAGCTGGCGAATCATCCCGGGAGTGAGTTTGGTCGGCTCCTTACACTCTTCGCAAATACGTCGCACCAGACGCTGGGCAGCCAAAGCCTGAATCGAAGCCGCCAAGAGAAATGGCTCCGCACCCATGTCCATCAGCCGAGGCAGTGCCTTAATCGCATCATTGGTATGGAGCGTCGAAAGCACTAGGTGACCAGTGAGCGCCGCATGCACAGCGAGTTCCCCTGTCTCTTCATCACGAATCTCACCCACCATAATGACATTGGGATCTTGACGAAGGATAGAACGTAATCCCGAAGCAAAGGTGTAGCCGATTTCTGGACGAATCTGACTCTGATTAACACCATCCATAAAGTATTCCACTGGATCTTCGAGCGTAATGATATTGCGCTCTTCTTGGTTCAAAATAGAGAGGAAAGCATAGAGCGTGGTCGATTTTCCTGATCCGGTTGGACCAGTAATGAGGATAATGCCGTACGGCTCTCGGATTTTACGCGTCAAAATCTCTCGATTCCTCCCCCAAAGGCCCAGTTTATCGAGATCGGCCATATTGTTGGACTTATCGAGAATACGCATTACTGCCTTCTCGCCTTCAATCACTGGGAGGGTAGAAACACGAAGGTCAATCATCTTACTTTCAAGCACAACTCGGAAACGTCCATCTTGTGGCTTTCGCTTTTCGTCAATCTTGAGATTGGAGAGAATTTTGATACGTGACAACACCGCACGACCTACATCCATCGGAAAGAGTAAGGTAGAGCGCAAAATTCCATCTACTCGAAAACGTACACGGTAGCTCCCGTCAATGGGTTCAATATGGATATCGCTCGCCCGACCATCGATCGCATGTTTCACAATAACATCAACCAACTTTGCAATGGGAGCGTCTTGAAATAGTTCACTGGTTACTTTTGGCTCTGCTCCGGGTTCGACACTAACTCCTTGCTCTTTCTTAAGAGAGAGGATGGCTTCTTCGAGCGCCTTGTCAGTACTGGTGTACAGCTTGAGGAGTTGAGCAAAGACATCTTCTGAAACAAGAAATGCCTCAATTCCTAGTCGCTCCTTCTCAGCTATAAAACGCAACACATTGAGCGCTTCAAAGTCTTGTGGATTGACCATGGCCACCGAGATAATATCGTCTTTGCGTTCATAAGCGATCATGCGGTATTTGGCAGCGGTTTCCTCGGGAATAAGCAAAAGCACCGTCTTGTCGATAGACGGTGGCATCTCTTTAAGGAGTGGCACACCAAGATCTTTGGCTAGCGTTTCAAGGTTTTGGGCCACACCAGGACTTGGCTCGAGAGTCGATTGCTCACCCCCTGCCGAAACTCCTGGTGAAACACTGAGTTGCGTTGCAGCCATGAATGAGTTTCACAAAATTACGGCAAGACTTCAAACGGATTGTTACGTCCGACCGGCGGGGTAGCCAAATCACTGACCGGACTGTTGATGAAATCAGTCAGTTTATTGGCACCAGCATAATCTAAGGTAGCTGTTTGAAATAATGGATGGTGAAGCACATTGGTCGCTTTTTTCTGAGGGACATAGGTGAAGTCTGCGAGAATAGTCCCCGCCAAAAAATTATCCGGGATGACTTCTCCCTCACCCTGACTTTTCGTTTTGATTTCACTAATAGTTAGTGTATTCATCACGCGTAATCGATCAGTTCGATACAGGCGTTCAAAGAAACTCCGGATATTTTCGTAGGGACCCATAAGAGCTATCGTGGCATGATAATTCTTAGGTGGATCGACAGGCGCCTCAGAAGGAGCGGTACCATCAGAAGTTCCTTCACCTTCAATTGAAGCCGGGGCTTCGACTCGTTTTGGTTTACCAGCATCTTGACGAAGATCAAGTGACGTAATCACTACCCCCGACTGCTGAGCCAAAAAATTAACCATATCTACTGCCCGCTCTTGGTCCATATTCTCTGGATAGTAACGCTTCACGAGAGTTTCTGTTTCACGCCGGGTATTGAGCGATTGAGTCATGGCCCGGATATTTCCTTCAACCGTCTCTACCTGAGACAAGTCCACCTGTTTTGTCTCCTGGAGTGCTCGCTGTTCAAGTACTCGAGTAATGCCAGGATAAATAAACCAGATCACAATAATGATTGAAAGAATCACCGATGCAGGAAAGATAAGTAGCTTCAAACCCATACTGTCAAAAATAGTTAGCGCTTGGTTACTGTTTCAGTTGATGACTGCTTCAAAATAAGAGAAAAGACAATCAGGCCTTCTTGATTATAGGCGATACCATCCGTACTTACCTGTTCAATTGTGTCTAGGCGTTTTAATACAAGCATCTGTTGCGCCACTTCTTTGAGCGTCCTCGCTACTCCCGTCATTCGGAGTGTATGATCGACTCGATTAAACTTAAGTTCGGTAAGACGAAGAGATGCAAGCGTATTCTTTTCAACAATCCCGAGAATATCAATAGGATTGGGTTCAGTTTGAATATAATTTTCAATCACCTGCATACGATCGGCAAAATCAACCAATCGATCGACTTCTTTCCCCTTGAGGGCAGCTGTTTTTTGACTAATGACCATTTCAGTCTCAGCCATTTTACTCTCGAGAGATCTTACATACCACTCAATCCCTCCGGCCAAAGCGGCAAGCAAGAGCAATACCCCAATGCTCATGAATAAGCCACGGTCAAAGAAACGGACCTGAGCGCGAGCCTGTTTTTCTTGAATTGATTGTGAGAGATTAATACCTGGCACAGTCACGATGTATGTTGATTTTAGACTACCCTATTTTCAGTTTCAGTTTTTGTTTGATCCACTTGGCCCAACCCTGAATAGTTTCTTTGGATGAAGATATCTGGCGTTGGCGTTCGATACCACGCAAGGCCAAACCAAGGGCCACTGAGTAGGAAGTGCCCATACGAGCAATAGCTCCTTGCAGCTTCTGATCATACCGAATGCCCTGCCAAGGATGAGCCACTTCCGTAGCAATACCGAGGATATTGGAAAAATACTGAGCGAGACCAGTCATACCGGCCGTACCGCCTGAAAGAATTATACCATGAATTTTACTCGCTTGTGGATTTTTGGTTTCGCGCGACTGAAGCATGCGGCGGACTTCACTCACAATCATCTCCAATGGCAACAAAGTCATTTTGGATTCAGCCTGATTGAGAAAATCTTTTTCACTTTTTTTAAGTATTTCAGCTCGATCAAAACTAATATTGAGACTTTCCATCAGCGTACGCGTAACATCCCTCCCTCCGACATCGAGATTACGATTCATTTTTACCAATCTGTTTTCCACCAAAACAAAGTTAGTCGCTCGTGAACCGATATCAATCACGAGATATGTTCCATTCGGATGTGGAACGGTCGATCGCACCATCGAGAACGTCTCGAGCTCCAGAAGCTGCATATCGCACCCCACAGCTCGGATATAGCTTTCATAACGTGCTACTTCTTTATTGAGGGCTGCTACCAGGAGTACCTCGAGCTTGGTCACCATCTGGGTTGGATCATCAACCGAGGGAAGTGCATGTTCTCCTACTACCTCCCAAGAGAGCGCCACCTCTTCAAGAGGTGACGGAATATATTTGTGAGACTCAAACTGAATAGCATTTTCGAGTTCTGCCTCACTCATCTGCGGAAACTCAACCAGAGCTACCAGTCCAATAAACGCTGGCATAGCTACATAGACTTCTTTGGTCTTAGGCTTCATCTTTTCAAGCAAGGCACGCAAGAAAATAGTGATCTGCGCATCATAATCACCCTGGTCCCCCATACGCAGCGCCTCAAGCATCGACAAACTCACTTCACCGTAGTTGAGGAGTACTGGCTCATTTTTTTCTAAACCAAGCTCAACCACCTTAATCGAGGAAGTACCAAAATCAACACCGAGATAGGTTTTCTGTGATGAACCAAACATGACAATTATGATTATTGTAACATAGGCACAAAAAATGTGCTCACTCATTTTGTAGAAATACGTATGCGTTTCTCTGTTGAAATTTTGTTATACTACAGTCACTATATTCTCCAAAATTCATAAACCCTTCCACTTGACTCCACGAGTCACTCGTCGTAGTATAGATGTCTTATGCTCCTCTCCTCACCTCTTAGCGAACGCCTTACCCTCCACGCTCGCCACGTGCTCAAAGAAGCGCGCGATATCGCTCGCTATACCAAAAGTACAGCAATCGAACTCCGCCATCTCATCCTCGCCCTTTCACTTGAGGAAGGGAGTTTGGGGAGCATCCTCCTCGATACACTTGGCTTCAAAAAAGACGCTCTCGGTAAATACTGTCTCAAAAAAACACCGGCCAGAAAAACAGGGAAATTGCCTCGACTCAAAACCGAACTCGATCTCCCGCTCGGGGAAGCAACGCAGGAGGTCATGAAACGAGCCTTCTTTATCGCAAGCGAACACCACTACCCCTATGTCGGGACTGAACACCTGATTGGCGCCCTCTTTGAATCGTCTGACCCATTCCTCATTGAGCTTATTCAGAATCTCGCCATTGATCAGGATAAAATTGACAATCTCATTGAGTCACACCTTCACTTCGAACAATTTCCTCAGATGGCCAGGATGTTTGAAACGCCAGAACTCGCTGGGATAAGCAATGCCTCAGGCAGCGCCACACCCTACCTCGACCAGTATGCAATCGATGTAGCTCTTCTCAATCAAACCAATCCCGTTAGCATGGTTGGGAGAGAAGCTGAGCTTGACCGCCTTATCCAAATCCTTGGTCGCAAAGAAAAACGCAATGCCCTTCTCCTCGGTGATCCGGGGGTTGGGAAAACTGCTCTGGTCACTGCTCTCGCCCAAAAAATTGCTGATCATACAGCTGGGCCCTTGCTTCGGGGTAAGCGAATCTATGCGCTCGACCTCACCACTCTCGTCGCTGGCACAAGCTTCCGGGGCGAATTTGAGGCTCGCCTCAAAGAGCTTCTCAAGGAAGTCAAACAACACGGCAAAGCTATCCTCTTTATCGACGAAATTCACACTATCATCGGGACCGGCAATACCCAAGGAGGGCTCGACGCTGCCAATATTCTGAAACCGAGCCTCGCCCGGGGTGATATTCAGCTCATTGGAGCCACGACATTGGGCGAATACAAGCGTCATCTCGAAAAAGACTCAGCTTTTGACCGACGTTTCCAAACCATCCTCCTCAGAGAGCCAACTCCCGTAGAATCCCTGGCTATCCTCCGCTCCGCTCGCCCCAGCTATGAAGCCCATCATCAGGTAACTATCCCCGATTCGCTCCTCGAACTCGCCGTCGATCTCTCGGTCCGCTACATCCATGACCGTTTCCTCCCGGACAAAGCGCTCGATCTCATCGATGAGACGGGGGCTTTGGTACGCCGTCGATCAGATCGTGCTACTCCCAACTCCCTACCCACGCTCCAAGTCCTCGAGACCAAGCTGGCTGATTTGTATCAAGAAAAAACTCATCTCCTCAAAGCCAGTCGTTACGAAGAAGCCCTCACACTTCAGAAACGTTTGCGTACACTCGAACAAGATCTGGCCCAAAAAAATACCCCGCTCTCAGGATCTACCCAAGCCCATACTGCCGAGCATACTGCCACGGAAACTGATCTCTTGACCGTGCTCTCACACATGACCCATATACCCCTGGAGCGGCTACAGGCCAATAACCCCGCCCAGGAGCTCAAGCATATCCGCAAACTTCTCCACGAGCGCTTCATCGGCCAAGACGAGGTGCGTGCTAGCGTCCTCAAACTCCTCACTCGCTCGCTCTCGCATATCAATGATCCCGAGCGACCACTCGGATCATTTCTCCTCCTCGGCCCCACCGGAGTGGGCAAGACTCATCTCGCCAAACTCCTCGCCGAGGCCCTCTTTGGCGATGCCGAGGCACTCATCCGGCTCGATATGAGCGAATTTATGGAACGCCACTCAGCCGCCCAAATCCTCGGAGCACCGGCTGGTTATGTCGGCTATGGCGATGGTGGCAAACTGACTGAGGCCGTACGTCGGCGACCCTACTCGATCGTCCTCTTTGATGAAATCGAAAAAGCCCACCCTGATGTCCACAATCTCCTCCTCCAGATCCTCGATGAGGGCCACCTCACCGATGCCGAGGGGCGCCGGGTGTCATTCAAAAACACCCTCATCCTGCTAACGTCCAATATCGGCACCGCAAGCTTTGACAGCATCGCTCAGATTGGTTTCCATGATACTCGCTCCCAAACCACTCGCGACCAAGCCTTTGAAACCACTAAACGGATTGTTCTCAGCGAACTGCGAGAAACCCTCCGTCCTGAACTCCTCTCACGTTTGGATCACACCCTCGTCTTCCGTCCACTCTCGACCGAGGCTCTGGCCCAGATTGCGATGCTCGAACTCGAAACCCTAAAGAAGCGTCTCAAACAAAACCATGTACCACTCGTGATTGGGAAAAATGTGGGGAAGACAATCGCTGCTACGCTCCTCAAAGAAGAAACTGGCGCCCGTCTCATCCGCAAATACATCAGTGAACACATTGAGACACTCCTCGCTGAGAAACTGCTCCGTATCCCCCGCCCTACCAAACTGACTCTTTCCACTCGTCATGGATCGCTCAACGTGCGCTAGGACAACTCAGCTCATCGGGTCAAAATTCCTCGACCTCATTTTTCCCATTACCTGTCTCGGTTGCGGCCAAGAAGGTAGTCTCGCCTGTCATCACTGTCTCTCACTGGTCCCGGAGCCTGACTCGCAGGTCTGTCCGAGTTGCAAAACCCCTTTTAGTCACAACGGTGCCGTGTGTAAACAATGCCGTGGGAAGACCAGTCTCGATGGTCTCTTTGTAGCCCGCCCCTATCGCTTTCGCTTGGTCGAAGAACTCATCTTTGCCCTCAAGTACCGTTTTCTCGAACGGGCCGTGATTCCTGTCGTCGATCTCCTTGAGGAAAGTCTCGCTCATCACTCACTCCCTCTCCCAGATCTCCTCATTCCCGTTCCACTTCACTCCAGGCGTCTCCGCTTCCGGGGCTTCAATCAGGCCGAGCTCATCGCGAAAGAATTGGGACAGCGGCTCGCCCCAGGCCTCGGCATCGCTCTTGATACCACGAGCCTCCAGCGCATCCGCTTCACCAAACCCCAAATGAAAACCGACACTCGGGATGAGCGCCTGCATAACCTTACTGATGCCTTTGTTATCCAACCAGAAGTAGCCGGTCCCCTCGTGGGGAAATATGTCTGGCTCATCGATGATGTCGCTACTACCGGTACCACCCTCGACGAATGCGCCCGCGTCCTCAAAACTGCCGGGGTCAAAAAAGTCTGGGGGGTCGTAATCGCTCGTTAAATGAGCTTCTTTCCCAATCGGAGGAGCTTCAATATGACTTCCATCCGACGCAGCCGTGTTTCTGGTTTTTTGGCTGTACTCAGACGAAAGGAGATGGCATTGATATTGGATCGATTGAGCGTCTCTACAAAGGCTTTGAGTCGTGGTTCTCGATTGATGATCAGCTGTAGATCACGAGGAATAGTCGCTTGGCTCGGCGAGGCGTACGCCCTCTGCCATCGGCCATCTTTTTTAGCCGCCTCAACCTCGCGTAAGCCTGCTTCTTTCATACGCCCAGCCTTGATGAGTGCCTGGGCCTTACCGACATTGATCTTAGACCACACACTCCCCTTTCTCCTAGGAGAAAAACGCTGGAGATATGACTCTTTATCATACTTCTTGACTTGGCTATCAATCCAACCAAAGGCAAGAGCTTCATCGAGGGCCTCCTGGTAGATAATTGTCTTCACGCCTGAATCTTTTTTGAAAAACCTGAGCCAAATACCCTGCGATCGAGCATGTTCTCGCTCGAGCCACTGGTGGAAGAGGAGAGGAGAGGCAAAGGCTTTGATCGGAAGTTCACGAGCAGGTTTCTGTACCGGTGCCATACACTCAAAAGAGAGTTATTGTTTACGCTCCATTACATCTTGAAGCATAGTCATAATTTGTTAGCTGGGGTAGCTCGCCGCCAGTCGCTTGGCTGAGCGTGAACGACGCGCCAAGAGCGTCACCGTAAGACCAATGAATCCTGTGAGCGTAAAGACGAGAGCGATAGCTCGATCGGGACCCGTACCAAACCAAGAGCCGATAGTGAGCGCTCCTAGTCCTGTCGTCATAAACGGTACAAACAAGAAATGAGTGAGTGGCCCAATGAGAAACGTCGTAATAGGCGAGGCGGCTTGCTCAACGCTCTGAGCAAAACCAAAGGCCCGCCCCTGGCGCTCAACGGGAACGGCGTTTTGGATAATAGTGTGTTCAGCAGCCTCAATCACCGGCGCGGAAATCATCCAGACAAACATCCCCAAGACCAAGAGCGACACCCATGGCTGAATAGTAAAGAAAATACACACCGTCCACGTGACCAGACTGACCGAGAAAAAGGTCCGTACTGGATTTTTCCCCAAACCATACCGAGCTACGATGATTCCACCCAAAATAAAAGCGAAGCTCAAGACCCCAAAAATAGTACCCCAGACCTGGACTGAGACGAGTGAGAGTCCATAGGCATCCATGAGAGCCATAAATACTCCCCCAAGAAAATTATTGAAGGTCGTAAAAAAGATGAGGGGCAGTAGTCCAGGCGTTTCTCGCAATAAAGTAATCGTGCCTTTGATATCGATATTGGGGGCACCTGTGGGCGTAACTGATCGATCTCTTGTGGGTTCAATCGGCAAATGTACAAAGACGAGGTGGGCTATCACGAGAAGAGTCAGTATGATCGCGAGCCACAACATGGTTTCGATGCCAGAGAAACCTATCACCATACCGCTCAAGATAGATGTCGCCGCAAAAGACACACCTTGGACAGTCCCGACGAGACCATTGGCCTGGGGCCGATCTTTCTCTTCGAAGAGATGGGTCACACTCACCGAAAGAGCGATCATCCGGAGATTCCCAGCAACCGAACCAACCATGAGAATCACGATCAACACCCAGAGTAGGATCGAGCTCGGATCGGTGAAATCATGACTCGGGTTACCAAAATATACCAGCGCCCCAAGCACATAGAAGGACAATGAGAGGCCGCTCGAAAGGAGCATGGCACGTTTCTTGGGCCAGTGATCGACGATCGTCCCAAAGAGAAAGGCTGAGAGTGCATTGGTTACGGCAAAGATGCCCGCAATGAGCGCTGTCGCCAGGATGGAGCGCGTCTCGAGAAAGACCCAAAACGTAATCGCGAACCACACAAAAGCATTGGTGACGGAAGCGAGGAGCGTGTTCCCTAAAAGGTGATAAAAAATTTTCTGTTGATGATTCATGAATTCACTCCATTTTTTCAAAAAAGGAGTGGTTGCAGTGATTATACTCCGTCTTTTCGACCAGAAAAATATATCCGTTTTGATGATAATCCTAGTAACTTCAATTTTTCAATAATAGCCTGTTTAAAAGCTTGTGAACTATCAAAGCTAAAGGTTTTCCCATTCATCCGCAACTTCCAGGTTTTGAGTGTGTCGAGAATGTCGATCTTATTAAAGACGATATGCGTTACCCCATTCATGCGGACTGCCTTCTCTATCAAATCCATATCAAGCCAGTTGCATTGACGAGCTCTTCCGGTAGTAGCACCGTATTCTTCGCCTAATTCACGAATCTTCTGGAAAATTTTCTGCTTGGGTTCAAAAATTTTACCCCCTACATAGGTTTCATAGACTTTAGCTATTCCCCATACCTGACGCACCGATTGGGGTGAAAAGCCATTCAGGAGAGCTCCAGCCACCGTACAATGACTCGAGGTAACAAAAGGATAATCTCCCCAATCTATATCCAGCCCAAATCCCTGGGCTCCTTCACCTAAAATGACTGACTGGGTATTCGTCTTAAACTCTTTGTACAGGTCGATCAGATACGGCTTCAGTGCAGCAATGCTTTCAGCCCGGACACCGGTACGATCGTATTTTTTTCTATAGGTCGGTCCAATCCCCTGTTTAGTCGTGCCTATCTTTTTATCACCCCGATCTTCCATTCGGTTTTTTGGAGTTACAACGTGAGCATTTTTGGCAATATATAAAACCCCCCTTACTGTGATGTTGGCGGCCTCAAGTTGTTGCACCTCCTTTGCAAGCATGACAGGATCGACGACGCACCCACTCCCAATGATGGATTTAATTCCATAAAAAACACCTACCGGGACCTGGTGAGTAACAAATTTCTTTCCTTGATGATAAATAGTATGTCCCGCATTCCCCCCACCATTGTAACGAATTATATGGGTATAGTGATTCTTGGTACACAAAAAATGAGCTACCTTGCCCTTCCCTGAGTCTCCATACTGTAGGTCAACAATAATATCGAGCTTGAGCATAAGAAATCATCATAAAAAGTACTTGAGAACAGCCCATCTATCTTTAGCAGAATCTCAGTGCGGAAAGGGAGGGATTCGAACCCTCGAGAGCGATTAAGCCCT
>CAZOFS010000005.1:0-49671 GCA_964579335.1 uncultured Bdellovibrionales bacterium
GAGCGTCTGCCTGTCACGCAGAAGGTCACGGGTTCGAGTCCCGCCGTCCCCGCCAATTTTTCAAAGGTCATCTGAGGAACCTTTGCATATCGAAAAAAATATGAATTCGAAAATGAAGAAAAAGGTAGTCTTCTTGGATGGAGACGGAACTTTGTGGTACCCCAAGTCTACGAAGCGCACGCGGAAACCTCATTGGATTTACCATGACCCAGAAACGAAAGATAATACGTTGGCGCATCTTGAGTTGACACCGAAAATAAAAGAGACTTTAGAGGAGCTACGAGGACGAGGAATATACCTAGCGGTTATTTCAGCTAATCCTCGTGTGGCAGAAGTAGCCGAGCAAGAAATAAAAGAAAGGCTTGAACATTTTGGACTGGTTCACCTGTTCCATGTCTATCGATCTTCGAGTGGTGACGACCCGAATGGTAAAGCAGTACGTATTGTGGAGATTTTATCATTCCTGGGACTCCAGAAAGAAGATGCACTTATGGTAGGCGATAGCTATTTTTTCGATTATCTCGCAGCAAAAAATATTGGTGTTGATGCTCTGTTTATTGAAAACAGTGTCTCGAGAATGCCTGATGAAATTCCAAAAGACTTACAGTCAATTAAAGAGGTGCATGAGCTGGTAGATATACTTGTCTAAGGCAAAAGGAGAAACATGACGATGGTGTGGGGTGTACTCCCGAGGAGAACAAAGACGTGGAAAATTTCGTGCATCTAAAAAGTAACAGTAGGAAGAAATGCCATCATGCCATCTTAGGATGGAAAAAGGTGGACCGTATCGGATTCGAACCGATGACCCTCGCATTGCAAATGCGATGCTCTAGCCAACTGAGCTAACGGCCCCAACGTTTCCTAGAGAGTATACGGAGAAAGTGACAAACTGTCTAGGGCAAAGGGGTGGTATACTAAGGAGGATATATCTAATTTTACATGTATGGGGATTTTCTCTTTTGGGAGTTCAAAGAAATCCGATGATGATCCTCAGGCTATGATTCGTGGTAGCGGTGGGAATCCTGATGAGCGGCCACGGTGGGGGAAGATTACTCCGAGCGAGCTTCAGAATCATGCTATGGGACGATTGCGTCGAAAGTTGGGAGCGCGCAAAGCAAGCGTTGTTGAAGCAACTTTACATGGCAGTTTACAAGAGAGTGGTAGCCAGAAAAATATAGATGGTCGAGAGTTGGATGAGGCGATGGATGTTTTAGAGGGGGAGCGTTTCCACTTGGATTTGTCCAAAAAAAATTTGGATGATACTAGGAATATCCTTGAAAAAGAATTGTAAGTTAGCATGGAACCCATTATCAAACAGGCTGAACAATTTATTCTTTTCATGTCCGAGCATGTACCGCTCGAACTGTTTGTTTTTGTCGGGGCCTTGATCGAAGAAGTCGTAGCGCCGATTCCCTCCATGTTGGTCATGACGACGGCTGGTTTCTTGACGCATACCCAGGGACATACGGTCTTTTTCCTTGTCTGGCTCCTCTTTATTGGGAATCTCGGAAAAATTTTTGGATCGCTCGGTTGGTATGTGGTGGGTGATAAGCTCGAGGACATTGTTGTGGGAAGATTTGGCCGATTCTTTGGGCTCACGCACGGCGATATCGAGCGGATAGGCAAGCGCTTCACTGGCCGAGTGTGGCAAGACGGAGCGATTATTTTTTTGCTTCGCGCTATTCCTTTTTTCCCCAGCCTTGCCGTATCGCTCGCTTGTGGTGTGATCAAAATAGAACTCAGGACATTTATCTTGGCTTCGTACTTTGGCAATATGGTCAAAGACACGGTCTATATTTCCATCGGCTACTTTGGAGCACAGGCTTTTTGGACACTTCTCATTGAGATGGAGCGAGTACGTTTGGGTCTCGGGCTCCTCATCACACTCGTGGTTGTCATTGGGCTCGTTTTGGCGTATCGTGAACGTCACCGAGGATTGCATCTCTTGAGCCGACTCTATTTCTGGGCTAAAGCAAAATGGCAGCGCTAGGACTTTGAATTTGAACAAAAGTCCGTACTTACTCACTTGTATTTATTATGTCCGTTTTTAAACTTACATCATCTTGGCCACCTGCGGGGGATCAGCCTCAGGCGATTGCGAGTTTGGTCACAGGCCTGGAAGGGGAAAAGCATTTCCAAACTCTCCTCGGTGTTACTGGATCGGGCAAGACCTTTACCATGGCCAATGTGATTGCCAAGCGTGGCCAGCCGGCCTTGGTGATCGCACACAACAAGACACTTGCTGCTCAGCTCGCTCAGGAGTTTGAGGAATTTTTCCCCGACGCGGCGGTGCATTACTTTGTCTCGTACTACGACTTCTATCAGCCCGAGGCCTATATGCCGATCACGGATACGTATATCGAGAAAGATGCCTCGATCAATGAAGAGATTGACCGTTTGCGCCATGCCTCGACCCAGTCACTTCTTACACGGCGTGATGTAATCATTGTCGCGAGTGTGTCGTGTATCTATGGTTTGGGGAGTCCTGAGGAGTATTTGCGGGAGAATCTCAAGCTTGGCCTAGGTGACACCGTGACTCGGCAAGAACTCATGCAGCGGCTTGTCGCTATTTTCTTTGAGCGGACCAATGCTGATCTTACCCCAGGTATGTTTCGCTCCATCGGTAATCGACTCGAGGTGATGCCGGTCTCTGAGAAAGTCCTCTACTCTATTGAGCTTGGCGCCAATCGGATTGAGGCGATTACCAAAATTGATCCAGTGTCACAGACTATTCTCGGTCAAGAAAAAGCAGTATTTTTCTTTCCTGCCAAACACTTTATCACTGACAAGGACAAACAAGAACGGGCCCTCGCCAATATTCGTCTCGAACTCACTGAGCAACTCAAGAAATTTGAACGCGAAGGGAAGCTTCTCGAAGCCGAGCGACTCAAGCGCCGCACTCAGTACGATGTCGCTATGATCGATGAGATAGGTTATTGCAGTGGTATCGAAAACTATTCGCGACATCTCTCAGGGAAAGGGGTGGGCGAACCGCCCGAGACCCTGCTCTCGTATTTCCCTCATAATGCGGATGGTACGCCGGACTTCCTCACGATCATCGATGAGTCACATGTGACCTTGCCGCAGCTGCGGGGGATGTACAATGGTGACCAAGCCAGGAAGAAAACGTTGGTGGACTATGGTTTTCGTTTACCAAGCGCGCTCGACAATCGGCCGCTGCGCTATGAAGAATTTCTCGAACGCGTAGGTCAGGTGGTCTTTACTTCAGCTACACCAGCCGAGTATGAACGTGAGGTCAGTGAAAACATCGTGGAGCAGGTGATCCGTCCAACTGGACTTATCGATCCAGAACTCTCTATACGTGGTGTGAAGGCAACAGCTGACTATGAGGGCCAAATCCAAGACTTTATCCATGAAGCGGTAGCCGAAATCAAGCGAGGTGGGCGAGTGATTGCGACCACGCTCACCAAAAAGATGGCTGAGGACCTAGCCCAGTACCTCAGGGACAAAAGTGTGAAGGCCGAGTATTTGCACAGTGATGTGAAAACCATCGATCGGATCAAAATTCTGACTCAGTTTCGGAAAGGCGAGTTTGATTGTCTCGTCGGTGTCAATCTCCTCCGTGAAGGACTCGATCTTCCCGAAGTATCCTTTATCGGAGTCCTCGATGCAGACAAAGAGGGCTTCCTTCGCTCAGAGACATCACTGATTCAAATCATCGGGCGAGCGGCGAGAAATGTATTGGGCCGAGTAATCCTCTATGCTGATGTGATCACTGGATCGATCGAAGCGGCGACTCGAGAAACCAATCGTCGGCGCGAGAAACAACTAGCCTACAATCAGGAACACGGCATTACCCCGCAGACGATCAAAAAGAATATTCACGATATTACTGAGCGCCTCCAGAGCGAGCATGACAAGGCGGTAGCGGTGTCACTCGCCCTCGATGCCAAGGGCTTTGCCAAAAATCCGGACAAAATTATCCGGGCCAAAGAGCGGGAAATGAAAGCCGCCGTGAAGCTCTTGGACTTCGAAACGGCGGCGATACTCAGGGATGAGATTCGGGCTCTCGAGGCGAAACTCGGAAAACGGAAGGCATAAATTATCAACTGCCTCTTAACGCCGTCGCCTTATATTGGGTCTTGGTGCTGGTAGAGGCACTGCATGCTCTGGGTAAGGCCCGAGATCGACTGGATCTGCCGTGACTTTAAATCCAGCAGGCAGACCGCTGGCACCAAACAGAGTCCATTGCCAATACGTGACTGCCATTACTCGGTTTGCCTTTGGACGGAGACAAGCAACAGCACTAAAAGTTGATTCCCAGAATCGCCTCACTCCTTCGTAGTAGGCATCGTCCTGACTTGGAGCCTTGATAAGGTCACTAAAGAGACAGGGGAAAGAGCCTTCAGAACGACCACTTTCAGTTTGGTAGCGGCAATTGTTTTGGCCAATTACTTTGTCCCAAACTGTGAACGTGAAGTAGACCGTAGGCGACCGAGTTCCAAGATCGAAGTGTTTTTTCCAGGTAAAGGCGAGGTAGCCTTGTCTTGGAATCGGATGAACAGTCACCTCGGGTATTTGAAGGTGAATGTTGAACCGATACGTATCCTGCTGTCTTGAGGGATGGGAGGAGACACGAATAGCCACGGTGGATCTCCTTAATTGTGAAGGGACTATTGTCCCGATGTCTCGACCATAGCGCTTCTTGGTCTCTCCAGCAAGTGGCTTGTCAATTGCTTGACGGAGACTGTATACTATTGTCATACATAGACCTCTTGGTCAGAGGTCGAGGCTACATAAACATATAAATATTTTTTATGGACAATCCTTCATCAATGCCGCCTATGCCAGGGGAACCTATTGTGGTTCCAGCTTCTCAACCCAATACCAAAATACTGGGTGTTGAGCGACGTCTCATTGGTTTTGGTTTCGGACTACTCCTCATTCTCTTTGTTTTGGCGCTTGTCTATACACTCTTTACTGACAAAGGTACTATGATGCCCACGAGCGAGTCACAGTCAACCCCGATGATGCCAGGCGAACCAGCAGGGATGATCAAAACCCAACCCGTGACTGGGCCGGTTACGCCTGACGTGGTTACCAGTGATCTGATCGATGAGGCGGTAGCGGATCGAGATGATCTCAATACCTATACCGAAGACGAAATAGCTGATGTTGAAGACGGGAGTAACTACTAAGTGAAGTATCTATGAAAACTCTGCAATCAATTTTTAGTTTTTTGGCCATTATCGCTCTGGTTTTTCCGGTCGTTGTTTCAGCTGAAGCCAATACTAATGCGACGAAGCGCGCCGAGGAAGCCAAGGCTCGCATGGAAGAACGTCAAGCGAAGGTAGAGGCTCGGATGGAAGAGCGAGCCGTCAAGGTGGAGGAACGCCAAGCTGAGTGGGCTGCTAAGAAAGAAGAAATGACTGAGAAGCGCCAAGCCGCTTTTTGTGAGCGTTTTACTGAGCGCAAGGATGGTCAAAGTGACCGGATAGAAGAACGGGCAGGGAATGTATCCGACCGGGTGATGAATCGTGGTGAGAAGCGCACTGATCGACGGGAAAACCGTGATGACACCTTGAGCGAGAAGCGGGGAAATCAGGATGAGCGTCGCTCCGCTCTCTATGCCAAGTTGGATGAACAAGCCGATACAGATGAAGAAAAGTCAGCTGTCGCAGCATTCAAATCTACTGTAGACAAGGCAGTGGAGACTCGCCGTGCCGCGGTGGATAAGGCTATCAGTGATTTTCGTACCGGAGTCGATGCTTTGGTGAAGGCCAGGAATGAGAGTGCCAAAGATGTACACTCAGCTTTCAAAGAAGCAGCTGATGCTGCTCTCGCTCAGGCGAAATCTGATTGTGAGGCTGGCAAGACTCCTGAGGAAGTCCGTTCGGCCTATGAAGGAGCGATGAAATCTGCTCGTGAAAATCGTAAGGAAGACAAGGGAGCGATCGACAAAATTCGTGATGATATAGAGCAGCTTGCCGAGACTCGCAAAGCAGCTATTGAAAAAGCAGTGAGTGACTTCAAATCAACCGTTGAGGCAGCCAAGGAAACGCTGAAGGCGGTCATGGGTCAGTAAATGTTTCTAAGAAAAGAGCCCCGTCCTCTTGGGTGGGGCTTTTTTCTTTGGAAAGAATCGAGAATGGTATACTGATGAATATGCGACGTTCATGGATTATCGCTGGTATAGTCGGACTACTTCTTGTGGGGAGTGTTCTCTTCTTTGTTTTTCGTCAGGAACCAGTTCAGGAGGAAGTTCTTCCCGAAGGAACAATAGAAGAATCGATCGATAAAGAAGGGGAAAGTACGGCTCAAGTGTTGGAAGTTATGCCCAAGCCACCTGATTTTACCAGTATTACTGAGGCTATCTTTTTTAATGAAGGCGTGGAGGAGGCAAAGAGTTTCGAAACGAAAGTAGTGGTGCCAATTCAGGATTGGCAAAAAGTAGTGGCAGCTATGAGGGCTTCGTTAGAGAAAAAAGAAGTGAATTGGTGTGATGCTTTCGTGGCTTCTTCCGTGATTCCTCAGGATACAGTGCTTACTAATGAGGCTTATCAAGAAGAGCTCCAAGAAGAACGGCAAATTCGTGATGTAAAGTTTCTTGCCCAGGCCATGCAGGTGGGCGAAGAGTGGAGTATGTGGTTGGTGCGCTTAACCGAAGCGGCTAATCGCGAGAGTAAGGAGAAGGAAGATGATGTCGAGGATTTCCAGGAAAGCTTCAATGAAATTACCGATGAATACGAAGAAACACTCTATCAAAGCGCTCAAGAAGCACGGAGTAAAATAGATCGTGTGATCTTTTCTGAAAAAGACGTAGTGGCTTTCTCGCAAAATATGGCCTGGGAACTAGCTATGGGCCTTGAGAAAGAATTAGCCCTCTGCCGAGCAGGAAAAGCTTTGGAAGAGAGTGAGTATACAAGAGTGGCTCGGACGATAGCTCAAGAGGAGACTCGGCTGGCCAATCGATTGACGGCAAAACAGAACCTGATGAATCGAATTTTGGATATTCCTCCAACTGTAACTATGGGCCTTGTTTCCAAAACAAAGGATTATACAATGCGTTTTGAAGCAGCTATCGTTGAGCTTCAACAAGATTTACGTTGAATATATGTCTGTATCAAAATCAACTCGTGGAAAGAGGTTTCGTGATGAGGTGTATGATATCGTGGCTAAGATCAAAAAAGGTCATGTACTCACCTATGGCGAAGTAGCGAGGCGAGCGGGGAGGCCCGGAGCGGCGCGAGCGGTGGGGACAGCGATGAAAGAGAATCCTGATACCAAACGTGTACCATGTCACCGAGTAGTCCGCGCAGACGGCTCAATTGGCGAGTATGCTTTTGGGGGAACTAGGGCCAAACTCAAGAAACTCCGTGAGGAAGGTGTGAAGTTTTTGAGCGCGACCCGAGTGAAAATCTAAATCGAGAGACTTGAGGCGATTGGAAATATATGGTATGATCGTCTTCTTAAGGTTTTCTTATGACTGAAAAAAAGAAGGTTGCTAAAAAGCACAACGGGCCTGCTGACGAGATCATTGTCAAAGGGGCTCGGACGCATAACCTCAAAAACATCACTGTTTCGATGCCGAGGAATAAAATGGTGGTGTTTACGGGACTCTCCGGATCGGGGAAATCGTCTCTCGCTTTTGATACGATTTTTGCCGAGGGACAGCGGCGGTACGTGGAGAGCTTGTCGGCCTATGCGCGGCAGTTTTTGAACACGATGCAGAAGCCAGACGTGGATGAAATCGTTGGCTTGTCACCCGCGATCTCGATTGATCAGAAGTCAGCGAGTCGGAATCCGCGATCAACCGTGGCCACGGTGACTGAGATCTACGATTATCTCCGAGTGCTCTATGCACGGCTCGGGCGACCGCATTGTCTTGAGTGTGGGCGCGAGATTAATCGTCTCTCGACCGAAGAAATGCTCGATGTGGTCAAAACCAAAGTCCATGCCCTCCTCAATGATCCCAAAAAGCAGGACCTCCCTGTCATGGTCCTCGCGCCAGTGGTACGCGGCCGCAAAGGTGAGTATTACCAAATGCTCTATCATGCTCTCGGGCGAGGATTTACATCGATTTATCTCGATGGGGCTCGCAAGAGTTTGCGGGAACAAGTGGTCCTCAAGAAAAACTTCAAGCACAACATCGATCTCGTGGTCGATGAATTTCTGGCTCGAGACTTCAAGCAGTATGCAACTGACACCGAAGTGCGTCTTTCTGAATCAGTGCAGAAGGCACTCGAGGAAGCGGAGAATATTGTTAAAGTAAGGATTGGTGAAGAGGAATTTCTCCTCTCGGCCAAGTTCACCTGTCCCTATGACGGGTTTTCATATCCCGAAGTTGAACCACGGCTTTTCTCATTCAACTCACCCTATGGGGCTTGTCAGGCCTGCAATGGCTTGGGTACGAAACACTTCTTTGGTGATGAGCCCTGTGAAGTGTGTAATGGCACGCGGCTTCGAGAAGAAGCTCAGCATATTCTCATCGGTGGTAAAAACATTATTGATCTCACTCGATTTACTACTGAAGCGGCGTATGATTTTTTTATCGAACTTTCACTAACTGATCGCGAGAAGCAAATCGCGGCCGTAGTGCTGAGAGAGATTGAGAGTCGGCTCCAGTTTCTCCTCAATGTAGGACTCAATTATCTTACCCTCGATCGGCGGGCTAATACCCTCTCTGGTGGCGAAGCCCAGCGGATTCGTCTCGCGAGCCAGCTCGGGAGCCAGCTCGTCGGGGCGCTCTATGTCCTCGATGAACCGACGATTGGGCTGCATCAGCGGGACAATACGCGCTTGATTAAAACTTTGGAGGCGCTACGCGATCTCGGCAACACCATCATCATCGTCGAGCACGATGAAGACACTATTTTTGCTTCTGACTATATCGTTGATATCGGTCCTGGGGCAGGGGTGCATGGTGGTGAAGTGGTGGTTTCGGGTGATCTCGAATCGCTTCTCACGGCCAAGAAAAATCCCTCCGGGTCACTTACTCTGGCATACCTTCGCGGTGAAGAACATATTCCCGTACCCGAACGACGCACAAAAGACAAGGGCACTATTCGTATCCGAGGTGGCCGGGTATTCAATATCAAAAATATGAATGTTGATATTCCACTTGGCCGCTTTATTGCAGTGACCGGCGTCTCAGGCTCAGGGAAGTCGTCGTTTCTTTACGAAATTCTCCACAAAAACCTCCAGGCCCGTTTTGACCGGCGCTACAAGTCCAATCGAGTCGAAAACTGCGACTCGATCACAGGGACAGAGTATTGCTCGCGGGTAGTGATGATCGACCAGAGTCCTATTGGCCGTACCCCGCGATCCAACCCAGCTACCTACACCGGTGCTTTCAATCATATCCGTGACCTCTTTGCCTCGACCGAAGAAGCCAGAGTGCGAGGCTGGAAACCAGGTCGGTTTTCGTTTAATCGTCCCGGAGGGCGGTGTGAAACCTGTGAAGGCAATGGCTTTATAGCGGTGGAAATGCACTTCCTCCCGACGGTATATGTCCCATGTGATGTGTGTGATGGCAAACGCTTCACCAAAGAAACGCTTGAAGTAATGTACAAAGAAAAAAATATTCATCAGGTGCTTTCGATGACTATTGAAGTGGCCTATCAGTTCTTTTACGATATTCCAGCTATCGCTGATCGGCTCAAGACTCTCAATGAAGTAGGTCTTGGCTATCTCGAGCTCGGTCAATCGGCCACGACGCTCTCGGGTGGTGAAGCCCAGCGGGTCAAAATTGCTTCGGAACTCTATCGCCAATCCACTGAACGTACCATCTATCTTCTCGATGAACCAACCATTGGACTCCACTATGCGGATGTGCGGAAGCTGATCGAAATCCTCGATCGGCTCGTGGTGAAGGGGAATACGGTCATGGTGATCGAACACAATATGGATCTCATCAAGAGTGCGGACTACATCATTGATATTGGACCAGAGGGTGGCTCGGGCGGTGGCAAACTCGTTGCTGCTGGCACCCCCGAAGAAGTAGCCAAAACTCCAGGTTCGTACACGGGAGAGTATTTGAAGAAGGTATTGAAGCGCTAATCTTACTTGGTACGTGTTCTATATATGTCCAAAAGAAAAATCACTGTTAATGATACGATGCAGCAGGGGTATGTGTATGAGTGCACTGAGCCCATAGGGAAACACTTTCACCCAGACTTTACACCAGATCTCACACCTCAGGAGATGCTCGAGCTTGGTGTCTTTGGCGGGAAGTATATGACTGACTGTCGGGCTGAGTTTCCTAAGCAATGGTTCACTAAAGCCAAACTTTCACCAGTAAAATCTGATCCAAGACTCAATTATTTCGGTGTCACTGCATCGCAGTCGCTCTCGGTGTGGCGAGCCAAGGGTTGGATCTACCCAGATGATCCACGAGGTTGGTTTCAGTGGTATTGTCGCTACTACCTGGGCCGGCGTTTACCCGAGGAAGATGCGAGGCAAATCAAACGCTGGCAGGCGATACGCCGACATATCGCTCAGATTATACACAATTGTCGCCGTGGTGATATGCACTGCCGGCCGCGCCAACGCCAAGCCCTCCTTCACTGGGCCTACGACAGCCGGAAGTTTTGATTTTGATAAAACTCTTTGATGATATCGGTTCAGGAATGAGCGGTTTTATTATTGCCACCAGCCACCAATTTTCTTGGCTTTTTTGTCGTCTTCTCGCTCCTCATTGAGTAATAAATCACGCTCTGTATCCGGATTAAGAATAGCCCAGATAATATTTTCTCTATCGTAAGTTCCATCTTGCAGTACGTACCTACTTGTTTTTAGAGGTACCTTAACTTTTTCTGCATACTTCTTCAAAAGTTCTGCATCGCTTAAGTTCCGGTATTCATCTTCTGGGGTTGAGTCAAATTTAAGAGAAAGCTGTTCTGGTACCTGTTCAAGATTCATACTTGGTAAAATCAGAAATTACTTCTCTAGTATATACCAAAGAAAAGACTGTAAAAAAGAACGCCGAGGACCAGTGGTGGTCCTCGGGTTGGGCGCCGCGCGTGGGCGCTAGTCGGTGGGTGGATCTCGCCGATTTGGGTTCTCGAACGGGTACCAGAGTTCCCGTGAGCGAATCAGTCGTCGTCCAAAGAGGCGCCAGCGTGGGCCGCCCTGGTCAGGCTTGAACCAGGCAGTGCCCGGTCGGGTCTCGACCTTGGTGGGGTCCGTGAGTGTAGCCATGTGATAATCTCCTTGATCTAGCTCGTTGCAGTATCTCCGTCGGACGGAGGTGTTTCGTTCTCGGGGAGATAGTCTGCGCCTTCGCCGCCCCTTCTGTCAGCAGGGGACCTGACAGACGAACGCGCTGGTTCGTAGCCGCAGTTGCTGCAGGTCATGAGAGGGCGGGTGGAGTTGAAGGCAGCGTTAGATCCGTTGCCTAGAGTGTTTCCGCATTGCGGGCATCTGGACGGAATATAAGCCATGTCTGTCTCCTGGTGGACGTCGGGCGGAAGCTGCCGACCCCTCAATATATTGCCAAGGGAAAATGGTGTCAATACTGCTATACTAAAGACCTATGTCTCGATCTCATACTCAACCCAAGGCCTCAGACACTGATTCAACCCCAGCGAGTTTTCCGATGCGGCTCAATCGCTATTTGGCGCTTCGCGGTATCGCTACCCGCCGACAGGCAGATGAGCTTATTGCCGCTGGCCTCGTCACACTCGATGGAGTAGTCGCCACCATCGGGACCAAAGTCATGAGCACGGATCAGGAGGTGACACTAGCACCTGATGTCAAAACACTTCATCAGAATCTCGTTTATTATGCCTATCACAAACCGCGGGGAATTATTACGCATTCACCACAAGGCAAAGAGCAAGCCATTCGCGAAGTAGTTGGTCTCAAAGGAGTGTTTCCGGTAGGACGACTCGACAAGGATTCCGAAGGGCTTATCATCCTCACCAATGATGGCCGCGTGACCGAGCGACTCCTCAGTCCTCGCTTTGAACACGAGAAAGAGTATATCGTTACGGTGCGTGAAATCATACCGCCTGAGGTGAAGGAACGACTTGAAGCGGGGGTAGAGGAGGGCGGGGAGCAATTACGAGCCAAACAGGTTACCATTCTCAATAAACATACAGCCAATATCATCCTCACCGAAGGCAAGAAACATGAGATTCGCCGTATGCTCGGGAGTTGTCATTTGACCGTTACTGAGCTTAGGCGTGTCCGGATCATGGGGGTGCATCTCGGGTCGCTCCGCCCCGGGGCGTACCGTACTCTCGCGGGCAAAGCTAAAGAAAATTTTCTACGAGACCTCGGTCTCATATCGTAAAAGGGATATTGCATCTAGTCTAAAGGTGTATAATGACGATATATAAATCGTAATCAGAGTCGTATGGACATAAACTATTGGGCAGTTCTCGCTGGGGCAGTGGCTTCCATGGTGATCGGGTCAGTGTGGTATGGACCACTCTTTGGTCGCAAGTGGATGGAGATCAATGAGCTCAATCCTGATGATGTGGCCAAGCGTGAAGCGATGCAAAAAGAGGCCATGCCACTCTATGGGGTACAGTTTGTTTTGTCGCTCCTCCAGCTTTACATCCTGGCACACTTTATTCAGGGTTGGACCGAGGTTTCTGGAGTGGAAAATGCAGTTTGGATTTGGCTTGGGTTCGTGATGCCGACAGTCGCGGGATTCGCCATGTGGAACGCTAAGCCCAACAAAGTGAAGTGGGCGATGTTTCTTATCTCGAGTGGGTATCAACTGGTGAACTTTGTCGTCTTTGGGTGGATACTTGGCACCTGGGGGTAAGCCCACCAACTTTATATTTTGTTAGCTCGACTTCCCTCTATGTGGTTACGTCGTTTGCGTCGTTTGCTTGATCCGTGGTCGGTACCACACTTTCTCTTTGGTTCAGTCACTGCTTTAGCAGCCATCGCTTTTGAGTGGCCGCTCCTTATCGCACTTCTCGCGACAGTTATTGCAGCAGTACTTTGGGAATACTTTGAGCGGCGAATTGGGCTGCGTGAGGCCCGGGGGAATCCATACATGGACATCCTGCTACCTATCCTCGCTTTTGGGATAACTCTCCTCTTAGTTGATCAGCAGCCGCTCCATCAAGAACAACATATCGGACTCTTTTTTTCTGTCATGCTGCTCTTTGCTTTTGTCAATGTAGCTGCCTGGCGCGCTCGGATCGAAAAGGACCACGAGTTTTTGGGCTAGAGTATTGCCATAAATCAAACTTCAGTTGAGTAAACAAAAACTGGCATCAGGCCAGTATTTTTTTTATGCACTATTTTTCCAGAAAAACCGAAAGCCCTCAATGCGGGAGGATGGGTCTGGATCCCAGTAAATGATAGTGTCGGAAAAATCATTTTCCCTGACAGCCAGGTGGGTTCCAATTTTCGCCCTCCGTTCTGAAGGCTTCGATTTGAGTATAGCACAAGTTTTTGTATGGGTTGAATGGTATACTGTGTGCAGAGAAACTCTATGTCTCGTTATTTTTTTCAATCAGGGTGGCGCGACGCTTCAGTGAGTGTGCTCCTTTTGGCACTCGCCGGTGGTTTACTTCTTCCAAACTTGTTTGGTCCTTTTCATGTGTATAGCGCACTCTTGCTCCAAGCCATTTTTTTTCTTACGAGTTTGCGTATCGATTTCCGAGGGGTATGGCAGGAGTTTCGTTCATGGAAAACACTGTTTTGGATTACTCTCTGGATGCTAGTTTTTCTTCCACTGGGAGTATTTTTGTTGGTGAAACCTTTTTTCCCAATATTGGCACTCCCGCTGCTGTTGTTGGCAGCTATGCCTGTGGGTATGACAACGCCACTTCTTACACAGCTGCTCCAGCTCAACACCTCACTCGCTCTTGCTCTGACTCTTCTCACGTCGCTGCTAGCTCCGTTTACGGTACCACTCCTGGTGAGCATTCTGGTTGGTTCAGAACAAAGAATCATTGAAATTGATCATTTTTTTATTACTTTGGTGCAAGTTATTGTAGTACCCTTTGCTCTAGCTCAGTGTGCGAGATGGATTATCCCGCGGTGGGTAGGGGTAACTCGGAACTGGCACAAGCCCGTCTCACTTTTTTGTGTAGGCCTGCTTATTGCTGCTATTGCTGGTAGATATCATGAGGCACTCCATGCACGAATTTCAGTCGAGTACGGGCTTGGACTTATCGTGATGTCACTTTTCTTTTTGATAATGCATTTCATTGGTTATTGGATTGTGTGGTGGAGGAGTCAGGAAGATCGACTCACTATCACATTTTCATTGGTGTATATGAATTTTACACTGGCTATTTTTATTGCTGAGAAGTTTTTTGGTGATCCGACTATTATTTTTTATACAATACTTTCTATCCTTCCCTGGAATATTGGCATGTTTATCTTCCAGCGATGGGTTATTCATAAATAATATTCTTTTGTCGTATGAGATTACTTATTGTGTGCGGAGTGCTTTTGGGAGGAGCGCTCCTGTATGGAGGGTGGAGCAGTCTGTATCAAAAGGAGAACAATAGCATAGCATCGATAGAGAAGAGTGCTGTGTCGTCACCGACGTTAACTGAAGATGCCTCTACATTGTCATCTCCTTTAGAACCAGTGTCGCTTACGGCTCTTATGGAAAAAAAATATGATGGTCGAGATTTTACATTCGGGAAAATTCTCGAGAAAAATAAGGACTATACCCGTCACTTTATTACGTATAAAAGCGGAGCGCTGACTATTTCAGGCATTGCCAATATTCCGAGTGGTGACGGTCCCTTTCCAGTGCTCATCCTCAATCATGGGTATATCGATCCGAGTATTTATACCAATGGCCGTGGACTGAAGCGCGAGCAAGACTACCTTGCTCGGCGAGGGTACGCGGTGTTCCACTCTGACTATCGCAATCATGCCCAGTCGGACCAGGATCCTGACAATGAACTCAATTTCCGGCTGGGCTATACTGAGGACGTCATTAATCTCATCTACGCTTTACGCGAGGCCAAGTTTACTAACCTCGATACTGAGCGGGTTGGCATGCTTGGGCACTCAATGGGTGGAGGTGTCACTCTCAATACGCTGGTCGTGAAACCTGAGTTGGTGCAAGCAGCAGTGCTCTTTGCGCCGGTTTCGGCCAATTATGAACGCAACTATGAACGCTGGACCAAGCGTGATAGTGAAACAGGAAAGCAAATCATCGAACGCTATGGGACGCCCGAGGCTAACCCTGATTTCTGGAATGGCGTCTCAGCCAAAAACTATTTTGATCGAATCGTCACCCCAATTCAAAACCATCACGGGACAGCTGATGAGTCGGTGGAAATCAAATGGTCAGATGAGTTGGCAACGTGGCTCAAAGAGGCAGGGAAAGCAATTGATTACCGAGTATATCCTGGCGAGCCGCATGAGTTTGCAGTGGCTTGGCCAACCGTCATGGCGCGTACTACCCAGTTTTTTGATCAGTATTTGAAACCGTAAATTTATTTTCCTTCTATTTATGCGAAAAGTTCTGTGGATAGTCGGATGTATCTTGCTTGCAGCGCTTTTCTGGATCGGGGTTCGATGGCTCGCGTGGCTCGAGCCAGGGTTTGCGCCAGGGGAGTTTCGAACTTCCCAATCGGAAACTGTATTAGAAACAAACCATACTTCACCACTCGCCGAGTCTCGGTCATCACGTCGAGTGATAGAAGTTGTGGCAACGGGACTCGATACGCCATGGAGCCTAGCCTTTACTTCGAGTGATCGGATATTGATAGCGGAACGACCTGGTCGCATTCGGGTAATCGAAGCTGGTCAACTTGTAGCAAGGCCACTCCATGTTTTTGCTGAAGTTTCCGAAACAGGCGAGGAAGGCCTTATGTCACTCGCCCTTCATCCTTACTATTCAGAGAATCGATGGCTCTATGTTTCTTTGGCCTATCAAGATGGGAAGGATTTGTGGGTCAAAGTCGTGCGCTTTACTGACGAGGGAAATGCTCTCGGGAATCCAGCGACGATCATCGATCGGATTCCAGCGGCGCGCTTTCATGCCGGCTCAGCCATCGCCTTTGGGCCAGATGGAAAATTGTACGTCACTACTGGTGATGCCACCGAAAAAAACCTCGCGCAAGACCTGGGTTCGCTCGCAGGGAAAGTACTTCGTCTCAATGATGATGGAAGTATCCCGATTGACAATCCCTTTGGTACAGCCGTGTGGTCTAGTGGTCATCGCAATCCGCAGGGCATTGCTTGGCATCCCGATGCGGGAGCACTTTATTTGAGTGAGCATGGACCATCCGTCTTCGATGGGCCAGCAGGTGGTGATGAAGTCAACTTAATCGAACGAGGGAAAAATTATGGTTGGCCACTGGTGTCACATGAGAAGCGCCGTGAGGGAACTGAAGCCCCGCTTATCACTTTTACTCCAGCTGAGGCCCCGGGCTCACTCTTGATTTATAGCGGCCGGCAGCATACGGCTTGGCGAGGCAACCTCTTCTTTGGGGCGCTCCGGGGTGAAGGCTTGGTCAGGCTTGAAGTCGATCCACAGGATCCAAAGCGAGTCCTTAGTTTAGAAAAATTGTCTGAAGTGCAGTTTGGCCGAATTCGCGCAGTGGCAGAGAGTCCGGATGGGGCGATTTACTTCACCACGTCCAACCGCGATGGGCGTGGTCAGCCAGCGGGAGAGGATGATCGGGTATTTCGTCTCCGTTTCGAAGAATGATAGACTGGGAATACAAGTTTGTAACCTATCACGTCATACCTATGCAACTCAGAGAGCTCTTCAAAGTCGCTTCGATCCCCGTATTGCTCGCCTCGCTGTGTTGTCTCTCCCCAGTGATTCTGGTGCTCCTCGGTCTTTCGACTGTTGGTTTTGCTACGTCGCTCAGCGATACGCTTTATGGTGAGTACAAATGGTATTTTCGTTTGGTGGGTCTTCTGGGCCTGGTCGGAGCGTATATTTTCTACCTACGGAAGCAGGGAGTATGTACGCTCGATCAGGTGAAGCGTGAGCGCAACAAAATCATCAACCAATTTCTCCTGCTGCTTATAGCAGGAGTTGTGGGGTATATTTTCTTCCTTTACGTTGTTGTCCATTATGTCGGCGTCTGGTTCAAAATTTGGGAGTAGGGTCTCCTTTCTCTTGACAGGTTTATAAAATCCTGATACACTTCGGTATCAATTCATTATTCTCTTCACATGAGTTTTCATACGCTCGGGATTGCTCCGGGCCTCCTCAGTATCCTCGACCAACTCAAGCTCACCCAGCCGACCCCTATTCAGGCTCAGGCTATTCCGGTTGCCATCCAGGGCAAAGACGTGATGGGTATCGCTCAGACGGGGACGGGTAAAACGCTCGCTTTTGGCATTCCCATGATCGCTCAGATCATGCTCGACAAGACCAAACAAGGTCTCGTACTCCTTCCGACCCGCGAACTCGCACTTCAAGTTAATGAATCGCTGATGAGACTCGGCCGCCCACTCGGCTTTCGTACCGCTGTCCTCATCGGTGGTGACTCGATGGAGAAACAAAAGCGCCAGATTCGCGCCAATCCACATATCATTATCGCGACCCCGGGCCGACTCAATGATCATCTTGGCCAGCGGACGATCTCGCTCGCTCGGGTGAGTATCCTGGTGCTTGATGAGGCTGATCATATGCTCGATATGGGTTTCGCACCGCAGATCGCCAAGATCGTCGCCCATGTGCCCAAAAAGCGCCAGACCATGCTCTTCTCGGCTACTATGCCGCGCGAGGTAGTCGCTCTCGCTACCTCGTATATGGAGCTCCCGCTCCGGGTTGAGGTGAGCCCTCCAGGCAAAGCCGCTGACAAAGTGACCCAGGAAATTTTCTTTGTGGCACATATGGAGAAGCTCGACCTTCTCGTCAAACTCCTCAATGAATATGCGGGAAGTACCCTTGTCTTTACGCGTACCAAATTTATTGCCAAGCGCATCGCATTGTCCCTCCGTAACAAAAACTTTACGGCGGCTGAAATTCATTCCAATCGTTCGCTCTCACAACGTCGCGAAGCGCTCGATGGCTTCAAATCTGGCCGCTACCGTGTCTTGGTCGCGACCGATATCGCCGCGCGTGGTATCGATGTATCAGGAATTGCCGTTGTCATCAATTACGATCTCCCCGAGAAGCCTGAGGACTATGTGCACCGTATCGGCCGTACCGCTCGAGCTGGACGTGAAGGTCGCGCCATCTCACTGGCGACCCCCGATCAGCGGGGCAATATCCGCTCTATCGAGCGCCTGATGAATATCAATTTGCCTATTGCTGGTGGTCAAGAACTGGTAGCCAATATCCCAGCTACTGCTCGACCAATGCGCCATGCACGCTCCAGTCGGCCCAGTGGCTCGCGTCGCTTCGGCCGTCGTCGCTAATATTTGCCCAGGGTTTTTTGCGAGACAAAAGAAGTATGTGGAAACGAATACTCGTTATTGTTTTCCTACTTACCCTTGTCCTTAAGGGATGGTTTTGGTATACGCGTTTTCAAAACGATGTTACTATCCCAGTTATCGTAGAGGAAAATCCTGGAGTGATCACAGTGCCGGTCATGGAAGAAAAGCCCGTGCCTCCACCCGTCGTGATTCCGAAAGAAGTTACCGAAACAATCCAATACACGGTACCATTTACTTCCCAAGCACCGACGGGAGAGTGGGGGAAGAGCGCATTTCAGGATGGTTGTGAAGAAGCATCAACCCTCATGGTGTGGATGGCCCGGACAGGGACGAAACTCACACGTGAGGAAGCCAAGACGAAACTCCTCGATATGGCCGAGTTCCAGGAAAAGAAAATCGGTCACGGAGTCGACACAGATGGAGTTACTACAGACACGATTTTATTGCAAGAATACTTTGGGATTACTGATAGCGAATTGATAGCCTATGACTTTACGCTTACTGAACTTAAGCTCGCACTTAAGAGAGGTTTAGTTATCGTCCCGACCAATGGCCGCGCGCTCAAGAATCCTAACTTTACTTCACCTGGCCCACTCCAACACATGCTCGTCATCACGGGTTACGATATGGCGACCCAAGAATTTATTACCAATGATCCGGGAACGAGGAAGGGAGAAGGGTATCGCTATCCCGAGCAGGTTCTCTATGCTGCTATTCGTGAGTATCCAACCGGCAAACACTTAGCCATCGAAACCAGTCGTAAAGCTATGATTGTGGTGCCGTTTGAATCCACACGTTGATTTTTTCACTGTTTGTGATAGGGTAGTGGCATTGTTCACTCTGTCACCCAGAAGGAGATTCCAATGGCAGACGAATCCAAGACCTGGTTCTTTGCTGAGCCAAAGACAGCCGAGGCTCAAGAGCGTATCGGCACCTATCTGGCGGGCCGTCAGATAACGGACAATTGGCGTGAAGGTGTCGAAGACACTGACGGTAACCCGCATGATGGGTGGGACCGTCTTGACCTCAAGACGATGCGGCTCATTCGCTCGATGCAGCGGCAAGATTCGCGAGTCCTGGTCGGTTACTGGAAACATGCCGATACGGGCGGTGCAAAGCTCCAGTCAGCCAATTTCATCGTCATCACCGCGCCTGGGCTCAAGCTTCGTCGGTTGGCCAAGCACAAGCAGGCTGTCGGACAAATTCCGAAACGGGCAACAGCCTGAACCGTGCCGGCTCGAGGGAATCCCTCGGGCCGGCGCAAACATTTTTGGATACCGTATACTGAATACATATGGCCATTGTCAGGACACGTAATATTTTTGACCCCAAGAGCGAAGCGCCGTTCAAGTTGTCACGCTCCAAGCTCGAGCTCTTCCTCGAGTGCCCGCGCTGTTTTTATATTGACCGTAGGCTCGGGATCGGACGACCGAGTGGACCACCCTTCAATCTTAACAAAGCGGTCGATACGCTTCTCAAAAAAGAATTTGATGTGCATCGAGTGGCAGGGACACAGCATCCGCTCCTCGAGCAATATGGTGTCGATGCCCGGCCGGTAGCACATGAAGATCTCGACGTGTGGCGCGAAAATTTTCAGGGCGTACAGCATCATCACCAAGCGACTAACCTCATTATTACCGGAGCGATCGATGATCTCTGGATTAACTCACGCGAAGAGTATATCGTGGTGGATTATAAAGCGACGAGTAAAGACGAAGTGATTGATAAGCTCAATGATACCTGGCATGACCAGTACCGGCGGCAAATGGAAATATACCAATGGCTCCTCAGACAAAATGGCTACAGCGTGTCACCGACTGGTTATTTCGTCTACTGCAATGCTGGGACAGATGTGGCAGCCTTTGATGGGAAGCTCGAGTTTGATGTACGACTGATTGCGTATGAAGGAAACGATGAATGGGTCGAGGGTGTAGTGTATCAAGCCAAAGAGTGTCTTGTGAGCGACACCATTCCCAAAGCTGCGTCACAGTGCGACTACTGCACTTTTGCCGAAGCCAGAGCAAAAGTTACGTAGAGTAAATAAAAATGTTCCGAGCCATCGACCGGTTGTGGTCAATGGCTCGTGTTGATGTCCCGATCGTAGTCTCAGAACTTGAACGCAGCTTGAAGACTGAGATTGGTGGCGAGAGACATCCTTCGCCCTTCCTTCTTCGCCTGTTTTGCCTGGTACAGAGCCTGTCCTACTGTACGCAGGAGGCGCTGGAAGGCCGGCGTCATTAGAGATCGCATGGGATCAGGAGGAGTGGTACGAGGAAACCGTGTCTCCCACTCTTGAGCAATCATGCGCATTGCCTCAGGAGTAGCAACCGCTTTCAGGGCCTTGATGCACCCGCAGTATTGGCGGATGCGCTCCAGATCACCATGAGTCGGGGAAGCATGTCGTACTCGAGTCACCTCGCTCGCGATGATGGAAATGGCTCCGTCGAGGCAGAAGCTTGGCTGGTGCCTGAGTTCTTGGTGTTGAACTGTCTTGATGAGCGCCATGAGGGCAATTGTGGCACTCGTGCTTTCATTAAAGAGCATCACTCGCCGTGACATGGAAGTCTCCTGTAGAAACTACGAGATTGACAAAAATATAAACTATTTACAATTTTATGTCAATAATCTATGATATGGGTCTATGAAAACTCCCTGGGTCAAAAAGATTACCATTGAAAACTTTCTTCAGCGGAACTCACTGCCTGAAATGCCGGGGGTGTATTTTTTCTTGGATGAAAAAGAGTGTATTCTCTATATCGGGAAAGCAACTATCCTCTCGGATCGGGTCAAAAGCTATTTCGGCGATGACCTCGATGTCACTCGCGGTCCCAAACTTGTTCTCATGCGCGAGCGAGCGAAGCAAATCGCGTGGCGACCGCTCGACTCAGTGCTCGAGGCACTCCTTCTCGAAGGGCAACTCATCAAACAATTTCAGCCGATCTATAACACGGATGCCAAAGATGATAAGAGCTATAACTTTCTTGTCATTACCGATGAAGCCTACCCAAGAGTCTTGATCGTCCGGGAGAAAGATATTGTTTCAGGCAAAATCAACTTCAAGCTCAAAGAGCAATTTGGTCCGTATCCCCGGGGTGGAGCACTTCAGACGGCACTCAAAATCGTGCGCCAGATTTTTCCATTCCGGGATAAATGTGTACCGTATGCTGAATTGTCAGAAGAGCAAAAACTTAAAGCCAAACCATGTTTCCATGCGCAGATCGGCCTCTGTCCCGGCGTGTGTAGTGGCACGGTTTCCAAAGCTGAGTACCGGAAGCAAATCAGACGCATCAGCCTCTTCTTCTCGGGTAAGAAAGCTGATCTCGTGAAACGCTTGGAACGGGAAATGCATGCTGCTGCCAAAGTACTCGAGTTTGAGCGAGCCAATACGATCAAGAAACTTCTCTTTGATCTCGGGCATATCCGTGATGTAGCCCTCATGAAAGCTGATCGTGAAGAATCTTCGGCCGCACGGATTGAAGCCTATGATGTGGCGCATCTTGCAGGGGAAGCTACTGTCGGAGTCATGACTGTAGTGCAGCACGCTATTACCAAGAAGAGTGAGTACCGCCTCTTCAAACTGCGTGGGGAACATGGCGGTAATGACCTCTCAGCGCTCGAAGAAATTTTGACGCGGCGACTCGCACACAAAGAGTGGACCTTACCTGAGCTTATCGTCGTCGATGGAGCGCTTCTCCAGTCAGACGTAGCAGCGCGGGTGCTCAAGCGGCAGAAACTCTCTATTCCGATTGTTGGCGTGGTGAAAAACGAGAAGCATCAGCCCAAAAAAGTCATCGGACCACGCAGTCTGGTGAAGCGTTTTGAGAATGATATCCTCCTCGCCAATGCCGAAGCCCACCGCTTTGCTATCAGCTTCCACCGCAAGAAAAAACGTGAAGCTTTCCTTCAGGGCTAAGGCGGATTGTTGGGCAATCAGGGGGGGGTATTGCATCTACTACAAGCCACGAATTTACACCGCGTCAGAAATCTGGTACACTGGGAAGCAACTTGTCTTTTACTTTCCTCTCTTCTATGTCGGCCAGCCACGGAAAAAAGAACGTGATTGAAATTCGAGGGGCGCGGGTGAACAATTTAAAAAACGTAGATATCGATATTCCGCGGGATGCTTTTGTCGTCGTGACAGGCCTCTCTGGCTCAGGCAAGTCATCGCTCGCTTTTGATACTCTGTACGCTGAGGCCAATCGGCGCTATGTCGAGAGTCTGTCGTCGTATGCCAGGAACTTCATGGAGGGGTACGACAAACCCGATGTCGATACGATCAAAAATCTCTCGCCTGCTATTTCGATTGACCAGAAGAGTGTGTCGCGTAGCCCACGCTCAACCGTCGGCACCATGACTGAGGTCTACGATTATCTCCGTATCCTGTTTGCTAAAGTCGGCACACCGTGCTGTCCCAGTTGTAAACGCGAACTCTCACGTAAGACGCCACTCTCTATTCTCGGTGAGCTGCTCGAACTTGAATCGGGAACAGCAGTAGCGATTGTTGCTGATAGCCCACAACTCCAAGGGAAGAAATTGGGTGAGATGCTCGAACTTGTTTCAGACTGGGGCTATGTGCGGGTCTTGTGGGCCGGTGAGTCATCGCTCGTGACCGAACTTAAACTGCGGGCTGACCTTAGTCTTATGGGGCCACTCTCAGTGGTGGTGGATCGCTTCAATCTTGACCCAGCTCATCCAGACAAAGAACGTATTCTTGATTCACTCTTCTCAGCCTTTCATGTGGGCCAAGGAGTACTGCGTGTTCTCGTCGGTGGGGAACATTGGCATACCTATTATGAGAAATTCCGTTGCGAGAAATGCCAGGTGGAGCTCCCAGAATTTACTCCAGCCCACTTTTCTTTCAATAGCCCAGAAGGGGCCTGCGCTAAGTGTGGCGGGCTTGGGGTGACACTCGAGTTTGATCCCAAGCTTGTTATTCCCAATGAAAACCTGTCCCTGGCTGAAGGAGCAGTGCGGCCGTGGAGCAAAATGAATGGTGGTCGTGGTAATGGACATGGACCGATGGCTATCCTCGAGGAAGCCGCGCGGCGAGCCAAAATCTCTCTCGATCTCCCCATCAAAAAACTTTCGGCCAAACAGAAGCAGTACCTCCTTCACGGTGATGCCAAACTGGTGGACGGAACTGTCGTTGGTTTCCCGGGTATTATTGGTATGCTAGAGGAAAAGTATCGTGAGACCAAGTCTGATCACTTGCGAGGTGAAATCGAGGGCTATATGTATACCGAAGAGTGTCCGGATTGTCATGGCAAGCGTTTGCGGACTGAATCACTGGCGGTATTTATCGATGGGTATTCGATTGATCAGATAGTTGATACAAGTGTTGAAGAGTTGATCACTTTGCTCACTGACCTCAAGCCAAAGCTTATTGCACTCCGTCACCCGAAACACTTGGTTGAAGCGCTTTTCTTTGAGATGACCAGTCGCTTATTGGCGGTAGACAAAGTGGGTCTCGGGTACTTGGAGCTGTCGCGTGGAGCGGACACCCTCTCGGGCGGTGAGGCACAGCGCATTCGACTTTCGGTACAGATTAAGTCTGGTCTTTCGGGAATTATTTATGTGCTTGATGAGCCATCGGTCGGGCTTCATAGTCGTGATACGGACCGTCTCATTCGCGCGCTCGAGGAACTTCGTACAGCCAACAATTCGCTTGTCGTGGTGGAGCACGATGTAGCGATTATGCGCAAGGCCGACTGGATTATCGATCTTGGTCCAGGTGCGGGCAATGATGGCGGAGAAATTATTTTTTCCGGAACCCCAGACAAACTTCTCAAGTCAAAGCTTCTGACGGGTGAGTACCTCTCGGGGAAACGCCGAGTGGCACTCTCAAAAAAGCCGAGAAGTGGCAATGGGAAGAGCATCCGTATCGTAGGTGCTACGGAACACAACCTCAAACGTGTTGACGTAGATATCCCACTCGGTATGTTTATCGCGGTGGCTGGTGTATCGGGGTCGGGCAAATCAACCTTGGTGCATGATATTTTGTCGCGTGCTTTGGCCCAGACGTTCTATCAGGCCAAGACTGCGCCAGGCAAGCATGAGAAAATTACGGGCATTAATCACATCGATAAAGTGATTACGGTGAATCAAGATCCAATCGGCCGTACACCACGTTCCAATGCAGCTACCTATACGGGTGTCTTTGGTCATATCCGTGATGTATTTGCAGCGACACCTGAAGCCGAGAAGGAGCGTTACTCGGCTTCGTACTTTAGCTTCAATATGCGCGGTGGTCGTTGTGAAGTGTGCCAAGGTGGAGGACTCAAGAAAATCGAAATGTACCTCCTTCCAGATGTGTATATCCCGTGTGAAGCGTGTGGTGGGACTCGCTATAATCAGAAAACGCTTTCAATCCAGTACCGAGGGAAGACGATCGCAGATGTACTCAATATGACGGTGGCTGAGGCACGAGGTTTTTTCCTCGACCAACCGATGATCGAAGAAAAACTCCGTGTGCTTGAGGAAGTAGGATTACGCTATCTTGTCTTGGGGCAAAGTGCACCCAATCTTTCGGGTGGTGAAGCGCAGCGTATTAAGCTCGCAACTGAACTCGCTCGTAAATCAACGGGCAACACTCTCTATATCCTCGATGAGCCGACGATCGGACTCCACTTTGAAGATGTACGCCGTCTACTCGAAGTCCTCAACGCCCTGGTAGACAAGGGCAATACCGTCCTCGTAGTGGAGCACAATATCGATGTTATTCGCTCAGCTGACTGGGTGATCGAAATGGGGCCTGATGGTGGATCGCGCGGGGGAGAGGTGCTCTATGCTGGAGTACCCGAAAAACTCAAGAAGGTGAAAAAGAGTCCCACGGCTAAATACCTGTAAACAATTTCAAATTATAAAATACAAATTTCAAAATGATACCAAGATATGATGTTTAAGATTTTGGTGTTTCGAAATTTATTTTATGTTCTCTAAATTGAAATTTGAAGTTTGTGCGTTATGCTCCAAAAATCTGTTCTCTCAACACTGGTCTACTACGATACGTTCGACTATCCGCTCACAGGGTTTGAGGTATGGAAGCATTTATTGACCGCTGATGGAGTGAGTCAGACTGAGCCGGTTAGTCTCGGTGCAGTGTTCCGTACGCTTGATGATTTACAACGGGCGGGGAGGGCAGTAATGTTTCAGGGCTTTTGGGTCTTGCCAGATCGGACTGATTTGATCCCGCTCCGTATCCGAAGAGAAAAGACAGCCGTGGAAAAACTCAAACGGGCCAGTCGTCTTATTCGTGCCTGTAGTTGGCTTCCTTTCGTGCGGATGATCGCCCTCACGGGGAGTCTCTCGATGAAACAGGGTGACCGGGAGAGTGACTGGGACTTCCTCGTGGTTATGCGAGGCGGAGCGATTTGGACGGGGAGACTTCTCATTACTCTCTGGCTTTCGCTTCTCGGCAAACGGCGGCATGGCACCAAAGTCTATGATCGAGCTTGTCTCAACTGTTACCTCTCCGATGCCCAACTCGCGGTTCCGCTTCAAGACCTGTTCTCTTCCCATGAATACCGTTTTCTCTATCCAGTGATTGGTCGAGAAACCTTTCGTCAGTTTGAGCTCGCCAATCGTTGGATGCTTCGCTACCGTCCCAACTTTCTGCCTACTGTGAGCGCTGTTCACTTTCTCCGTCCGACGGGACATATAGTAAGGCAATTACAAGCTTTCCTCGAATGGCTCATTCCCTTGACTTGGCTCGAGCCATGGGCGGCGCGTTTACAATGCTATTTTATTGAACACAACCCCAAGACTGCTCTTCCAGGGAGTTTTATCGAGGCTACCGACCGAGCTCTGGTCTTTTTGCCTGAACCCAAGGGCCCAAAAATCTTCGAACGTTTCAAACAGCGTTTATCTCAAATTGCGTAGGTCACTCTTGTGGCTACTCCGAGCGGGCAGAGTAGTGCTATACTGAAACCAATACCAATAGAAAGACACAAGCTTTTACTATGCCGAAATTTCTCTATACGGCCAAGAGTATTGCTTCTGGTGAGACCAGAGGTGGTGAGCTCATAGCCAAAGATGAAAAGCAACTTGCTCAGGAACTGAGGGCCGATGGTTTTCTCGTGACGTCGGTAGAGTTGGTTGAGGCCGAAGCAACTGGAGTAGAGGTTCGCTTTCTCGATCGTTTTATTTCGATTCCACTCAAAGAAAAAATGGTGTTTGCCCGTAACCTTGCTGTTATGGTGTCTTCGGGGCTTACGGTATCGCGGGCAGTTTCTAATCTCGCTGTCCAAACCAATAATAAGCGTTTTAAAAAGATTCTCCAGAGTGTCTACGAAGATGTGCAGGCTGGGAAGCAACTTTCTGAGGGTTTGGCCAAGTACCCGAGTGTCTTCAATGAGCTCTTTGTCAATATGGTCGCTGTGGGTGAGGTGTCGGGGAATCTCGAAGGAGTGCTCGATATTCTGGCGCTCCAACTCGAAAAGGAACATGATCTCCTCTCCAAGGTGCGGGGAGCTATGACGTATCCGGCAGTGATTGTGGTTGCAATGATTGGGATTGGAATTCTCATGCTCACCTATATTCTCCCCAAGATTACCCAAGTGTTCGTCGACATGGATGTTGAGCTTCCAGCAACAACGGTATTCATTATCAATATGAGTGACTTTGTCCGTAATCATTGGATTATTACGATTGGCCTGTTTTTCGGTACACTCTTATCTATCCGTTACGCCTACAAGACCGATGTTGGCCGGCACTTTTTCCATTGGCTCTTTCTTCGATTGCCTATCGTAGGCAATATTATTATCAAAGTAAACTCAGCTCGATTTGCTCGGATCTATAGCTCACTCCTCAAGAGTGGTGTATCGGTAGTCAAAGCGATGACTATCGTAGCTCGAACTCTTGGGAATGTGTACTACAAAGAAGCACTGACCGCGGGGATTGATGAGATTCAGAAAGGGACGGAGCTTTCAAAGATTATTGAGAAGTATCCTAAGATTTTCCCCGTATTAGTCCCACAAATTATCCAGGTGGGTGAGGAAACAGGCAAGACCGAAGATGTGCTTCAGCGTTTGGCCGAGTTCTACGAGGAAGAAGTATCACAGATTACCAAAAATATGTCATCAATTGTTGAGCCGATCCTTATGCTTCTCATCGGTGGTTCGGTTGGGTTTTTTGCAGTAGCTATGCTTCAGCCAATGTATAGTGTACTTGAGAATATCAAATAAGCTCATTGCGTGTGACTTCTTCAATCTCTCAGTCTCTATCCTTACGGCGTCGAGGCTTCACTCTCATTGAAGCCTTGATGTTCCTCTTTATTTTTTCGGTGATTACCATGGCGTTTTATCAAACATGGGTGCTCGCGACCAATCATATCGTCAATGTCAAAAACCGTCTCGGAGCTGTAGCAGTAGCCAATCAACAGCTTGAGATTGTTCGTAGCATTATCTTTGATGATATTGGGACTACGACTGGTATTCCTGTTGGGACCTTGGTCGAAAATCAAGCGATGACGGTTAACACGGCAGCGTACAATGTGCATACCCTAGTTCAGTTCGTCGATGACGCTACCGATGGTACGCTTGGTGCTGGGACGGATCTTGCTCCCAATGACTACAAGCAGGTGACGATCACAGTGACTTGGGGTGGAGGGAGTGATAGTGAAAAAGTAGTGGCTACCTCACTCTTTTCTCTCGATGGAGTAGAGTCTGTGGCAGCTGGTACGGGAATCCTCTCGGTCAATGTGCTCGATACTGCCGGGCTTGGGGTGGCCAATGCATCGGTGCATATCGTCAATGGAAGTGTTGCTCCAGCGGTGGATATCACAGCCAGTACCGATGCTAATGGCAACGTCTCTTTCCCAGGAGCCCCAGCTTCAGTCCAGGGATATGAGATTACGGTTTCGAAAAGCGGATATTATGCCAATGCCACCTATGATCCATACCCTACCTCAGCCTTTAACCCGGTCAACATTCACTCTACGGTTGTGGCGGGGAGTTTGACTGCTACTTCACTCGTGAGTGATGAAACTTCGACTATCGAACTACGCTCGGAAGATCCGTTTGGAGCGGATATAGCTGATATTGATTTCGATATTACTGGTGGATTGGTGATTGGTAATGATCCGGGTGATGGGTCACCGATTTATGATTATACCCAGTCTCTCACGACTGATGGGAGTGGGGAAGAGAGTATTGATGATCGGAGCACGGGTGAATATACTGTTACCCTCGATGCTGGAGAGGCTAATTATCGTTATCTCCGGCTGGTTCCGGAAGAGGCTACATTTGGGACGATCAACTTGCCACCTGGCACAACTGAAACCATAACTATGGTTCTAGCGGACGAGAGTTTTAGCTCAGCTCTTATTACTGCGATCAATGCCACCGATGGGCAACCGATTGCTGGAGCTACTGTCCGTCTTTCCAATACTACGCTTGCTTATGACACTACGGTGACGACCGATACGTATGGCCAAGCGTTTTTCCATACGAGCAATACTCCCTTGGTAGCTGAGACGTATGATGTCGAAATCACTGCTTCTGGCTTTACAACCGAAACGGGGAATCTCTCAGTAGCGGGCAATAAACTTGAAGAAAAACAGTTTTCCCTCAATCCAAGCTAGTGTGCTTAATCAATACTGTATGAAAAGACTTAAGGGCATGTCACTCATAGAAATGTTGATTGCTATCGCCATTATGATTATGGGGATGGGTGGTTTTACGTACCTGTTTCTCAATAGCTGGCAATCAAATAAGTACATTATTGAAATGGGTAATGCTTCTGTTCTGGCGTCACGTGGTGTGAATGCTATTGTAGCTGAGTTGCGCAAGGTCCGACAGGCAGACAATGGGGATTATCCTATCGAGTCAGGCGATAAATTTGATCTCAAGGTGTATCTCGATATTGATAATGATGGGGTAACCGAGCGGGTACACTACTACCTGCTCAACGGGGTACTCTATCGAGGGGTGACCAATCCAGTTGCAGGACTACCGGTGACGTATCCGAATGGAGACGGCACAACCAATATTATTGCAAAGTCAGTAATTAATACCAATGCCAATCCCGTATTCTACTATTACAATGATGATTATCCATCGGATACGGTTAATAATCCTTTGACGGCCCCAGTTGATGTGGCAGATGTACGAATGATCAGAGTACATCTTATGGTTAATATTGATCCGCTTCATGTACCAGATCACATCAATATCCAATCATTTGCCGAATTGAGAAATCTCAATAACTACTAGTATGCCTACTCTTCGAGGATCAGCTCTGGCTTACGCACTTGCTATTATGGCTACGGTCATGATTCTTCTCACGTCGATTGTTGGCTTTGTTGGATCCTATCTCGGATACAGTTTCAAGGATCGTGATCGAGAGCAATCGCTCCATATCGCTGAAGCAGGGATTCATTTCTACAAGTGGTACTTAGCTCATCAGCTTGATGGGCGTACAGCTGGACAAGTCCAGGCCTTTTGGGATGGAGGAACAGCTCTTGGACAGGCCACACCCTATACGCGTACCTTTGCTGGTGGGCAATATACGATTACCGTTACTCCACCTGACCCAGGGACAACTATTGTATATATCCAGGCTACAGGGGCCACTTTTCGCAATCCAGCTCTCTCGCGAACTCTCCGAGTACGTCTCCGTCGCCCATCATGGAGTGAATATGCGGTGCTGACCAATGAAGCTGTCCGTTTTGGATCGGGGACAGAAGTGTTCGGCAAACTCCATTCTAATGGGGGTATTCGTTTTGATGGACTTGCACATAATTTGGTCACGAGCGCGGTGGATCAGTACAATGATCCAGATCATACAGGAGCCAATGAATTTGGGGTGCATACGCATGTTAATGCTCCACCAGCCACCGGGATTAATAACGCTTTTCGGCCCGGAGAAGCGCCGCCAAACACAGTGCCAAGTCGTACAGATGTGTTTGAAGCTGGGCGTGATTTTCCTGTGGCCCCACTTGATTTCAATGGCCTGGTTGGCGATCTCAATCTCATGAAGGCTGAGGCGCAGGCAGGGACTGATGGGAGTCGCTATTTCGATAATACTCGTCAGGGAAGACATATTATCTTGAAATCCAATGATACTTTTGATATCCGGACGGTTCAGAGCTTCAATGCCTCAACCAATGAAATCATTAACTACAATGGTGGCTGGTCTAATTATGCTATCCCTGATGGGGGAGTGATTTTTGTCGAAAATAATGTCTGGCTCGAGGGCACCGTTAATGGTCGACGCGTAACCGTGGTAGCTGCCAATCTTATCTCAGCTGCACAGAAGACAATGTATCTGGGACGAGACGTGCGCTACACTAACTATGACTGTACAGATATGATTGGTCTTATTGGACAAAACGATGTGGAGGTTTATCGTCAAAGTGAGGATGATCTACGGATTGACGCAGCACTCCTGGCTCAGTCAGGTCGAGTTGGGAGAGCTAATTATACAGGTGCCTACTCTACTCGGGATACAATCACGGTCTATGGTGCGATTTCGAGCAATGAACGCTATGGTTTCGCTTGGGCTGATGCGATGGGGAATCATGTTTCTGGCTATGAGACACGTAATCTCTACTACGACAATAATCTGCTCTACTGCCCACCACCCTATTTTCCTACCGGTACGCAGTATGAGTTGGATCTTTGGGAGGAACTCTAGCGTTGTTTGGTGAATGAGTTGTATTGGGACATGATATGATAAGTGGTGTGGTTTCCAAAAAGAAAACAAAACGTTTGATATGAGTTTGCTCCACAAAAAAATATTTAATCTTTTCCCGCAATCTTTTGGTCTCGATCTCTCAGACCTTTCACTTAAGGCTATGTGGCTTGAGCGTGAAGGGAAAGAAGAGATCGTAACGAGCTTTGGTTCGGTACCACTTCCTTTGGGAAGTGTTGTTGACGGGGAGATTGTGAAGGAGGATACATTGATTCAGGCAGTGCAGACCATTCTTCAAAAGACGACTCCTTCACCGATTCGGACCAAGAAAGTTATCTGCTCTTTGCCTGAAACGAAGGCCTTTCTGCGTATCATCGGTTTGCCTGAAATGTCGGAAGAGGAAGTTAAAGAAGCGATTAAATGGGAAATTGAGGCCAATATCCCACTTACTCTCGACCAGGTGTACTACGACTATCAAATACTTGAGAAACGGCTGATCCAAGAAAAAGGTAAGATGAGTGTGCTTGTAGTGGCGGTGGCGCGCAATATGGTAGACCAATTTCACAGCGCTTTGGAAAAAGCAGGACTTGAAGTGGTCGGTTTCGAGACCGAATCTATCGCTCAGGCACGCAGTCTCCTGGCAGAACAGGATGAAAACAAGACACGTCTCATTGTCGACATTGGTGATCGGCGCACGAGTTTTTTGGTGGCCATTGGCAATACCCCCTGCTTTACTTCGAGTGTTCCACTTTCTTCACAAATGATTACGGATGCTATTTCCAAAGAGATGCGCATCCCTTTTGAGGAAGCTGAGGCGATGAAGATCAAGTATGGTCTCGGGTCGCTCGCGCTTAAGAGTCCACTTTTCAAAGCAGCTCAGCCAGTGCTTGAGAATATCGCTAGCGAAGTCGAACGCTCGATTAATTTCTACCTCTCTAATCTGGGATACTCCAAGGCTATTGATAACGTTGTCCTTTGTGGAGGTGGTTCTAATATGAAGGGACTGCTGCCGTACCTAACGAAGCGGCTGAATCAATCAATTGAATTTGGTAATCCGTGGGTAAATGTACGCTTGGGTCGAACGCTCCCACCAATTGATCGGGGGCACTCAGTTCAGTATTCCACTGTAATTGGCCTCGCATTGCGCGGCCTCGACGAATATGCGGATTTTACTTAATCTTCTTCCAGAGGAAAAACAGCAAGCGCTCTCCCGGCGTTTCTATTCGCGTTTTTTCCTGTGGCAGACTTCGCTTATTTTGCTCTTGGTTATTTTTTATATTAGTGTATTGGGTGGAATTTATTTCCTACTCAATTACCAGGTTAAAGGTGCTGAGTCAACACTCGCGAGCATCGAGCAAAACAGCAGTGAGACCAAAAAGCTTCTGCAGTATCAGGAGACATTTAAGCAGATTAATGCCAAAAGTGAGGATGTCAACAAGTATCTCCAAGAGCATCATCAGTGGGGAAATTTACTCGAACTACTCGAGAGTCTGACCCCTGAGGGAGTAGGTTTGGTAGAACTGGTGACCAAGGATTACACCGTTTCGCTTATTGGTGAGGCTAAAACTCGGGAACAATTTCTTGCGTTTGAAGCGGCGCTCAAGGCGGCCGAGTGCACGAGTGATGTCAAAGTGCCACTATCCAATCTCTTTACTCAGACGGAGCTCGATTTTCAAATTGATTTCAATATGAAACGTGAATGTCTCGTTGGTAATCGAAAACAATTATGAATAATCAAACCTGGTGGTACACAGCTAAGCCATGGGTCATCCAGTGTGGATTGATGCTTCTCATTGGACTCTTACTTTGGTTTGGAGTCCGTTCCCTGCATATGGCTATCAGTGGACGAATGGATACTATCCAGCAAATGGATGTTTTGCGTGAATATCGATCTGCTGAAATGCAGCGTCTTTCAGAGCTTGAGAAGCAAAATGCTCTGATCGAGTCACGCGCGCAGGAGCTCGATATCATTCTCTCCAAAGAAGAATTGGTAGGTTTTGTTCGTGAACTTGAGCGGCTAGCCAAAAATGAGGGGGTAGAAATTGAAATTGTGTCACGCGATAATACGTTCCTGGAGAGCAAGACTACTCCCAAGGAGTCTCCTGGGAAAGACAAAAAAGAAGGGGTGAGTGGTGAGAGTAATGATACAGATATTCCTCCTACTCCGAATGAAAAACGTAAGACCAAAGCTACCGGTCTTCTTGATGCTTTACCACTCAAGCATTATATTCGAATCACACTCACTATTAAAGCTCCCTACAGGGCGATGATCAGCTATTTGAGCAAGGTAGAAACGATGCCGTATGCACTTGAGGTGCTTGGGCTTTCTATTAAGGAAGCCGAAGCTGAGCGGGTCACGAACGTTACTGGTGTATTTAGCGGTGACTTGGTCCAGGGAGGGGAGCAAGATGTAGTGGCAATACCCGAAGCGGCGCGTGAAGACGTTTCCGCAGCCGTTGTGTTGGCGACAGAACTTGACCTGGTCGTGTATACCAAAGAATAGCTATGCAACTTAAATTCAAAAAAATTCACTGGGGTGATCTCGTTAAGAGAATCTTTGTTCTCTGGTTGAAGCATTATAAATTACTCTTCTTCATTTCTTTTTTGATTGTGGCAGGATTAGGAGGATATGAGTGGCGGAAAAGCCTTTTTGCCTATGCCTGGAGCCCTGAAGAGCGTAAAGCCTATCTCGAAAAGACGATTAAAGAAACCGTTTTTCATGAAGACAAGTTTCTGATGGTTTTGGAAAAATTGTCAGTGCTGCGCGATGAGCATACTAAAACCATTGCACCGCAAAAAAATCTTTTCATCCAAGCTCGCGATAAAGAGTAGCGTAGGGATCAAAAGCTTGCAAGGATTTGTTGGGTAGGTCCGAGAGACCCCCTTTGCTTGCCTCATTGACGGGAGTAGTCTTTGATGGTATTGTTGTTACCTTACTTATGATTGAGACTCGTCAACACAAGCTCGCTGAGGTGCTGCAACTCCTTCCTCAGTATCGCCAATCCCAGGTTTGGGAAGGGTTGTTCATGCCCACGATCGAGGATTGGGACTCTCTTTCGACGCTCCCCAAAGAATTGCGGGCGACCCTCAAACAGTCTCTCCCGTGGGTGAGTCTGACCGAGCGACATGTGCTCCAGAGTAAACGTGGCGATACCTATAAGGCGCTCTTGGAGACGGCTGATCACAAGATGATTGAGACAGTTTTGATGCAGAATTCGCGAGGGTTTTGGAGTATCTGTGTCTCATCTCAGGTTGGTTGTGCTATGGCCTGTACCTTTTGCGCTACCGGAAAAATGGGCTTCACTCGCAATTTGACCGTGGATGAAATTATTGACCAATATCGTTTCTGGCTTTATTTCTTAAGAAATAAAGCCACCCTGAGTTTATCGAAGGGTGGAGAAAAGCTCGAACAGCGTATTTCAAACCTGGTTTATATGGGTATGGGCGAACCGTTAGCTAATTATGACAATGTCAAAACTTCCCTTCAGCTTCTTCTTCAATACACCGATATGGGACCAACGCGACTGACGGTTTCGACGGTTGGACTGATTCCGATGCTCCGGAAGCTACTCTCTGATGAAACGTGGCCTCCTGTCAGACTGGCTGTTTCTTTGCACAGTGCTGATGGTGAAACCCGCCGCAATATCATGCCTTCGTCGTATCCCAACTTTCTGGAGGATTTGGCTACCTGGACCAAAGACTATTTTACGCGCTTTGCTTCCCGTCGCCGACATCTGACATTTGAGTACGTTATGCTTTCTGGAGTAAACGACACAGCTATGCACGCCGAGAAGCTCATTCAGTTTGCTCGGAAGGTGGGCAAAGTGAAGATCAACCTCATTCCGTACAACGATACCAAGAGTAAGTACGGAACGAGTGAGAGTAAAGCCCTCCTCGCTTTTGAAAAGAAACTCCTTGATGCACGGGTTGACGTGACTCGGCGTCGTACCATGGGAGCTGATATCGCCGCTGCCTGCGGTCAGCTTATCGTTGAGAAGAAACAGGAGAAATAATTGAATATTTCTTTCTGTCCCGGTATAATCCGTAGGCTTTCTGTGCCTGGTAGTGAGGGCCCGTGCCTGATGATAGAGAGTGCACTGTGACAAGGGAAACAAAAGAGGAGCAGCATGTACTTACTTTTTATACGAATCAAGATTCTTCTGATTGGATATGTCTCAAACCTATTTCATTCAAACTTTTGGTTGTCAGCAAAATGTAGCTGACTCAGAGCGGCTGGCGAGCTACTACGAAGCCAGGGGTTTTCAGCCTGCTCCAAACTTGGAAACCGCTTCGACTCTTATTATCAACACGTGTATTGTGCGTGATCGGGCCGAAGAAAAAGTCTATGGCTTGGTCAAAAATCTCCGCGAGAAATCTAAGCGTGACCGTGACGATCTCAATATTGTGATTACTGGGTGTCTGGTCGGAGCAGCCGCCCGTGAACCATCAGGGAAGCTCATCAAACGCATGCAGGGACGCATGCCCGACGTGGAGTTCCTGCCACTCGAAGAAGTAGGGTTTGAGAGAGCGCCCAAGCGGAGCAAGGGCAAACTTGCCTCAATTGTCATTTCCAATGGCTGCAATAACTACTGTGCTTTTTGTATCGTGCCATTTTCGCGGGGCAAAGAACGTTCGCGGTCATTCCAAGATATTCTCGATGAAGTGAAACATGCTGTAGCGGATGGTAAGACCGAGATTATGCTTCTCGGGCAAAACGTGAATTCCTATGGCGCCGATATCCTTTTTGAAGCCATGAAAAACAAGGGGAAATACGAACTCCCGAGTGGCGAGCTCGTGGAGCCGGTCATGGTCAAACATTTGGGTCGTCATCGGATTCCAACGATTTTCCCCCAACTCCTCGAAGCCGTGGCGACTATCCCTGGTGTCGAGAAAGTGTCCTTTCTCTCGTCCAATCCATGGGACTTTTCGGATGCTCTCATCAATGTGATTGCGCGGCATCCAAACATTGATCGTTTGCTCCATCTCCCCATCCAAGCGGGGAGTAACAAAATTATCCAAGCCATGAATCGTTGGTATACGCGGGAAGAGTATCTCGAGCTCATCGATCGCATTCGTGCCAAGGTGCCCGATGTGCAGTTTACGACCGATATCATCGTTGGCTTTCCTGGAGAAACCCTCGACGACTTTGCCGAGACGCTCGATATCGCTCGCCAAGTCAAGTTTGAGCGAGCCTATATCGCCTGGTACTCACCACGACCAGGGACGGCCGCACTCAAAATGCATGACGATGTCGATATTCACGAAAAGAAGCGTCGCTACACCGAGCTTGACCATCTCGTCCTCCGACTCTCGGGCCGCGAGCACCTCATTGGCAAAGAACCAAAAAAGCCTGTTGCTTACTCCTCGATCGAAATGAAGGCAAAAATTAAGGCTTGAAAAAGCCACAAAACACCGTCGACAAGGGTAGTGTTTTGTGGTATACTGGGAGCAAGTGATCGTGTCGCGATTGCATCGTCCCTTGGAGGCAACCATGGAATTTTTGGCGAGTTTGATCTCGTTATTGGCGGGCCTCCTCGAGGTCGCCGTACGGAAGGCTTTGACGAAAGTCTTCCGAGGAATGGTCTTTCTGACCAAGCGGGTGTTACCCTGGCTGGTAGGCCTGATGGTACTGGCCGAGACAGCAAGTCTGTTCTTGTTTCCCGGTCTCGTCCTGCCTATCCTCATTGCTCTGGTCTCGATCATCGTCTTCTGGGTGCTGTTCGACTCCTGGTGGCAACCCCTTGCGGGTACACGCATCGGTGGCGAGGAGTGGCTCCGCCGGCGGAAACTCCTGTAGGACGTCCTTACCTCTGCCGCTCTCTTGTCTACGGACTCGAGGGCGGCGCATCTTTTTGTAAAGCATTTTTCATTTTTTTGATTCTTGACGTTTTTCTCTTTCAGAGGGATTATGAAAATGTGTTTGGCACTCGCTACGAAAGGAGATCTGCATGGCCCGAGTGCTTATTGTTCCTTCTCAACCACCAACGCCGAAGAGTTGGGTCAAGGAGATCTGCTATCTCCTGGCATGGCCCTTTCTGGCGCTTGGTGCCATCTGGGATGGCATCATGGGAAAGCCGTTTGGTGACGACTAGCCCCCCTGCCTATCCCACCCCCCGCCGCTCTGTGATCAGTTGATTCAGGGCGGCGCGTACTTTTTATGGCTTTTGTGGATATGGTAGGATAAGGGTACTATGCAAACTGCTTATACGCTTATTTCCTGGAATGTGAATGGCTTGCGAGCTGCTGGTCGCAAGGGCTTTATTGATTGGATGCAGCGAGGCCAGTACCCAATCGTCGGAGTCCAAGAAACCAAAGTTTCACATCCAGATCAACTCGAAGAAAGTCTACGGAATCCGGACGGCTATACGAGTTATTTTCACTCTGCGACCGAAAAGAAAGGCTATAGCGGGGTGGGGATTTATACCAAGATCAAGCCCCTGGCTGTCAAAACATTTTTTGGGAGCAATATTCTCTCGCGTGAGGGCCGCGTGATCGAGATGGAATTTCGTGAGTTTATTCTTCTCAATATTTACTTCCCCAATGGCGGATCAGGGGAGCTCCGGCTTCAGTACAAGCTTGAGTTTTATGAAGCCTTTCTTCATTACCTCAAACATCTCAAAAAGCAAAGCAAGCCTGTAATTTTTTGTGGAGACGTGAATACAGCACATCAGGAGATCGACCTAGCGCGGCCCAAAGAAAACGAAAATACCTCGGGCTTTATGCCGAGTGAGCGAGTATGGATCGATCAGTTTATCGCAGCTGGCTTTGTGGATACCTTTCGCTTGGCCAATCACGACAAAGTCCAGTACAGCTGGTGGGATATGAAAACCCGAGCACGGGAGCGCAATGTTGGTTGGCGGATCGATTATTTCTTTGTCGATGAGCGACTCAAACACAATATCAAAGACGCCTTTATCCTCGATGATGTGCCCGGGTCTGACCATGCGCCGGTTGGACTGACGCTCGTTTTTTCTGACCTTGTCGGTTAAAATTTTCCAAAATAACTTTTTTCTCCCTGAACGATGATACGTTCGCGGTCGTACAAAAGTATTTTTGAAAATTTTCGTTTTGATATTTGATTTTTGATATGTCTTTTGAGCCTTTGGCTGAGCGGCGCCGACCCAAAACCCTGGAACAATTTCTCGGTCAGGAAAAACTCTTGGGCGAGGGTTCATATTTGCGGCAGATGATCGAGCGTGACATGGTACCGTCCCTTATCTTCTGGGGTCCGCCTGGCTCCGGTAAGACCACCTTGGCGCGACTCATCGCTACGGAAACGGCGGCCCACTTTGTGTCGCTTTCGGCAGTTTCGAGTGGGAAGAAAGATCTTCAGATAGTGATCGAGCAAGCAGCTAGTGCGAGGCGACTCGGGGAGCGGACCATTCTTTTTGTCGATGAAATTCACCGGTGGAACAAAGCCCAGCAAGATGCTCTCCTCCCACATGTGGAGAATGGGACTTTGACTTTGATTGGAGCTACGACCGAGAATCCGAGTTTTGAAGTCAATGCTGCTCTTCTCTCTCGTACCCGAGTACTTGTATTTGCCAAGCACGATGAGACAATCATTGTGAGGCTTTTGGAAGAGGCACTGGCTGAGGACGATCAACTAAAAACCAAAAAGGTCAAAGCGAGCAAAGAAGCACTGCAATTTATCGCTGCGCTCTCGGGTGGTGATGCCCGGGCCGCGTATCAGCTCCTTGAAGCGGTCGTAGAACTTGGCAAAAAAGTGACGCCAGAAAGAGTGGGAGAGGTAGCCGAACGCTCGCATGTCCTTTACGACAAAGATGGCGAAGAGCATTATAACCTTATCTCGGCGCTCCACAAATCGATGCGTGGTGGGGATGCTGATGCAAGTTTGTATTACTTAGCCAGGATGCTCGAAGCGGGCGAAGACCCGCTCTATATTGCGCGGCGCTTGGTACGCTTCGCCTCCGAGGACATCGGCATAGCCAATTCGTTTGCCTTGCCTCAGGCCGTAGCAGCCTTCCAAGCAGCGCATATGCTCGGGATGCCCGAGTGTGAGGTGCATCTTGCTCAGGCGGTCACCTATATGGCGCTTTCGAAAAAGTCCAATGCCTTGTATACCGCCTATGGCGCGGCCAAGGCTGATGTGCATGATTACCCCAATGAGCCGGTACCACTCCATCTCAGAAATGCGCCAACGAAGCTGATGAAAAATATTGGTTATGGTAAGGGATACAAGTACACACCCGACTACAAAAACAAAAAAGCTGCTGAGCAGGAATATTTTCCAAAAAAATTGAAAGGCAGAAAATATTTGCCTACTGCTTAGTTTGCAAAAGTAAACCTTCTTTCCCTGAAGCAGGATAGCTTCGCGGTCAAGAAAATTTACTTTTGCAATATTTTGTTTGAGTACATTGAGTATTTTTTCTCTTGAAGGTAACTATTGCTGGTCGTGCCAAAGTGTTTTTGGCTTCCAAGATGATTTTAAATAAATCAGGCGCCGCGGGTGTTGCCGCAAGCGCCGAAGGTGGGGGGATGTTGAACGCTGAGCGTTGTCAGCGAGTGAGGGCGGTAGCGATCTTGGCGAGCATCTTGCTTGGATCTCCACCAAAGAGGCAGGGTGATTGCTTGATCACTTGCCTTGGGTCGGCACCATGCTCCTGAACGAGTCGTCGGTCGCAACAGGCGAAGATGGTCTGGTCGCCATGGCGCCAGGACCAGCGGCGTTCCTCGGGGTTCTGGGAACCGCAGTGGGTGCAAATGATCTGGAATGGGGTCTCGTCGAGGAGTCCCATGCGACGGAGGTCGCCTCGGTCTGCACTTTCAAACATCTATTTCTCCTGAGAGGTGGTGGCACAAAAAAGCCGGTTCCTAATGGTGGGGAGACCGGCTTCTTTTTGCTTTCGAAAGTTTGGGGTTAGTCGCGTAAACGTTCAAGGGCAAAAACAAATCGGTCTCCTTCACTCCAGAGGAGGAAGGTCATCATAAAGCCCTTAAAAATACGACCGATGTGTTGCATATGGGGATAGTATAAAAGGAGGAAAATAAGCTGTCAAACCCCGTTAGAGAAAAGTCGCTGCCAGCGACTGAAGTCGTGCCTCGGCACAGTGTTCTCTAACGGGGTCAAATTGGTTGTCCGAAGCCCATATTTGACAATGAAAGAAAACCATGTTACCATCCTCAAGCACTCGTTTTCGCGAGAGCAGTACCCAAACCTACAACAGGAGCTAGAATTGGTTGATCACAAAGAAACGGGTGATTACTGCCCGCACTTGGAGACGGGTATCATCCCGAGCGGGGTGCAAATCGCCCATACTGACATTCATGGGCTTTTCGAACAAGCCCAGAGACATCATGCCAGAGGCTGTGCAGGTAGCGCCCTGGCATTCCTGAAGGTGATTGACCAGAGGGCAGTGGTATTCCCTCAGGGATTCACTGAACTATGTCAGGAGATCGATCGCCAGATTGGTCGCTCCGGCACCTGGTCTGTTCGTACTCGGGGGGCCAATGCCTAAGCCGCGCCAGCTTACTGAGGACGAGTGGGCTCGGCTGCGCCGTCTGGTACGAGGCCTGCTCTTGTCCGGCCGGCGAGCGAAGGCCGTGCGGCTTTTGGAATCGGTGAAGCGGGAGGTCGGTGAACTGCCTGAAGCCTTCAACAGCTTCAATTGCCTGGTTCGGGCCGAGTCCCGCTAAACCATCCCCTCGGCCAAGCCGGGGATAAAGGAGTAATAGGAGCCTCACTGCGTACTGCGCGGTGGGGCTTCAACACTTTTTATGCTACACTAAGCTCTGAACTTTTTTCTATTGTTATGACCTATCCAACTATTAAAAAACTGGCTCCTGACTTTACACTTCCTGATCAAAATGGAGATAAACATTCTTTGAAACAGTATCGAGGGAAGTGGGTGATTCTTTACTTCTATCCCAAAGACGATACACCGGGGTGTACGGTCGAGGCATGTAGTTTCCGAGATAATTTCGCTGCCCTGAAAAAAGCTGAAGTCATAGTACTGGGAGTGTCGATTGACCCAGTGAAAAAGCATGCTAAGTTTGTGGAGAAATATGAACTGCCTTTCACTTTGCTTTCAGATGAAGAGAAACAGGTTGTGAAGCTCTATGGTGTCTGGGGGAAGAAAAAATTTATGGGCCGCGAATATATGGGGACCAATCGAATCTCTTTTCTCATTGATCCAAAGGGTAAACTAGTCAAAATCTATGATCCGGTTAAGCCAGCCGAGCATGTCGCTGAAGTTCTCGGTGATGTTAATATGCTGAACAAACAATAGATCTATGCGTTTTTCTTTGAACACCAATTCGCGAGCCAAGGACCTCATCGTCCGACTCACCCCTGGCACAGCTGAGCACGTAGTCGTTGAGTCGGGAAAGCGGACACTCGTACTGGGGATGGGGAAACGCCAGGACATGAGTTTGCGTAGCTTGCGGCTACTCGCACGCAAGGTCATCAATCTCGCCAAGGCCAACCGCTCTTCGCGTATCGCCTTAGATCTTTCGGAGTGGCATTTCCCGGAGCTCAAACTCGTTGAAGCAGAACTGGTGGAGCTCCTCGCTACCAATATCCTACTTGCTGACTATACGTTTGACGATTATAAAACTCCACCCAAAGAAGGTGTGATTCGTTTAGAACAAGTCAACTTGGCTGGCGTAAAAAAGACATCAGAAGCTACACAGGCTATCAAACGAGCCACGGTGATCGCTACCGAAACCAATAGGGCGAGGAGTATCGCCAATACTCCTGCGAGTGATATGACCCCTGAAAGTTTAGCCAGGCATGCAAAGAAAACCTTTCGGAAACTTCCGGTCAAAGTCATGGTGTGGGATGAGAAGCGTCTGATCCGAGAAAATATGCGAGCTATCGTCGCTGTTGGTAAAGGTTCAGAAGCCAAGCCACGTTTTATCATCGCCGAGTATCGAGGCGGGAAGCAGAGTGAAGCCCCGATTGTTCTTGTAGGCAAGGGCGTGACCTTTGATTCGGGCGGGATCAATCTCAAGCCGTCTCAATATATCCTCGGAATGAATATGGATATGTCTGGAGGAGCGACTGTGCTCCATACATTGGCAGCTTGTGCCCGGCTCAAAGTGAAGAAAAATATTATCGCTCTCGTGCCTGCGGTCGAGAACATGATTTCGGGCCGGAGCTATCGGCCAGGGGATATCATTCGTACTGCTTCGGGCAGAACGATCGAAGTCCAGGACACGGACGCCGAGGGGCGCGTGATTCTCTCTGATGCTCTACATTATGCCAAGAAGTTTAAACCAGTACTCGTGATCGATGTCGCGACGCTTACTGGTGCAGCGGTGGTGGCACTGGGTGAACGGGCGACAGCTATCTTTACTGAAGATGAGAAACTTGAGACGACACTCCGACATATCGGCCAGGCGGTCGGGGATCCAGTCTGGCCACTCCCTCTCTGGGATGAATATCTCGAAGATATCAAAGGTACATATGCGGATATCGGGAACGTCGGGAGTACCAAGTGGGGTGGAGCGATTACGGCAGCGCTCTTCCTCAAACAATTTACCGAGTATCCGTGGGTGCACCTCGACATCGCACCGCGCATGACTTCGATTGCTGGTGAACACCTCGCCAAAGGATCCATTGGTGCCGGGGTACAGTTGCTTACCCGTTTCTTAATCGGGAAAGAGAAATAAACCATTGTTGTGAGATCGAAAAGAAGAATCCTTTGACGAGGATTCTTTTTGGTGTAGACTGAAGACGAGTGAGATTTCCAGCGGCATTTTTTCTTCGGCTTGAGCAATGTCTCGCCACCCTCGTCGCCTGGATCTGACGCCCTCACTCACCCTGTCCTGTCGCAACGTTCGACAGGCAGTTTTTTTATTTTTCGCCCAATGCATCATTCGAGATCACTCGCTTCTCCCAGCGGATTCGCCCATTCTTTTTTACTCCCACTCTTTTCTTAACAAGAAAAACCCTGCCTACCGGTAGACAGGCGTGTCCGCTCGAGTAAAAAGCGTCTCTAACTAATGCACTGGGCGAATGGGTTTCTTTCAAGGCTTATTTGAGCCACAGTTGCATCTTGTGGAGGAGTGGTTTAAAATGGTGATTGTGAACAGTGAAGTGGTGAAAAGTGGTGATTTTCATCAAAAACCTTCGTCTGTTCGGCTTTTACTTCTTCATGAGCGGTGAGCTATGTTTATCGGTGAATATCAACATTCCATCGATCCCAAAAAGCGGCTCGCGCTCCCATCGAAATTCCGAGGAGAACTTGGGAACCGTGTGGTAATTACCCGCGGACTCGATGGCGCCCTCATCATTTATCCGATGAAGGTATGGGAAGAGCTCGCTGCCAAGCTCGGGAGTCTTCCGATCGGAGAAACCGGGAAGCGTAGTTTCACGCGAGTGATGCTCGCTGGAGCCAGTGATGCTGAGCTTGATGCTCAGGGTCGTGTACTCCTTCCGGAGTATCTCAAGGAAGCAGCGGCACTCAAAAAAGAAGTCACGGTTGTCGGTCTCTATAACCGTTTGGAAATATGGGACCAACAAAAGTGGAAGCAGTACAAACACCAAGCTGAAAAAAATACCGAAAAAATTGCCAATGAACTCGGGGCACTCGGTATTTATTAGCGAACACCTGAGTACCTCAACAACCTATGGATACGTTATCTCCCTCAGGCCATGTTCCGGTTTTGCTAACCGCCGTACTCAATCTCGGAGCCATGAAACCTGGGATGCGAGTGATTGATGCTACGCTCGGTGGTGGCAGTTATACGCGAGCTTTGGTGGAAGCAGTGGAAGAGGATGGTCGAGTGATGGCCTTTGATTGGGATCAGCAAGCGATTCTCCGATTTCGGGAACGAGCGACGCATGATCCAGTTCTCTACAAGGCTTTGCAAGAAGAGCGACTACTCCTCGTCAACCGACCGTACAGCGAACTTAGTCAATCACTCACTGAAGCCAAGTGGGGAGCGGTAGATGTGATCGTGGCTGACCTCGGACTCTCATCCGAGCAATTGGCTGATCCTGAACGCGGGATTAGCTTCCAGGCCGATGGACCACTCGATATGCGGCTCAATACCAGTGAAACCGTGACAGCGGCTGATATCGTCAATCATTGGTCCGAAGCAGATTTGGCTGAACTCTTTCGAGTGTATGCCGATGAGGGGGAAGCGGGACGCATTGCAGCGGCGATTATATTCGCTCGCAAGAAGCGACTACTGACACGGACGATTGAGTTGGCACAGCTCGTCAAAGACAATGTAGTGGCCGCGAGGCGACGAGGCCGGATTCATCCAGCTACACAGGTATTCCAGGCGCTGCGGATGGCGGTCAATAGCGAAGTGAAACACCTCACGCTCTTCCTGCAGGAAGCGCTTCGCTCACTCGTGTCGGATGGGAAGCTCCTCATAGTGACGTTTCATTCTGGCGAGGATGCATTGGTGAAGCGCACCTTTCGTACTTTTGAAAAAGAAATGTTGGGTCGGGTGCTGACCAAAAAGCCAATCACGCCGAGTGACGATGAGGTGCATGCCAATCCGCGCTCACGCAGTGCTAAATTGCGAGGCATAGTCAAACTCTAAAGGTATCCAGGGGAGAAAAAGTGTAGGGAAGGGGAGTCAAATATCAAAACAAAAACAATCTACTATGCGCTTGGCTCATTCGCGCCGCATACCTCGACAAGAGGTAGGAGAGAAAAAATCATCTTGGTTGGAGGGATCGTCCCAAGTCATGCTCCTTTTGGGCGCCGCGCTGTTTTTCGTGCTTGGTGGTATGTATATCTTTGCGGTCAATGAACGGGCTGTCTATGGCTATGATATGCGTACTCTCGAGAAGGAAATTACTCAGCTCAAAAAAGATAATGCTGAGCTCCGCCTCCGTGAAGCTGAGGGGCGATCACTCACGAAGGTAGAAATGGGGAGTGCCACTCTGCGCATGGAAGTCGCTTCCCCTAGCCGAGAGCTCGTGATCACTGGTCCAGGTTCTGTGGCCTATCGCTAATCTTCTATCCCACCTATCATGACTCCGCGCCGTCGTACGACTACTGCTTCCTCTCCGGCGTCGACTCAGGCTGGTGTAGCGAAGCGCTCTACTTTTTTGACCGGCATGTTTCTTGTGGCAGCCGTGATTATTTTTGGTCGTTTCCTGAGTTTGCAAATTTTTGATCGTGAACGGTTCCTCGCTTTGGCCGAAGAGCAACACTTCATGTCACAGACGCTCCTCGCTAAGCGGGGAGAGATTTCACTTCGTGATGGTGACGGTCTCTATCCTGCGGCAGTCAATCGAGAATACAAAATGGCCTATGCAGTGCCCAAGCTCATCGATGACCAACAGGCAACAGCTCTCGCAGTAGCCACTATCCTCGGGCTTGATGAGGCCAAAGTACGGGAACGGATTGCTGATCGCCATGATCCATTTGAAATCCTCAAAAAGCGGATTAGTGGAGAAGAAGAGGAACGTCTCAAAGAACTCAATCTCAAGGGGATTGCGCTCTTGCCGGAAGTCTATCGCTACTATCCAGCCGAGAACCTCGCGTCCAAAACAATCGGCTTCGTTGGGCCAGCTGAGAGTGGTGAAGTAGGCATTTATGGAGTTGAGGCCAGTTGGAATAGTGAATTGGCTGGATCACATGGTCAGGTATCGCAAGAACGTGACGCAGCCGGCCGCTGGCTCAGTCTTTCGGAGCGTGATCATGTGGAAGCACGTGATGGAGATAGTCTGGTTCTCACTATCGATCGCGTGATACAACACGAGGTCGAAAAGATTTTGCGTGAAGCCAATGAGCAGTTTCGGGCTGATAATGGTAGTGCCATCGTGATAGAGCCCAAGACAGGGAAAATTCTCGCCATGGCCACCGTGCCAGACTTTAACCCCAATGAATACGGGAAGACCGAAGACCTCAGTCTCTTCATGAATCAGAATATAAGTATTCCCTATGAGCCGGGTTCCATCATGAAGCCGATTACTATGGCTATCGGACTCGATACGGGGAAAGTAAGTCCGACGACTGAGTATACTGACACAGGTGTGATCAAAGAAGCTGGGTACGCAATCAACAATGCCGAGAATAAAGTCTATGGACCAAGTTCCATGACCAAAGTCTTGGAACAGTCGATCAATACCGGGATGATCTTTGTTGAGCGTCAGGTGGGGCACGCGGACTTTCGCGATGGTTTGAAACGCTTTGGCTTTGGCGCACGTACCGGTGTGCGGCTTCCAGCTGAGCATCCAGGCAATCTCCGCAATCTCGACAATCTCAAGGCGAGTCTCCAATTTTACACTGCTTCGTTTGGCCAAGGTATTACCGCTACTTCACTCCAGTTGGCTTCAGCCTATGCGGCGATGGCCAATGGGGGAGTGCTTATGCAGCCACAAATTGTCGACAGAATTATCAAAACTGATGGCACGGAGGTACCCATTGAACCAAAAGAAGTACGGCGGGTGATCAGTCAGGCCGCGAGTGAGCAGATTGGCACGATGCTGCGGAATGTGGTCGTCAATGGTCATGGCAAACGTGCCAATGTCCCGGGGTATCTCGTTGGTGGTAAAACGGGGACCGCTCAGGTGGCTAAGCAAAATGAAAAAGGCTATGAAGAAAGTCAGACGATTGGCTCCTTTGCCGGCTATGCACCGATTCAAGATCCACAGTTTGCTATAATCGTAAAGTTTGATAATCCAAAGGATGTAGTGTGGGCTGAGTCAAGTGCTGCTCCGACCTTTGGCAAAATCATGACTTTTCTCCTCAACTACGCCCGGATTCAACCGACTGAACCCCTTACTGCCAAGCCCTAACTCTATGCAACGATTGATCCAAAACCTCCTCAAGCTTCTCACTCGTCTTATCCTCCAGCGGACCAAGCCGCTCATTATTGGTATTACTGGATCGGTAGGGAAAAGTGGGAGCAAAGAAGCCATCGCACTAGTCCTCTCCAAAAACTTTCACGTACGGGCTTCGGCTGGTAACCTCAACAATGAATTTGGTGTGCCGCTCACCGTCATCGGACTCCCGAGCCCAGGGCGCTCCGTCTGGGGTTGGCTTCGGGTGCTTTTGCGTGGAGTATGGACAGTATTCTTCCCCATCGGCTATCCCAAGGTGCTCGTGCTTGAAATGGGGATTGATCGGCCGGGCGATATGGACTACCTCCTCTCACTGACCGGACAACCGGCAATCGGGGTTCTCACGCATGTCTCGGGAAGTCATCTCGAATTTTTTGGCAGCGTGGGAGCGATTGGTAAGGAAAAGGGGAAACTCCTGGCAGCCCTCTCCGAAGAGGGGACTGCGATCGTGAACGCTGACAATGAACAAGCCATGAAAGAAATAACTCGCACTCGAGCCAAGGTGCTCACCTATGGTTTTGCCAAAGAGGCCACCGTTCGAGCTGAGCATCTACGAGTTATCCAAGAAGAGGGCAAGGTAGAGGGGATTAGCTTCAAACTCAACTATCTCGGCAAAAGCGTGCCAGTGCGCTTGCCCGGAGTCCTCGGCCAGCATCAGGTCAATACTATGCTTTCGGGAGTAGCAGTGGGGATTGCCATGAAAATGAACCTCGTTGATATCGCAGCGGCACTCCTTGATTTCCGACCGCTTCCGGGGAGACTCCAGATCCTCCCTGGGACCAATAACCTCACGCTCCTCGAAGATAGCTACAATGCCTCGATGGCCTCGATCCGAGCCGCTCTCTCGACCTTGCGTGAAATTATCGCTCCGCGCAAAGTGATTATCCTCGGTGATGTTCTCGAAATCGGGCCAACCAAACTCGACGAGCATCGCAAACTCGCGCCAGATATTATCGGGAGTGGAGCTACGGTTTTTGTCGGTGTCGGGCAGTACATGGGTCACCTCGCTTCTGCACTTCACGGGACCAATTTCCCACAACAGCATATTCACCACTTTGCCGATGTCGAAGTGGCACTCCGCTCGCTCGGGAGCATCCTCCGGCCTGGCGACCTCGTCCTCATCAAGGGTTCCCAAGGCCTCCGCATGGAGAAAATTTCTGAAGCGCTTCTGGCTGAGTCCGTCGATCCAGTAGCCGCTCTCCCGCGCCAATCAGCTGCTTGGCAAGCCAAACCCTTTGTCCCCCCAGCCGAGTGGGAAGTGTAGTAGTCCCTATCTTTATTCACTACTTTTAACACAAACTAACTCAAAAGTAAACTTTGACAGGTTTTCCGAGGGTTGATACATTTGGGTGTCACATAACACTATGTCCAAAAAACTTCTTCTCCTCCTCATTCTTACTCTTGCCCTTGCAGGGGGAGTTTTTTGGCTGAAGCAAACACAGGAAAAGCAAGGTATTCCTACTGAGGAACATCCAACCCAAGTTTCTCAAAATTTAGAAGCTCAGCCTCGTTTTGTAACAGAGGTTGATCCTGATGTGAGTAATTGGCAGATGAAGGCAACAAAGTACTTCACTATTAGATTCCCTAAAGAGTGGTATTTAATAGAATCAGATTTGAAGGAAACAGGATATTATTCTGTTGTAATTACAAACAATCCAGACTTTGATATCGATAAATATGCAGATATTGGTATGGGTGTTAGTTGGGACTACCCGTTGGTTCTTAGTGATAATTCTGAAATTGTGATTACAACAAATAATCTAGGTTGGGTAACAAATGAAGTAGGAACTCCCCGTGAGTTTATGGATTGGCAAATAGATTCAGTAGAGAAAAAAAATCCTAATGCAACATGTCATTATACTTCTGATCAAAATAGTGTTCTACTGACTGCATTGTGTCGATATAAGGATGTAAAAGATCAAGTAGTGACGACTTATTATGTATCTCAAAGCCAGCGAACATATGCGTATACTGCCGTTGTTACTCAAGGGGTTATCGTTAATAAAAGTATAGAGTCTATTTTGGAACAGATAGCAAAAAATGCAATTTCGGCAAAAGAGTTTTAGGTGATTCACCCTTTCTTGACCGCATGAGTCAGATAGTGCGGTTTCTGAAGTGGTGAATACTGCTTCTCAAAGAACACTGGTTCTTTGACAACTTTGTTCACTTGGAGACTTAGCGTGAAAGCAAACCTCATTCTCTGGCTGATCATTAGCTCTTTCTTCGGACTCTTTGGTGCTAATGCGCTAGCAGGTGATACCACCTGTTATGGGTACAAGTCAGAAACGAGTTACTTTGCTTGTACATCAGTCGGCAACTGCACCTGGTGGGCAGCCTACAAGCGGCCTGACCTTGCTGCCGCAAGAACAGGCACTGGGGGCTGGAATGGTGGTCAGTGGTACGATAGGTTCCGTGCTGCTGGTTTTCCAGTAGGATTGGATCCACAGGCAATGGCCATTGTAGAATTCTCGCAGCCAGGTCATGTTGCCTATGTTGAAAGAACATATGGTGATGGGGCCTTTGATGTTTCAGAGATGGACTCAACGGGTACCTTGGGAGGTGGTGGCGTGTACTACGCCACTTACCGTCCCAATGGCGACGGTACCTACCGTCGCAACAATGGTTCCCAAAAGTGGACCCTCAAGGGTTTCATCTACCAGAAGGAGTCTTGCAATCCTTCCAAGGAGAAGTGCACCATGCGTACCAGCGGTTCCATCGGCTGGTACCCACCCGTGAGCAACTGTCAAGAAGCCACTCAGTGGTTCAAGTTGATCAAAGACACCACCAACAAGGTGTCGAGGATCGAACCCACTACCAAGGATGCATGCCCTTTGGCCTGCTTCAAGACCAACTGATATGAAGGAGTCATGCCGTGAAATCGATCAAATGGATGGCCTCTGCCATCTTTCTCAGCCTCCTCCTGTCATGTGGAGGCAGTGACCCTGGCCTGGAACGAGAGACAACGACTG
>CAZOFS010000006.1:0-38364 GCA_964579335.1 uncultured Bdellovibrionales bacterium
GCTTCCTGTTTCAGAGCTTTGGTATCTGAAGTACGAGCTGGATAAAACTCATCCCGCTTAGCGAGATAGAGAGGATTTAATTCTCGCTGCAAAACAAAGGCCTGATCTTTAATTGCTTGCACCACGGCTGGATCAGTAATTGATCGTTCTCTCAATAACTGTACTAACGCATTGCCCACCACAAATCCAGGTACTGTGGTCCAGCTGCCATTTTTTCCTGCTTCACTGGTCAGTGCGTCAAATTCTTTTTGATTACTGAGCGCTTCGATCCGCGCGCGCCATCGGTCCCGCTGTTTTTCCAACTCCGCCAAAACTTCTTTCTGCTGTTCAAGCGCCTCTGGCGATGTTGTTGGTTGAGCTGGCTTGGCTTCAGTCGCTCGCGCACCCTGACCCCTTCTTTCATTCAAGTCCTGATCTGATCGATCATCTCGAGTCCCTGTGCCCCTACCAGACTCTCGTATTGCTTCTGTTTGCGCCCATAATCTATTGTATAAATTCATGAGGTGATTCTTGTAGACTTCAAACTGACGCTTACCCTCCACACCCTTTCCCTCAGCCTTCTCTCGTAATTTTTCTGAGGTAGCGGCAAGGAGAAAATCAGCATAGATATCATGGATACCCTGCTTCAACAATTCTCTCTGATTAGTCACTACACCTTCATCTTCATCTAATGGAGGCAGCTCCACTCTCCCTGTTTTTGGATCTCTTAAAGATTGCTTTTTCGTCCCCTGTTTCTTGTGTATATCATACGTAGTATGAAACTCGTTGTAGAGAGTTCGAAATTCCTCTACAATGGATTGCAATTCTTCTAGCCTCTGAGCAGTGCGTTCTCGTTGCTTTTGTTCTCTTTCAACTTTTGGATCACTAGCTTCTTGCGCTGGGGCTGGGGCTGGAGCATCCGAAGGAAAAGTATCGGTGGATCTCGCAGGAGGAATAGCGAAAGTAGAAGAAGTGGCTGGTTGAGCTGGAGGTACCGATCCTGTGGCTGGAGCCGAAGTGGGAGCCTGTTGTGATACCCTATCTCCTTTGAGATTGCGTAGCACTGGCTCGACTACTTGGATGCATTCATCATACCAAGCAATATTACTCTCAATAAAAGTTGTTTGTTTCTCTCCCGTTCTCTTAGACTCGCCAGAACGGATATCTCCTAACTCACGCTTCACCGCTTCATGTTGCTCACGCCAATCCCATTTTGGGATTTTCTTCGCTACGAGAAAAGTCGCCATGACTTCTGCCAAACGATTGGCCTCACCCATGATTTCAAACTCTCGTACCAATCTACTCCACCGTTCCAGCCTCTGTTCGAGAGCTCGGATTTGCCCTTCTTTTGTGCCGAGATCTTCGGGTGCTCGCTCTGAACCCCCTTTTCGAGTACGTCTATCTGACTGACTTTTCTCCCTGAACTCATTAGCCACTTCTCGTGCAACCTGAACAAATCGTCGGTATTTTGGGAGCCATGCTCCTAGGTCATAATGCTTCACCGCCCCTACATCATCGGCTACCCCTTCTCCTCCTGCTTTTCTCGTGAGATATGCCAATTGAGCTTTGTGACTATTCAATCCAGGTAGTCTCGTCTCTCCAGATTTTTCTCGGACAGCGGCATCAAACTCCTTCCGTTCTTTTTCGGTGGGTAGTTGGAGACGAAGCTCACTCCACTCATCGAGTAAACTCGTGGCCTCAGTCAATTTTTCAGAGAAGTTCCGCTCATCTATAGTCTCCCTCTCTCCTCTACCTCTAGGAGCATCTGAAGCAACTTCTGGTCCTTTTCTTAACTCAGAAAGTGTCTTTTGGCTTGCCACCAGAAGATCATGTAACTGAAGGTGAAGCTCTTTGAGTTTTTCTGGTGTTTCCAGATCAGTACTCTTATCAGGGTTTTCGAGTGCTGCAAATTGGGTATCAAGCCAATCCAGTTTTCTTGACCAACTTACCTTATCAATAAGCTCATGTTCTGGTAGACTCTCAACCGCTGCCGTTAATGATCGCCATCCACGCAAATTACTGATATCGCCACAAATACGGCCGAGATCGAATAGACAAATTCTCATTCTTTCCAATTGTGATCGACGGTCCGTTGTATCAAACCACTGTTCAACAGCTTCTCGCTTGATTTGAGTATAATCGTCGATCTCACGTCGTGGTGGGCGAGATGATTTAGATCTATCTAATTGTCTATTATCCCCCGCTCGTTCAGCATCAGGGAGTGATTTTGGACTACTTTCAGACACTGGCCGCAGCTCAGGGATAGGCTCTGGGCCAACTGGCGCACTTAACTGCTGTTCTGCCGCCGCCCGCTTTCGTACATCATCGAGAGCCTCGCCCATAGCTCCCTTGAGCATAGCCAGTAGCTCCTGTGGGGAAGGTTTCTTATCTCCTGACAGGTTTGTGCTTGATACTGGTAGGATTTGTTCACTCATAACACTATGCTTTTATGGTCTCTACTTCACTTTGCACTTTTTGTACCAGTATTTCCAATGCTTCTGGAGATAACCGAAAATTGAATATTTGCACCATTTCTGGAATTATTTGATCCCGAATATTCTCTGCCAGCGCCTCAGGAATGAGGGCTTGACGCAGGGCTAAATCTTCGTATCCTGATTGCCGGAACAGGGCGTCGGCCGTACGTATATATACGTTGGCCACCATTACTATTTCTCCAATTATTTTCTGCTGCTTCGTCACATCAAGCTCTTCCCAAGATGGTTTCGATCGTTCTTGGAGAGCCTCACGTATCAGTCGCTCCCCTACTTGAAGAATATCATGATAGTGTAAAAAATTTGCTCGTAGTTTATTGAATCTTTCGGCAGGAAATTCTTCACTCTCATTTTTGGTTTCATCTCCCTGCTTTTTCCCTAGTTCTTTCTCGAGAGCATTGAGCTCGATAGCCACACTCAACCTCTCCTCACGACGAAAAGCCTGCTGGTAATCACCTCCAAGCTCTTGCATGGCACTATCCAAAACTGATTGGAGTTTGAGTCGTTCGACTTCGCTCTCCAAAAGATCAAGATCATATTGTTGATCCCGTAGTACTGCAATTTGTTCTTCCCACGATGTTTTTTCATTATCCCACCAACTTTCAAGAGTAGACTTATTCACTCGTTGCTCCTGGTATTTGCTGAGGCGCGCACCTACTTCTTGCTTATCACCTCGACGGCTTTCACCCGATCTTCTCCGATCGCTTTGCGCTGCCAAATTGAGCGCTACTTCATCCCTCGCCCCACGCCGCTGACCTCTCGTTTTCTTTGCCCCCTCCCCACTTTTCTCAGGCCCTTGATTTTTCGATTTTTTCCCTTTAGATTTTTGTTTACCACCCATAACCTCTTCTTCATCAGCGTTCCGTTTCTGTACTTCTCTTCGAACTAACCGAAGGGTTGGATGAGATTCTACTAAGGGTACAGGAAGTTGCGCAACAGCATTTTTTAAATCATCTAAAAGTGAAATCTTTTTTTGTATTGTTGCTCTGCTTCCATCGTCCCCTAAAGCATTCCACTCATCTTCAATAAGACCAATCTGCTGAGAAAGTGGTCCGACCTGTTCCATTACGGTTTCCGCTTCTGGAGATACGTCCTCATACTCTCCCAATACTTGTTCAAAGACATCCTGGCAAGCATCAAAAATCTCATTAAACTGGGCCGTCGCTTGCTCATTTTGCGCCTCAAGCTTCGTTTCTGAAGCATATTTTGGTTCCTTATACCCAGCCCGCTCTACCTTGAAGTTCGTGAGTGGCAATTGACGAAGTTTCCTTCCTGGCTCAGCTGGCACGTGCGGCAACCCAGAAATTACCTCATCCTCTCCTTTTACATTTTTTCTTTTTGCGATTTTTTCCTTACTAAAAATTATAGTAGGTTCTTCACCTTCCCTTCCTTTTCGTACCAAATCAACCACCAACCGATCACCCGTTGCTGGATCAGTATATAAATCCCCAGCTTCTGGCATTCTGTTATTCTTCTGTAGTTTAGTTTCTCGCCTTCTTCGCTCAGTCTCCAAATCAATGAGAATCCCTCCTCTCTCATGGACAGCAGTTCCTTCAACTGTTTCTCCAGACACTGTTGGGGCCGCTTCTACAGAGGCTGGTGGCAATACCTCAGGCACTGACACTGTTTCAGGCGGTGAAACTGGCTCAGCATCAGGTGATGCAAGCTTTGGCCGGATAGTACTAAGTTGTTCTTGTAAACTTTCTGGCATAAAAAATACAATATCAAACCTCAATTTTCGTCCATTCTCTAGCACTCTTGATCTGTTAGGCGAAAATTCACAGCTAATGATATAATTCTAGCACAAGCATAAACACAAACACACATGTCACCGTATCCTACACCGGAAAAACCGGATTATTCTTTTCGAAGACTGCTCGGTATCGCCCTCCTTTTTACGATTCTCTCTCTTGCCCTCTTTGTCCGCGTCTACCAAATACAGAGCATCCCTGGCGGACTCTATCCTGATGAAGCCACCAACGGTATCGACGCGCTCAAGGCTATCGAAACCGGTGACTACAAACTCTTCTATCCCAATAACTACGGCCGTGAAGGACTCTTCATCAATCTCCAGGCCCTCGCCGTCAAGTATTTTGGCAATACCGTCCCAGTCCTCAAGTTTTGGTCAGCTATCTTTGGCACGCTCGCCGTCCTCGGTATCTATCTCCTCGGGAAAGAGCTTTTTCAGCGACGCTCAGCTGGCCTCATTGCGGCCTTTCTCCTAGCAACGTCGTTCTGGGCCATCAACTTCTCACGTATCGGCTTCCGGGCCATCATGGTCACCTTTCTCCTGACCTTCGCTTTTTACTTTTTCTTTAAGGGGCTCCGCACCGAACGCGTACGTACCTTCCTCATCGCTGGCCTCATCTTTGGTATCGGGGTGCACACCTACGTCGCCTATCGCCTCGCCCCACTTATCCTTATCGCCCTGCTCCCTTTTCTCATCCTCTCGTACGAAAACTTCCTCAAGCGGTTCTGGAAACACGGCCTCGCTTTTATCCTCGGAGCCCTCATCACCGCTCTGCCTCTCATATTTCACTTTGCCAATCACCCCGAAGAACTGAACTCTCGCACTGGGGCGGTTTCCATTTTCTCACCCGAGATCAATAAGGGCGACTTCTGGGGTACCTTGGGGAAAACCCTCGGTCTCTCACTCGTCAAATATAATTTCTGGGGTGATCAGAACTGGCGCCACAACTATCCACCCTATCCTATCCTCGATCCCTTTACTGGAATTTTCTTCATCACTGCTTTTGGGTACCTCTGGTACGATCTCGTAAGACGTCTCGGTCGTCGCTTCCGTGAAAAAATCCGTGATCCCATCCTGGTCAGAACGGTGTTTCTCCTCTCTTTCTTCTTGGTCATGCTCATGCCCGAGTTCCTCACCGAAGAAGGACTCCCTCACGCACTGCGCTCTATCGGTACCCAAGCCCCAGTCTTCCTCATGGCTACTATGGCCATCATGGCGCTCGTCAAATACGCCAAAAAGGTGTCCCTGGGTACTCGATTGGCTTTGTTCTCACTCATTTTCCTTGCACTCTTCCTCGGTGCCACCATCAATCTCACCAAGTACTTTGTTTTCTTTGCCAAGAGTCCCACCCAGATGGGAGCCTTCAACAAGAACTTCAGCAATATGGCCGAGTACATCATGGCCCTCCCAGCTGAGAAGAAAAAATATATCGTCCCCAATGGCGGTGGCCGTATGATCAACAATGGACTCCCCGTCTCTGCTCAACCCATTGTCTTCCTCACTCATGGCAAAGCCGACAATGTTATCTTTCTCCAAGATGATACTGTCCTCCAGTTTGGTCAGAAGAATATCATTATCCTCATGCAACATGATGCAACCTTGCTCAAGAAGATAGAGGCCAAGATTCCTGGTAGTATACAAGAGAAGGTTGATCTGTACCCGGGTACTGGAAGTGACTTCACCGTGGTCCATCTACCATAGGGAAAGAAGTAAGAAGTTAAGTAAGTAATTGGGTACTATTGAAATTCTTTTCTGGAGTGACTACGAAGCTATCCTACTTCAGGGAACGAAGAAAAGAATCTCAACCAGCAATACATCAATAGACAACACGTAATCTAAATAACATTCTATGGAAAACCTAAAGCGCCTCGCCCCACAACTCCTCGCCCTCATGATGGTTGTGTTCTTTGTCATTTCACTCCTTGTTTCATATCAGGAGTCCACCACCATGGATGAAAAGGCGCATATCCCCGCTGGCTATAGCTATGTGAAGTACCAGGATATGCGTATCAATCCCGAGCATCCACCCCTCCTCAAGGACTTAGCTGGTCTTCCGCTTCTCTTCCTCAACCCTGCTCCCATCATGCCGGAGACCGACCCACTCTGGGAAAGCGGTGATTACTTGGATCCGGCAAAATTCCCCGAAAGTGAAGGTCGGGCGCGCACCTGGGGACTGGCGCAGTGGGCCTTTGGCGACAAAATACTCCACGACCATGGCAATGATGCCAACGCCATTACGTTTTGGTCCCGTTTCCCTATGATTTTCATCTCACTTCTCCTTGGTTTCTTTATCTACCGCTGGACGAGAGAACTCGCTGGTACCGTAGCTGGACTCTTTGCAGCCCTCCTCTACTTCGCCAACCCTAATATCATCGCTCATAGCCACTATGTCACGACCGATGTCGGGATTGCAGCCTTTATCTTTATCGCTTTCTACTACTTTGCCCGTTTTCTCCGTGACCCAAGCTGGAAGAATGTACTCGTCTCTGGTGTTTTCCTCGGCCTGGCTCAACTCGCCAAATTCTCGGCCGTCCTCCTCTTCCCTATCTTTGGAATGTTTGCCGTCCTCGCCGGGCTCGTCGCTACCACTGGAGCGATCCCAACCACTTGGAAACTACGGCTCAAAAATGGCGTGGTCTATGGGTTCAAGTATGGAGTGAGTGTTATCGTTTGTTTCGTGATTATCTGGACACTCTATGTCCCCAATACCTGGCATATGCCGGGTGAAGTGATCGCCGAAATCGCCCGAGCTCAGTTCCCTAATGATCGCGCTATCGGCCGGGTGGCTGAGTCGACCGTGATCTTCATGAGTCAGAACGCTGTCCTTAAACCATTGGCTGAATATTTCCTTGGACTCTTCATGGTCTTTGCCCGCGTCGCTGGTGGCAATACCTACTATTTCCTCGGTGAAGTATCCAATCAAGCGAGTCGCTGGTACTTCCCGGTAGTATTCTTCCTCAAAGAAACCCTCCCTATACTCTTCCTTATCGTCGCGACCACTGGCTACACCCTCTCTCGAGCTTTCCGAACTCTAGCTCAAGAAAAAGTCTCAAGCTGGATTGGGCTCGCTTCGAGCCTCCTCCGTGATCGCATGGCACAGGTCATGATGGTCTTCTTCATCCTCTTCTACAGTTACGTCAGCATCACCGGAAACCTCAATATCGGCTTCCGTCATCTCTTTCCGATTCTTCCCTTCCTCTACGTCCTCATAGCCAAGGTTGTCTTTGATGTCATCAAACGACATGAGTCAGAGCCAGCCACGCACAAGTTTCTCTCCGTAGTTGTAGGTAGCTTAGCCTGTGTAATACTCGCTATACCCGCTCTTTCGTATCCGAGCTACCTCTCTTACTTCAACGCTATCGGCGGTGGACATACCAATGGCTACCGATACGTAACTGATTCCAACTACGACTGGGGCCAAGACTTGAAACGCCTCGGCGAATTTGTCGAAAACTACAATCTCTGCATGACCACCCCTGAGCCAGCTTGCGGACCACTCCTCGCACTCGATGCCCCCAAAGCACCTATCGACAAAATCCGCGTTGACTACTTCGGGGGTTCCAACCCACGCTTCCATCTCGGTGATAAATACATTGGCTGGAGTTCCTGGAAAACACCAGAGTCTGGTTGGTACGCTATCTCTATCGGCTTCCTCCAGGAAAACCTCCACCTAAACCATACTCCTGGCACCCAAACCTATGACTGGACTCGTTCCCTTCAGCCAGTGACCCGTGTCGGTGACTCACTCTTTATCTTCTACCGGCCATAATCTCAACAATTTGTAGCAAAAAAAAGAAGTGGTCCGGAGATCACTTCTTTTTCATTGAACAAAACTGTCCCTAAGAACGATGCGGCCTGTGTATTTTTAAATGCTATCTATATACCATTATTCACTTCGTTTCTTATTATTGCTCTTCTTTTTTTCTTCCTTCACCGAATCAGTGGGTTTCACCTCAGCCTCCTTGGTTACTGACTCCTCGCCCGTTACCTGGTTGAGTTCGGAATAAAAGATTCGTCCCGGGACACGCATATCGACTATCGTGAGTGAATTACCTCTAGTTCCATCTTTGTCCCGTTCCTTGAGAAAGGCAGCAAGTGCTCGAAGCATTTCCTCTGGCGAGGTTTCGATATTGACCAAGAGTATCCAGCCAGCATTGGTACGGATACTGAGTTCTTGTGAGAAACGCGAGGGGGTAGAGGCGTTCCGTTCAAGCTCCAGTGATACTGTTGGGAGAAATTGTCGGTGTAGTGCTTCAAAATACGCCAGGTACGGTTTCACCATAAGTGGCTGATTAACCATTACCGGAAGAGCGCTCGTGTCTACAATCATCAGTCGCCAGGGATCATAAAGCGTGTAGAGAAGCCGACTATTGGTCTCAGCATTACCCAGCGTGTCAAGCGTATAACATGGCCCCCCACTACACCAAAGTGTGAGATATGCTTTCTCGGTTAATTTCACCTCCAATCGATTTGGGAAAACTTTCTCTACTGTCACCGTTTCGAGAAGCGGATAGAACTCAAATAACTGTTGGGTCAGTTCTTGGGTTGGAACAAAGAAATAGTTTTTTTGTGATACAACTCGCCAATACTTCTCAGAGAGAGTTGTTTCGACCGTGTCGAGAAGACGCTCCGATGGGACCCGCTCATTCCCCTCAATCACGATATCAGTCACATCAAGGAGCGGGCTAAAGCCGGCTGCGTAGCCAAGCACGACACCGAATGCTATCCAGAGGAAAAGTATCCCATAGGGAAATCGGCTACGAAAGTATTCCCCCCGATCAATTGTCTTTTTGGTTCCTCGCCCTTCTTTGGCTAGCGCCTGACGGAAGAGTTGATCCCGTCGAGAACGAGTCCGAAAACGAAACCACATAGATGTACATTATGGAAAACGGAGGAGGAGCCGCTCAAGTGCACTGCGAAAGGCCCCCTCTCCTTGGACGAGCTGCCGCACCGTGATCAAAACCTCTGCTACCAAAGCATAGCGTCCACTAGCTTCAGTCACCACTCGCTCCCGGGCTTGAAACATGAGTCCTAGTGACCAGATTTCTAGGAGATCCTTGGCAGTACTTTCATTTTTGGCCAATGTTTCCGCCAATTGAATTCTCGCAGAGAGAGGGAGTTTCGAAATTTGAAAAAGACTACGCAACCATTCCTTCTTAACTTGAAATGTTTCCGATGCTTCGAGTGTCTCCACGATCACTCCTGGTAGCCCAAGATCAAAAAAGAATTGGGGGAGATCGCGCGCTTCAGGAAACGCTTTCCGCAACACTTCGCTCGAGAGTGGTCGGAAAGAGACCGGAAACAGTCTCGAGAGTATGGTCGCTGGGAGATGCTCTGGTTCAGAGGTAATGAGGATGAGTACGCTCGAGTGGGGTGGCTCTTCGAGGATTTTGAGGAGTGCGTTAGCCGCCTCCGTACTCAGTTTCTCAGCCTTATCAATCATCACCACCCGTCGTTTTCCGATACTCGGTGAACGAGAGAGGAAATGCTTAAGCTCGCGAATCACTTCAACGGGAATAGTTTTCTCACGAGACTGTTTGGTAGTTTCAACCACTTCAGGCGCTATTTTCAAAAGATCAAGCGGATCAGCAATATCTTCTGCTACTCCCATGAGTTCCCGAGCAAACCAAAGAGCTACCATGCGCTTCCCTACATGCTGCGGCCCAGCCAAAAGGAAGCTCTGTGGTGCTTGGGGCATCTTTGCAATCCGAGCAAGCTGTTCTCGAATAGTTTCATGACCAATGATAGTACGCATAGGTATTTAGTCCACGTGGGCTCGGATCAATGCTTCAAAATGTTCTCGAGAAAATTTATCTCCCGTGGCAAGCATGAGACTCTCATCATACTCTTTCTCGCGTTCGATAAAGCGCCGTACTCCATCAGCGATCGATTCTGGCGCGAGATCATCAAACAATTCACCGGTCTTGCCCTCGACAACAACCTCTCGCACTGCGCCAGGACGATAGGCAATCACTGGGGTCCCCAGACACAAAGCCTCAGCTGCCACCAAACCAAAGTCTTCTTCACTTGATTGGATAAGCGCCCGAGCCTCCTTATACCGAGTAAGTAATTCCGTATCGTCTAGCTTACCTACAAAAACAACGTTGGGAGCCGCGAGCTGGCGCAAACGCTTTGCTTCTGGACCAGCACCCACAATCGTGAGTGGAAGGGCCAGCTTATTAAATGCCTCAATCACTACATCGATATGCTTCGCTGGTGTGAGCCGCGCTACGACCAGAAATGATGTTTTTGGATTTGTTGCTGGTGACGCGTCATTTTGCTTGAATGTTACCGGCGGATACACAACCTCACTCTCTCGACGATAGTACTTGGTCACTCGCTCTCGTGTGTATTCGGAATTGACGAGAAGCACATCAGGCCGATCAGCCGCTTCTTTGTCCCAAAGCCGCAAATAGCCGAGGAGTAGACGTTTCAGAAAATGAAAGCCAGAACGCAGCTTGGGGTGCGAATGAAACGTGTCCCACACATAGCGCATCGGCGAGTGAAGGTAGGCGATATGCCGCGTATGGAGCCGTGTCACCAACCCCTTCATCCACGCTCCCGATGACGAGAGCACCGTATCGAAGTCTCGGAGGTCGAGTGTCTCCACCGCCACCGGGTAGAGCGGGTACGCCAAAGCAGCAGTCCGGAACCACCGAGGGAGCTTTTGGAGGAATGAGGCACGAATCGTCCGCCCAGGAAAATATGTCCGTACAAAAGCTGCATCATAGTAGAGTGTATAGATCGGCGCCTCAGGATACATATCGGTCATCACCTTAAACACACGTTCTGCCCCACCCCATGTGGTGAGAAAATCATGCGCCAAGGCTATTCTTTTTTCACGGTTGGATTGATTCATGGCTTCATAGTTCTATAAATTACCCTCTCTATCAGGGTGAGAAAGTAATATGGCCGTAACAATCTATCTGCCTATTAAGAAAGTCAAGAGAGAAGTAAGCCAACCTCTTGAGCACAGTACGCCCAACTGAAGCGATCCACGTTCCGGGTCGCTTCAATTATTATACCAGCTCGGAGCTTGGGGTCAGTAATGAGCTTCTCAAGCGCTTTGGCTAATGCCTCAACATCGAGCGGATCGACGAGGAGCGCTCCCTCCCCTGCGATTTCTGGGAGGGATGAGGTAGTTGAGGTAATGACTGGGGTTCTCACCATCTGCGCCTCAATGACCGGTAAGCCAAAGCCCTCGTAGAGACTTGGGAATACCAAGGCTTCTGCTTTTCTCAATAATTCCCACTTTTCTTCCTCCGAAATATACCCCAATTCGATAATGTCTTGCTTGTAGCTTGTAACTTGTAGCTTGTAGCTGATTTTCTCATAACCAAAACCGGGTTTCCCTACTAAGACAAGTTTGTGAGGTAATCCTGTCTTTTGCTTGAATATCTCAAAGGCCGCAATGATCCGCCCGACATTCTTGCGCTCCTCTACCCGCCCAATAAATAAGAAGAATGGGCTTTCGGATACGGTTGTAGGTTGTAGGTTGTAGGTTGTAGGTTGACTCGCTCCTTCATATATCACCACAATTTTCTCTTCCGGTACACTATAGAGCCGTACGAGGTCCCGCTTGGTATTCTCAGAGACAGCAATCACCCGACTGGCCCAACGTACGGAATTACGAATCGAGAAACGCATGTACAAGCGCTCATACCACGAGTAGCTCTCGGGAGAAAATTCGTATTCAAGCCCATGCACCGTCACCACTGTCCGCTTGGGATGTATCCATGGTACAGTATGGGCTGGGACAAAGAACGTATCGACCGGATGGAGCAACAGTTCAATCGCCAGTCGAATTTGCGTCCAAAACCGAGGCGCCCATATCCCACGCACGACCCAGTTTTCAGGTAATGAAAAGTCAATTTCTGGCGTGCGAATTTCTAATTTCCAATTTCTAATTTCCAATTTCTTCCTCACGTACAACACCACCCTCATCTCTGGTGCAATAACTTCCCGCAGGTGTTGAATCACCTGGTAGCTATACTCCTCTATCCCGGTCCGTTTTTTGAGAAACGCTCGAGAAGCATCTATTCCTATCACTTGAGTTGATAATTGGTAGTTGGTAGTTGGTAGCTTTTGCATAATGGTTTCCACAAGCTTTTTGTGCTTCTACTCACTACAAACTACTCACCACAAACTTCATAGTTATTTCCCGAGCATCAAGCTTCGTTTGTACGTCTCGAGATTGTCGAGCACAATCCCCGTCCCCTTCACTACACAAAAAGCTGGGTTGTCAGCGACATAACACGGGACATTGATCGTCTTGGCGATAAGCTGATCGAGATACTTGAGCTGAGCGGTCCCACCCGAGAGCACCATCCCTTTGTCCATAATATCAGCCGCAAGCTCTGGCGGCGTCTCCTGGAGGACCTGTTTGATCACATTGATAATTTCGCGCAACTCTTCCTGAATCGCTTCGGTCACCTCATTGGAAGCAATTGTAATCGTCTTGGGCAATCCTCCCATCAGGTCGCGACCGCGTACTTCCATATGATCCTCTTTTACCTGAGCAATAGCTGAACCAATTTTCATTTTTACCTCCTCCGCCGTTCGGTCACCGATCGCGAGACTGTATTTGCGTTTGATATAATCGCTGATAGCCTGATCAATTTTGTTGCCACCAACCCGTGCACTGTGCGAAGCCACGACTCCACCAAGCGAAATAATCGCGATCTCGGATGTCCCACCACCGATATTGATAATCATGTTTCCTTGCGCAGTATGAATTGGGATCCCGGCTCCGATAGCTGCAAGGATCGGCTCTTTGACGACATAGGCTGCTTTGGCCCCCGCCTTCATGGCAGCATCAACCACCGCTCGCCGTTCAGTCGAGGTAATACCAGCTGGGATAGAGAGTACCACTTCTGGTCGGATAAACCGGAATCGGCCCGCGACGCGGTTGATAAAGTACTTGAGCATAGCTTCGGTCACGCGATAGTCAGCGATGGCGCCGTCCCTGAGCGGTTGCGACGCGACAATGGTATCGGGGGTACGCCCAAGCATTTCCTTAGCCTCATTGCCGACTGCGAGTACTTTGTTCTCAAAGAGAGAAATGGCCACCACCGATGGTTCATTGATCACCACGCCTTCGCCCGGGACAAACACCAGCGTATAGGCCGTACCCAAATCAATGCCGATTTTACGAACAAACCAGTTCCTCATAAACAATCATCTCGAGTCACTAATAAAGAATCATTGAAACTATGGCGTTATTATCGGTGTTTTTGTTTTACTCCTCATTCTCTATTCTTCATGCCTGATTCTTCGGATACTCGCTCCAATTTTCTGCAACCGTTCTTCAATCCGTTCATAACCACGATCAACCTGATAGATGTCTTCAATCACGGTTTTCCCACTGGCGGCGAGAGCTGCAATCACGAGCGCTACTCCAGCTCGGATGTCCAAACTTTTGATCACTGTCCCCTTGAGGGGCGTTGGCCCCGTCACGAGCACCTGATGCGGATTGAGAACCGAAAGCTTGGCACCCATCTTTTCCAATTCGCCAGCATACTGGAAACGATTCTCAAACATGGTTTCAAAGATAAGCGTCTGCCCATCAGCCTGAGTCGCGAGTGTACCAAAGAGTGATTGCGTTTCGGTCGGAATACCTGGGTATGTCCGAGTGTCAATGGGCCCGAGTGGTGCTACAAGTTTTTTGGCCGGATGCACCGTGATACGATTAGGCTCAACCGTAAACTGCACCCCGAATTCTCGCAGGCGTTCCAGAACAATATCAAGATCATCCTCACAAGCATTCTCCACCGTAAGCTCACTGCCCGTCATGGCTCCCAAGAATAAAAACGTAGCTGCTTCATTGTGATCGGGCATCACTGCATGCCGGGCACCAGTCAGGGTAGCCACACCTTGAATAGTGATTGTATGTGTCCCCGCTCCTGTAATCGTCGCTCCCATCTTTTCGAGAAAACGGGCAAGATCGGCGACATGCGGCTCACAAGCCGCCACTTTGATCACTGTCTCACCCGGGAGAGCAGCCGCCAGCATCATAGCATTCTCGGTCGCGGTCACCGACATCTGACGCAAGACTACTTTACCTGACTGACGAAGCGTCGCATCGATTACATAGCCCTTTTCAGTACCAGCAATGGTTATGCCCATTTTCCGAAGCGCCTCAAAGTGTGTATCAACCGGCCGCGCACCAATGACACAACCACCGGGCTGACGCAGTTCAAAATGATCAAAGCGAGCTGAGAGTGCGCCGAGTAAAAGAATCGATGAGCGTAATTTTTTTACTTTCTCCTGATCGGCTTTCTCTGGATCGAAATTGCCTGGTGTAATGGCTACCGTGTGTTCATCCGTCCACTCTACTTTCACTCCCATGCTTTCAAGAATTTCGAGCATGCGAAATACATCCTCGATCCGAGGCACATTGGAGAGCGTCGAAGTTTCATTTGACAATAGCGTCGCCGCAATAATAGGTGTAGCGGCATTCTTGAGCCCCGAGACAGCAATCGTCCCAGCAAGCTTTTTTCCCCCTTCGATTTCAAAGACTTCCATAATCAAAAAAATAAGATGTGTAACCAGAAACCTCTTTAGTATAAACCATAATGAGCATCCGTCACGCAGCCCGTATTTCGCTCAGACAAGGCCTCAGGAAAGGCCTTCGGACACGGTCAGACGTAGAGGCTAGTATAACCTGAAAAACCTCTTTTTTCAAGGGAAACAAATTCAAAGCCGCTCAAGTTCACGATGGATCAAGAGCGGCATGTTGGGGGGCGGCAAGACCAGCAAGGTGTGTTGCTCGCCTGGGCAAGGGAACCCTAACCCAGTAATTTTTGAGGCCGTAGCCTGTTGTTTGTTTTTCTATTTGTTTTTTAGGCTGTAAAAAAGAAAAAGCCAGGCTTTCACCCGGTCTTTTACTCTTTTACTCTACCAGTATAGCAGGTTTTAACCCCCGAGTCAAGCAGCGTGGCCACCCTTTCTCACGAAATCATAAGCTGAGAGGGCAGCGGTAACGCCGAGGCCAGCTGAGATATTATTTTGCTTATACGGAATATCAGTCGCATCACCCGTAGCAAAGATACCAGACACAGAAGTCGCAGCCGTACGACCATCAACGACAATCTCTCCCCGCTCATTACAGGCAAGCAGTCCTTTCACCCACTCTGTATTGGGTATCATCCCAATCTCGACAAAGACGCCATCAAGTGCAAGCGTGCTTTCTTCGCTAGTATCAGCATCTTTGAGACGAATCCCTTCCACATGTTGGTCTCCAAGAATTTCTTGAGTGAGTTTTTTGTACATCACGGTCACCTTGGGTGAAGCGAGTACTCTGTCCTGGGTCACCTTGTCACCCTTGAGCTCGCCTGATCGGATGATGAGCGTAATCGCATCGGCATACGGAAGGAGATCTTCTACTGCTTCGAGCCCAGCATTCCCACCCCCAACCACCGCTACTTTCTTGGCCCTGAAAAACGGCGCATCACAGGTCGAGCAGTACACCACACCTTTCCCCTTGAACTTCTCTTCACCAGGAACATCAAGGTGGCGATGTCGGCCACCAGTGGCGATAATCACTGTCTTGGTATCATAACGTCCCTTATCCGTTACGACGGTATAGCCACCTTCCGGTCGTACTTCAAGTGCTGTACCCTTTTCTCCTGTTTTAATTTCCAATCCCTCCTGAGCCCGCAAGTGTTTTTCGAGTGCCTGGCCAAATTCCCAGCCAGCAATGGTCGGGGTACCAATCCAGTTTTCGATACTCGATGACACGACTGACTGACTCAAGAAGTCTTGGGTTATAAACAAAGTCTTCATTTGTTTGCGTGCCACATACACTCCAGCCGCTACTCCCCCCGGCCCTCCACCGACAATAATGCAATCGTACATACTGTAAAGCTTAAAAATAATTTAGTGTTTCAAAAAAGTGGGTGAGGAGACCTTGTGAATACAAGGCCCCCTCCTAACCTACCCGCGATAACCACCATCCACCACGATATTCTGTCCCGTGACAAAGGAAGCTCCAGGACCAGAAAGAAATGTGACGACATTGGCTACCTCAGCCGGATCAGCAAAGCGCCCCAACCAAATCTTGGCTGTCTCTTTCTCATGCTCTCCTGGAGGAAGAGTGGCATTCATATCGGTATCAATCCAACCCGGTGCTACTCCATTGACCCGAATCCCATGCGCAGCAAAGTCGAATGCAAAACCACGAATCACTGGCTCCATGGCTTTGGAGAAATCGTAATGCATCGAGTAAGGCGCCCACGAGTTGATGCCATTTGTTGAAGTGATGAGCACCACCGAGCCGCGGACACCCTTGGCCTTCATACGACGCAATACTGCACGAGCCGAGATAAAAGCTCCTCCAACATTGACTGCAAAGACTTCGTTCCAGCCGGGAATCCGTTCACCGCTGGCGGTAATACGAGTCTTGAGGGCCTGCTCTTCCAATGGGGTATTGGGTGAGATACCGATGCTATCTACATAGACACTGATTTCCTCACCAAGAGCCACCACTGCCTCTTCAAGCTGAGACTGAAATAGCGACTCCGTTTCATCGGTCCGCTCGAGCACTTGAATGAGATGAACCTGAGCACCGGCAGCCACAAGTTCAGCAGCCAGGGCCTCGGCCCGATCTCTTCCTCGCCCGTAACTCAACGTGATTTTCTGTACACCATTGGCCGCAAGCGACCGAGCGATCTCTGAACCGATGCCACCACTAGCCCCAAGCACCAGTGCGTGACCACTTGGTTGTAAACGGTACTTGTTCATACGTCTCTCCATAACATTGATGGATTAAGGAACTACTGCATCTTGAACAGGGACTTCAGGTACCCCTCATCAATCTTTTTCTTACCATCCCATTTACAGGCGATGTCGTCTTTGAGGAGCTCGACACCGAGCATAGCAACCGCTTCACGGATAGCTTGGATCTGAGTGATCACCTGAAGACAATCTTTTTCCTCCTCGACCATGCGCCGCACGCCCTGAAGCTGCCCCTCGATACGGGCAATACGAGCAATCACTGGACGAGCTGTTTTGGCGGCTGGCATAAGAGAGAAGGAAGAAATATACCCTATGGGGGTATATTAGAACATCCTCAAAAAAAGTCAAGCAGCAAGCTTGCGAAACTGTTCCCCGCGGTCGAATTCATTCTTGAAGAGACCAAAGCTCGCCATACCAGGAGAGAGGAGGATGGCGTCACCTGCCTCGGTATTTTCTTCAGCAAGAGTCACTGCGTCTTGCATGCTTGTGACCACAGGGAAAAGCCGGTCCTCACCTTTTTCGGCATTGAGCTTCTCAAGCAGGGGTAATAGTTTCTCGGTCCCACTCCCTTTGAGGAGAATGATCGCCTTGGCCTTGGTGTACATCACGGGAGCGAGTGAGGTAAAATCAAAGTTTTTGTCGGCTCCACCAGCAATGAGTACCGCTGGCATAGTACAGGTATCGAGCGCTGCGATGAGCGCATCGGGAGACGTAGCCGCTGTGTCATTGATATACGTAATATCGTTTTTTGTGACCACTACTTCAAAGCGATGTGGCAAACCCCGGAATGTTTTCAGACTCGAGGCAATTTTTGAAGGCGTGATGCCAAGCGTTCGTACAGCTGCGACCGCCGCTAAAACATTGGCCTGATTGTGTGTGCCCAGAAGGAAAGGGGCTTCATATGCGAAGAGCGATGTCGCTGTCCCATCAAGATACTCTACGATACTCCCTTCCACCAGACTTACTCCCTGGTCCAATGATGCACCCTGTTGAGAAAAGAACACTTTCCGCGCCAGAGTTTTGTCGGCCCAACCACGTACCACTGCATGATCCATATTCAAGACGGCCGTATCTGTCTCTTTCTGGAACTCGAGAATAACTTGCTTATCCCGAGCATAGGCTTCCAGGCTCTTGTAGTAGTTCTGGTGATCCGGAAAAAAATTGGTCACTACCGCTACTGCTGGCCGCCAGGCTAATTTCCGAAGCGAAGAGAGTCGCCACGAAGAAAGCTCGGCCACGATCACGCTCTCGGGAGCAACCTTACCAAGTTCACTAAGGAATCCAATTTGGTTGATACCAACCCGCACTACTGATTGACCGGTATACTCCAAGATATGTGCGATGAGCGCAGCGGTTGTCGATTTACCCCTCGTCCCCGTCACCGCAATAGTTTTGTTTTTAACCAACTGGAAGAAGAGGCTAGCATCGGTTTCAACCGGAATATTTTTCTCAAGCGCTTTTTTGATATACTCATTGGTCCATGGAATACCTGGGGTCTTGACTACCATATCGACATGTACAAAATCCTCAGGCCGATGCTGACCCAGGACATAGGTGATGCCTTTGTACTTTTTGAGTTTTTCAAGGGTTGGAGCGAGCTCTTCACGACTACGTATGTCAGTAGCAATAATTTCGCGCACCCCTGCCTGAATAAGCCATTCAATAGCCCCAAGCGCCCCACCATTGAGGCCAATACCAAAAACCGTAACCCGCTTGCCTTTAAAAAAATCGCGTTTCAACATACTCGCTCATAAGAGCCTCTAGCATAGCGAAAGGTGCTGCCAAATGCAAGTAGCAGAGACTACCAATGAAACCATGGTTTGGGACGACGATACACTTGGCCTGATCGAGCACCAGTGTAGCTACCATGTTCAATAGTTGGTACACCATTCACAAGTAGCCATTCGATACCGGTCGCATACTGATATGGGTCTTCGAGCGTTGCCTGGTCAGCGATTTTGTTGGGATCAAACACGACAATGTCAGCTCGATACCCCACCGCCAGCCTCCCTCGCTTCTCGAGATGAAATTTCAGAGCTGGTTTCCCCGTCATTTTGTACACCGCTTCCTCCCAAGAGAGCGCTTGTTGGCGCCGTACGTATTCAGCAAAAATCCTCGGAAAGGTTCCAAAGTTTCTTGGATGCACTTTGTCTCCAGTGCTCACATGTTCTTTGGCATAACCAGATCCATTGGAGCTAATAATCGAGAATGGGTGTTGGATAGCTTTGAGGACGTTTTTCTCTGAAAGTGATTCGATCGAGACAATCGCTCGCCCCTCACTCGCCATAAGAAGCTCCACTACGACTTGCTCTGGGCTTTTGCCATGGAGGGTAGCAATTTCAGAGACCTTACGCCGTGTGAGCATATTGCCGAGACTCGACACTGAAATAGTCATCGCTGAATAGTCGGTCCCGTTTTTTTGCATTTCTTGAATCACCGTTTCCCGTACCTGATTATCCTTGAGCCGAGCGAGCATCAGTTTACGGCCATTTTCGGTAATCCACGTCGGGAGAAACGTATAGAGCACCGAACCAGTGACTGTATAGGGATAGACATCAAAAGAAATGTCGAGGTTGCTCAGGGTAGCAGCTTCAATAAGATTAAACACTTCGTCCATGAGATGCCAATTATCCTTACCTACAGCTTTGAGATGTGAGATATGAAGCGGGACTTTCGTTTTTTGAGCCACAGCAATAGCTTCTTCAACGGCCTTCACCAATCCTTCGCCTTCATTACGTACATAGGTTGCATAAACCCCCCGCTCATCCTGAACGAGATCAACAAGTTTAAGAATTTCATTAATATGCGCTCCACGAGCATGGGTATAGAGGAGGCCAGTCGAAAATCCGATCGCCCCGGCGTGAAGAGACTCTTTCAGGAGTTTCTCCATAAGCCGAACTTCCTCATCGTGAATAGGCCGGGTTTCATCTTGCATCGCCCCACGCCGAAGTGTACCGTGTCCGACCAAGGTAGCGAAGTTAAGTGCTGGCTGACGCTTCTCCACTGCTCGTAAAAACTCGGCCATCGATAGCCAATTGAAATTGATCTGATCAACGTTAGTCCATTTCTGAATTGAACGAATATTTTCTGGACTGGTAAGCGGGGCCAGCGAAGCTCCTGAGTTCCCTCCGATGACCGTCGTCACACCCTGGTAGAGCAAACTCTCGAGACTAGGATTAGCCATGAGTGCCCAGTAGGTATCTGAATGATTATTAACATCAATAAACCCCGGGGAAACATAGAGTCCCTCGGCCTCGATCAGACGCTCGGTACTCCCCACCACATCACCAAGAGCTACGATCTGTCCTTCGCGAATGCCAATATCACCAGAAAACATTGGTTTCCCGGTGCCATCGATCAGCGTCCCGTGTCGAATTACGACATCATACATACACTATAACGAGCGGGGCGGTGTCAAAAGTACCGCCATCTCAACCAAACGATTGGAATATCCCCATTCGTTATCATACCACGCAACAATCTTTACCAGATCACCATCAATCACCTTGGTAAGCGAAAGATCGACAATGCTCGAGTGCGGATCACCAATAAAATCAGATGAGACAAGTGGTTCATTGGTCACAGCCAATACCTGGGCATACCGTGGATTGTGACTCGCTTCCGTAAGTACACTATTAATCTCTTCTTTGGTAGTTTTTTTCTTCAGAAGAAAAGTACAGTCTGAAACCGATACAACAATAGTAGGGACACGGATAGATAACCCATCAAATTTCCCCACTAATTCTGGCATGACTTGGGTCACCGCAATAGCCGCTCCAGTCGTCGTCGGTACAATATTGTGCGCCGCGGCTCGAGCCCGACGCAAGTCTTTGTGTGGTCCGTCTTGCAAGCTCTGATCTGCTGTATACGAGTGCACTGTGGTCATGAGCGCCTTCTCAATACCAAAATGTTCGTGAATAATTTTAGCTACTGGAGCGAGTGAATTGGTCGTACAGGAGGCATTGGAAATAACTGTTTCCTGAGCATACTGATCAGCATTGGCTCCGATGAGATAGGTCGGGAGCGATCCATCTTCACCTTTGGCCGGAGCCGAGAGTACGACACGCTTGGCTCCTGCGGTAAGGTGAGCGCTGGCGGCAACCTTATCGGTAAAGCGACCGGTACATTCGAGGACCACATCTACCTCAAGGTCTTTCCAGGGGAGCTTGAGTGGGTCGGGCTCGGCATACACCGCATACTCTTTGCCAGCGACTACCAGCTTCTTGTCTCGCACTTCGATTGACTTACGATAGTGACCATACGCTGTATCGTGAGCCAAGAGGTGGGCCAAAATCTCTGGCTCGGTCAAATCATTGATAGCAACGATCTCAAGCTCGGGCTTTTCGAACGCAATTTTGAAAGCAGCGCGGCCGATCCGACCGAAACCATTGATAGCAACTCGTGTCTTTGAAGTAGTCATATAGAATGAGGGAAATTAGAGCTTAGTGATGATGAGCATTCGCCTTGCCGAGAGAACCAAAGAGTTCCATTTTTTTCTTGACCGCTGCCTTGAAGGCTTCACGGGCCGGCATCAAAATCTTTCGGATATCCACTGCTTCATTAGTGGGGAGTGTCTCGCGCAAAGCCTCAATAAAAGCCGTCTTGGTAGCAGTTTCAACATTAAAGCACGTTATCCCAAGCTCTATCGCTTTTTTCACGTGTTCTTCCTGCCAATCTGAGGCTCCATGCAAAACCAATGGCAACGAGATGCGTTCCTGAATAGCCGCCAAACGGTCAAAGTCAGGTTCGGGTCGCTCAGGAAAACTACCGTGGGCGTTACCAATCGCCACTGCAAGTGTATCGACACCAGTGGCTCGTACGTAGGCCTCAGCCTGGGCTGGATTGGTCATATACTTGTCCCAGTCCATATGAGCGGTATCTGTAATTTCACCTTTGTATGGAACATTGCCGAGCTCTCCCTGAACCACCGCTCCCTTGGCATGAGCTTCCTTAACCACCGTTTCAGTCGTAGCTACATTTTCTTCATACGAAAGGGTCGAAGCATCCATCATGACTGACTTAAAACCAATCGCAAGGGCTTCACGCACTACAGCGATATTTCTTCCGTGATCGAGGTGAATGGAAAGTGGAATATCGGGAAAGTAAAAGTCAGCCAAATTCTTAACCAGGTGGTACATGGCTTGACCTCCACCGTATTGGAAGGTTTTCTCCGTCATCTGAATAACGACCGGTGAAGCACACTCAGCCGCTGCCTCGAGGATAGCCCGCGTAGTTTCCAGATTAACCGTATTGAAAGCCCCGAGAGCATACTTGCCCTCATGAGCTTCCTGCAATAATTTTTTGGAAGAAATCAGCATACAATTTGAAAAAGTTACACTGCACTCGAGAGTCGCTTCTCAGCCAGCTCCATCATTTTGACGAGCTCCCGAGGAAACAAACTTTCTTTCCCGACTAATACCCCATGCATTTCTGCTTCCCAGGACACAGCCCCAAGGTTGGTAGTATTCACCGAGCCACCGTAGATAACTTGAACCCGTTCAGCCAGTCGTGTATCAAAGTGTTCAGTAAACCACTTGCGGATAAAAACCTTAACTTGGAAAATATCAGTCGTGGTCGGAGTCTTTCCTGTACCAACAGCCCATATCGGCTCATAGGCGATCACTACCTTCTCAGCCTGAAGTGATGAAAGGCCAGCAAAGATACTCGCTAATTGTTGAGCTACTCTTTCCGTCGTCGTACCTTCTATTCGCTCTTTCTCTGATTCACCGATACAAACAATCGGGATGAGATTATGATAGAGAGCCGCTTCAACTTTCTTGCGGACTAAAGCATCAGTCTCACCCAAATCGCGCCGGCGCTCACTGTGGCCGAGGATAACATAGGTAACACCGAGACTCTTGAGCATCATGGGCGAAATTGACCCAGTATAGGCTCCGCTCTTTTCCCAGTGCATGTCCTGAGCTCCGAGTTGGAAATGCTGAGGAAGATGAACAAAATGTGCGAGATGAATAAAAGGCGGGGCCACTACCCCGAGCGCGTGTTCGAAATGCTTGCCATAGAGCGCCTTGCGTAACTCTGAAAGATAATGATCGCCGTCTTTTTCAGAGACCAAGTTCATTTTGAGATTACCAACAACCAGAAAAGGAGTACGCATAAGATTAGGCATGCTCAGCCAATTGGGAGCGTAGGTATTCAGCTGCTACCTCCGGTTGAATCGTTGAGAGTTCAATCCCCGTCGCGAGCTCTAGCCCAGCCCACACAGCCGTCCGAGGGAGAATCTCGATATGCCACTGAAAATGGCCAGCATCCGCCCCCGAAGCTGGAGCAGTATTGATATAAAAATTATAGGGCGGATTTTCGAGTCCCCAGTAGAGCGACTGAAGGGCTTTTTGGAGCGCCTCGGCACAGCTAAACTTCTCGTCGTCCGTAATACGTTCGAAGTAGGCATTGGGCCGTTTCCCCACTACCCAGAGCTCAAAAGCGGCTCGTGATGCAAAAGGAGTAAACACAACAAAATCATCATTTTCAAATACTACCCGTTTCTTAACTTCGAGTTCGTAATTGACCATCATCGAATATACTCGCTCATGATGACTCTTATAAAAATGCTCGGCTCCATCGAGAGTACTTTGGACATACGGGGCAACCACTGGCAAGGCCATAATCTGTGAGTGCGGATGAGCAATCGATGCTCCCGCTTCTTTGCCATGGTTGTGAAAAATCTGAATATACTTAATCGTGGCTTTGTTCATGAGTGCAAGATAGCGTTCCTGATACGCATCCAAGACCTCAGCTACTTGCCACTGTTCCAAGAGAGCCAAATGTTTCTTGGGATCACGCGTCACAACGAGCTCATGGTAGCCAACACCAGTCATGGCAAAGTACGGCCCCTCCTCCAAGGAACGTGCTGTCCGACCCCGAGAGACCGCTGGATATTTATTGGGGAATACTCGGAGACTCCATTCATCTTCACCCTGGCGGTAAATGAGGACGTCTTTTTCTTGACCAGTTTGTTCTGGGTGTTCAAAGAGGCTTGGACCATCATCCTCGACCGCCCGATTGGGCACTACAAACTCATCTGGCCGCTTGGCCCGACCGGTAGCGATAATCACCCAGTCCCCGGTCACAATATCTTGACGCAGTTCGGACTCAGTAGATTTAGGTGTTTTTTTCTTTTCGATTTCTATTTGCATGTTGCTCTGTTGAAACACTCACCAACTCAATCAGCCTTTTGTTGACTTTACGTACTCACTAATTTTGTACTGGCCGGTCACAAAGCGCCACTTCGTCTTGAAAAGATCAATGAGGACCTGGATAAAGCCGTTTGGACCAGCTAATCCACCGACAGTTGAACCCTCTTCATTCATCCAACGAACGGGCAACTGCGTCACCTTGAAACCGAGAGCCTCGGCCAAAGCGATCAATTCAAAATCAAATCCAAAACGGTCGACTACCATACGCTTAGCGACAGCCTGGGCCGCCTCAGCAGAAAGCATCTTGAAACCACACTGTGTATCCGGGTACTGCCACAAGCCTAACACGATTTTGATAAGAACATTGCCTCCTTGCCCCATAATTTCACGAATCTTTGGCTGATGCACCTGGATGAAAGAGCCCGTAATTTTACGTGAACCAATGACCACATCATAGCCCTCCTCAAACTTTGGGAGAAAGGTATCCAGGTGAGTAATCGAGGTAGAACCATCAGCATCGAGAAACAGTCGGTACTGCCCCTTGGCTTCGAGGAGCCCCTGACGCACGACATAGCCTTTCCCATGATTCTCATCATTATCAATCACCCGCAAATTCGGGATCTGTAGCGCATAATTTCTCGCAATCTCAGCCGTATTATCGGTTGAACCATCCTCAATGACGATAATCTCATACGTGTAGCTCTTCCCCTTGAGATACTTATCAATTTCCAGCAAATTACGTCCAATCCGCTCCCCTTCTTTGTAGGCGGGAATTATCACCGAAAGAAATGGTGTTTCCATAGCAAAAGTAACGCTCAATATAGCTTCCGAATTACACTAATATTGTAGCACAAAACCCAATTTAGAGTTTATTGGGACGCTCGAGCCATTCCTGAAGGAGGAGCTTGGCGGCTTCAGCATCATCATGAGCCATAACCTGCTTCTCACCTCGTTCTTTCATAAGCTCCTGAGCAAGCTTACTTGTAAACATCTCATCAGTGAGAACTACAACTACCCCACACTTTTCTCGTAACTGCTGAGCAAAGCCCTGGACTGGATGCTGAGTTGCATCACTACCTCGACGACTAGAGATACCAACTACCACTGAATCTACGGCTTCTTTTCTCAGAATATCCTTTAGCGTGCGCCACAACGTGGCATCATTGGGAATGGTGGTGTAGGCTACCGCTACCTTGGTTTCATCATGAGCCAAAGCCAAACCTATTTTCTTTGTTCCCCAATCAATACCAAGATAGGTGCTCATACACGATATTTACCAAGTGAGGGGGAGAAAAATTTTCTTTGACCACGCAACCACCCTGGTCAAGAAAAAAATAAAAAGGTTAGGGCATCGTCAAAACCTCGGCCCCATCATGAGTAATGAGCACTGTGTTTTCCCAGTGAGCTGACAAGCGGCCATCAGCCGTAACAAAGGCCCAGGCATCGGGAGCGAGTGTCACGCGATAGGTACCAGCCGTAATCATCGGCTCGAGAGCCACTACCATCCCCTCAGTAAAGGTAAAGTTCGTTAATCCTGAGTGAGCATAGTTAGGAATCTGTGGCTCTTCATGCAGTTCATGACCTACCCCATGACCCACGAGGTCACGCACGCATTGGAAACCCGCTTGCTTGACCACTTGTTCGACAGCACTGGCATAGTCTTCCATTTTGGATCCAGGGCGAAGCGTGGCGATACCTGCGATGAGCGATTGTTCTACTACAGCACACAGCTGCTTGGCTTCAGGCGACACCTCGCCCACGAGAACCGTCCGAGCCATATCGGTCACAAGACCATGATAGCGCATTCCTATATCGAGTTTGACGATATCCCCCGACTGAATAATCCGATCAGCTTTGGGAATACCATGGACCACCTCTTCATTGATCGAAACACAGATCGCCGCAGGAAAGGGTGGCGCACCCCAGGCCTTACCATAGCCTTTAAAAATAGGCTCGGCCCCGAGTGCTCGAATTTTTTGCTCAGCCAGGTCACCCAGCGCTTTGGTAGTGACCCCCGATCGAGTCGCCTCTATCACCAACGCCAAAATGCCAGCCAAAAGCCGCCCTCCCTCACGAAGAATCGCTTGCTCGGCCTCAGTTTTAATAAAGGAATGTGGCATGCATGCGTGATTACTCAGGGCGTAAGTGCTCGAGGATATACTTAAAGACTTTATATGTTTCCTCGGCCCCATTGACCGTAAGGAGTTGCCCTGTCGTTTCGAAATGTTTGACTACTGGCATCGTTTCTTCATGAAAGATCTGATGACGTTTACGCACTCCTTCCTCGGTATCATCGGCCCGCTGAGAGATCCGGCCACCACAGTAACGACACGGGCGCTCAGCTGAGATGAGATTTTTTCCGAGGATATAAGAGCGCTTACACTGCTCACAGGCATACCGCTTGGAGATACGCTCTACCGACACCTCTTCTGGTACATCGATAAAGATAACTTTGTGAAGCACGCGCCCAGTCTGCCTGAGGAGATCGAGCACATTCTGAATCTGACTTTCCCGCCGCGGAATACCATCGATAAGGAGGCCCACCGACTCTGGTACCGAACTCACAGCATCCCTGAGAACAGCAAATACAACTTCGTCTGGTACAAATTCATGGCGGACATTGATAATATCATTGACTTGGCGACCGAGCGGCGTGTCATGCACAGCCACTGCCCGAAGTTCGGATCCAATATCGATATGTGCGAGGTGAAGCGAGCTTTTGAGAAGCTCAGCCTGAGTACTCTTGCCACTTCCAGCAGAACCAAGGAGGATGTACGCGTCGTGAAGAACAGACATGGGATAGTAATTTCAAAGTTTAAATTTCAAATATCAAAATAAATTTCTAAACTTTAAAACGCTTCATAGCTCCGCATGGTGAGCTGGCTCTGGATATGTTTGACGAGCTCAAGCACCACCGATACGACGATGAGAATGGAAACCCCACCAATCGAAAGCGCCTGAATCCCCGTCATGCCCTGGACCACCAAAGGGAGTACGGCGATAAGCCCGAGAAAGAGCGCGCCAGTGAAGGTAATACGGGTAATAATATGCGCCAGGTACTCAGCGGTAGAATTCCCTGGCCGTACGCCTGGGACATAGCCACCTTGCTTCTGGAGATTTTCAGAGATTTTGACTGGATCAAAGACGACTGCGGTATAGAAGTACGTGAAGACCACCACGAGGAAGAAGTACAGCCCGCCGTATACCCACTGATCCTGAAGAAACGTCGCTACTTTGACCGCCATGTCGGCTACGTTTGTATTGGTTGACTGAATCAGATAGTTGGCAATCATAGTAGGGATCAGGATGAGTGACACCGCAAAGATAATCGGGATCACACCAGCCTGATTGACCTTGAGGGGAAGATGCGTCGCACTCCCTCCATAGACACTGGCTCCCCGTACTCGCTTAGCATAAGCGATCGGAACAATACGCTGACCTTCATTGATAAAGATCACGGCCGCAATGGTGATGAGGCCAAGCCCAAGAAACATGGCATAGGTAAAGAACTGGGCTGGATCCCAGGTAGCCAAAAGTCGGGAGATTCCCGTGGGAAGCGCCGCCACGATACCCGCAAAGATGAGCATAGAGACTCCATTTCCCAGCCCCTTCTCGGTAATAAGCTCACCAAGCCACATAAGGAAAATGCTACCCGCCGTCGCCGAAAGGACAATCACCACCATGAGAAAAGGGGTGATCTCATCGAGAATATTCTGCGACTGCAAGAGCGAAATCATACTAAATGATTGAAGTGCCGCTAGGGGTACCGTGAGCCAGCGAGTGTACATATTGAACTTTTGCCGACCCTGTTCACCCTCTTCCTTGTAGAGCTTTTCGAGCGCAGGAAAAATCGTCTGTGAGAGCTGCATGATGATCGAAGCAGTGATGTATGGAGCGACACCAAGGAGCACGATCGAAATATTGGAAAGTCCTCCCCCCGAGAAAATATTGAGGAGTCCGAGAAAGGCATTGTCCTCAAACAAACGCTTGAGCTCGAGCACATCTACTCCTGGAAGCGGAATATTGGCGATCACTCGGTAGATCACCAGGAGGCCCAAAATAAAGAGTACCTTCTTACGGAGGTCAGGCGTCCGAAAAATTTGTGTCAGCATGCCAAGCATAAGGATACTTCTATCTACAAGTAAAGCGAAAATTGGGCTCTCATGAGCCCCAACGAAACATCCCCATTCTAGGCCAAAATCAAGGGAAAAGCAATGCTCAGGATAGGAGCAATAAACTTAAGGTGGGAGAATTAAGAATCAGGATGAGGAAGGCTAAGTTATGCAAAAACTATGCTAAGTCGAAATGAAAAAAGATCCCGTATGGACCTCTTTTCACTCTATCCTCTATTCTTCCACTGAGCCGCCGGCTTTTTTGATAGCCTCGACGGCAGTGGCTGAGAGATTGATGTCTTTTCCGATCGTGAGTTTTTTCTTGAGTTCGCCTGTGGTCACGATCTTGACCCCTGCGCGACGGACGATTTTCCCAAAGAGTTTCTTTTCGACAAATGAGTCGAGCGTCACCTTATCACCATCCGCAAAGTGCTTGTCGAGCTGGCGGAGAGTCACGGTAAACGGCTTCTGGTAGATCGACTTAAACCCACGGAGCTTCTTCATCCGTTCGATAAGAGTTGAGCGACCACCTTCAAAGAGAGGGTCCTTTTTCTTGCCGTGAGCACCTTGCCCTTTGGTCCCGCGACCACTGGTGGTACCGCGCTTCCCTCCCCGTCCAATCACTTTAGACTTCTTGCGCGGAGCGAGTTTGAGTTCATGAATCTGCATAATCGTTGCCTTAGGCCTTAGTTTCTTCAGTCTTCTTTTCTCCCTGCTTTACTTCAGGAGCCTCGGTCTTTGGAGTTTCAGCTTTTACTGGAGCTATTTCGGTTACTGGTTCAGCCACGTTTTTGAGAGTGGCAAGCGCCACGAGAGTAGCTTCCGCGACATTGAGGTTATTGGAGCTCCCGAGTGACTTGGTCACGATATCACGCACTCCCAAGAGGTCCATGACAGCACGCACGGCTCCACCAGCGATGAGTCCGCGACCGGCTGAAGCAGGCTTGAGAAGCACTTTGGCGCTCCCATATTTTCCATTGACGGCATGGGCGATTGTCCCGCCGACGAGCGGTACCGAGACGAGGTTTTTCTTGGCAGCCGCAAACGCCTTCTGGATAGCATTGGACACATCACTGCCCTTGGCCACACCAACACCGACCTTGCCTTTGCGGTTACCGATGACAATGGTGGCACGGAAGCGGAAGCGACGACCACCCTTAACTACACGCGTCACGCGAGCTAAGTTGAGCATCTTCTGGTCATACTCAGGCTTTTCGCGGCGTCCACCACGCTTGTCCCCGCGGCCCTTACGACCACTACCCTTCATATTGTCTTTAGTATTCATTGCCATAACGAGAAAAATAAATGCCTTAGAACTTGAGCCCAGCTTCACGTGCCCCTTCGGCGGCTGCTTTGACTTTGCCGTGATAGCGATACCCAGAGCGATCAAAAATAACCTGTTTCAAACCAAGCTTGAGAGCTCGCTCGCCAAGCATCTTACCAACGGCCTGAGCTTCAACAATCGTATTTTTGGACTTTTTGGGAAGCTCATGATAACTCGCCTGAGCCAACGTTTTCCCAGCTACATCATCGATAAGCTGCAAAGCCACTCCGCGAAGACTGCGGAAAATCGAGAGGCGCGGTACTGTAGCCGTACCCGAAACTCGAGCGCGGATACGAGCTCGGCGACGGAGGCGTTGTTCTTGAATATTGACTACCTTTTTCATAAATATACGTTATTCACTAGGCGGCACCAGCCTTCTTACCTTCCTTCTTACGCACCTGTTCGCCGACGTAGCGGAAACCCTTGCCCTTGTACGGCTCGACAGGCTTCTGCTTGCGTACATAAGCAGCAAACTCTCCCAATACCTGTTTGTCAATACTCGAGAGGGTGAGCACATTGTTCTCAACTTTGGCTTCGACCTTGTCTGGAAGCTCCACCACCACTGGATGAGAGAAGCCAAGTGCCAAGGTCAACTTCTTCCCAGCGAGATTCATACGGTAACCGACACCATTGAGTTCGAGTTGTTTGGTAAAACCTTCCGTCACTCCCACGAACATATTGTGAATGAGTTTGGCGGTTGTCCCCCAGAGTGCCTGGGCTCGTTTGGTCGTGCCCTTCTTCTCGACCATCACCTTGCCCTCCTCAACCTTGATCGCTACTTCATAATGATGTGCGAAACTCAGGGTACCTTTTGGTCCTTTGACAGAGAGAACATTGGCCGAGAGATTAACCTCAACTTTGTCCGGGATACTGACTGGTTTTTTTCCAATTCGACTCATATTTCTTAGCTATTGAGCTAGTAAGCTGATACGCTTTTTACCATACCTGACAAATATATTCGCCCCCGAGACCCTTGGCATAGGCCTCACCCCCGGTCATCACTCCTTGCGAAGTCGAGACGATCGCGATACCGTACCCATTTTTGACTTTGGCTACTTCATTGCGTTTGACGTAGGAGCGACGGCCTTCCTTACTCACCCGGACGATATCTTGGATCGCTGGGCGCTTTTTGGTGAGATTCACCTGTTCGTATTTGAGTGTCACCAGGAGGTTTTTCTTCACACCATCCTCCTCGACAGAAACACTCTCCACAAAACCTTCCTGAGCCAACAAATTGAGGATAGCCAGTTTGAGCTTGGAGGCTGGGATACGTGTCGAAGCAAGCCCCCTAGCCTGGGCGTTTCTGAGTCGGGTCAACATGTCTGCGATTGGGTCTAACATAATTCTTTGAGCAATTTAGCTGCTACTTTACCATGAGGATTTGCGAACTCCCGGCACTTCTCCACGACTGGCGAGTTCTCGAAAGCAGATACGGCAAATATCGTAGCGACGTAGGTAGCCGTGTTTGCGGCCACAACGCCAGCAGCGCCGTACAATGCGGGTGGAGAATTTGGGAGTCTTCTCCGATCGAGCCATGGTAGATGTCTTTGCCATACGTGTTGCGAGGGGTTAACGAGTCTCGTTTTTTACGCCCACTGCTTGGAGGGGCAATCCAATCAACTCAAAGAGTTTTTCACCAGCTTTTTTGTCTTTGGCAGTCGTCACAACGGTAATCTGAAACCCAAACATCGTCTGCACTTTTTCGGGAACGATTTCAGGGAACACCATATGCTCTTTGACCCCGATCGAGAGATTGCCATAGCTATCTACCGATGAGCGAGTGATTCCCTGGAAGTCACGCATACGAGGAAGCGCGACGTGAATGAGACGATCGAGGAATTGCCACATGCGCTTGCCTCGGATTGTCACGCGCATACCAACCTCAAGTCCTTCGCGAGTTTTGAATCCAGCAATAGCCTTCTTGGCTTTGGTAGCCACCACTTTCTGACCGGTAATCATCTGAAGTGACTCACGAATTTCATTGATGCGATTTTCCTCCTTGAGGAACTTGCCCACACCAACATTGACCACCACCCGATCGATACGAGGGAGGGCCTGGGTATTCTTCTCACCAAGAAACTTCTGGAGCTCGGGAAGAATTTCGGTATAGCGTTGTTGGGTACGTGATTGCATAGGTTACAGTTGCTTGCCAGATTGGCGACTTACGCGCACTTTGGTCTTGCCTTCAAACTTGAATCCAACCCGAGTAGGCTTCCCAGTTTCCTTGTCAACAAGCATTACTTTGGAGGCATGGATCGGGGCTGGCTTTTCGATGCGCTCACCTTTTTCGGTATTGGACTTCGCTCGTCGGTGACGCTTGACGATATTGATCCCCTCCACTACGACACGGTCTTCTTGAGGCAAAGCCAAGATCACTGTCCCACGCTTACCGCGGTCCTTGCCGGAGAGAATCTGTACTTGATCACCTTTCTTAATCTTCATAAGCGTTCGTTTACAAAACTTCAGGGGCGAGTGAAACAATTTTGGTGTATCCCTTCTCACGCAGTTCTCGAGCCACTGGGCCGAAGATACGCGAACCTTTTGGTTCTACCGTCGCTCCTTCCAAAATCACAGCAGCATTCTCATCAAATCGGATATAGGAATTGTCTTTGCGGCGATAGGCCTCTTTCTGACGGACGATAACAGCCTTCACCTTGTCACCCTTTTTCACCATCCCACGAGGGAGGGCGACCTTGACTGAAGCCACTACGATGTCGCCCAAAGTAGCATAGCGGCGGCGGCTGCCACCGAGCACCTTGAAACATTCGATGACTTTGGCACCGGTGTTATCAGCTACGATGAGTCTGGTTTCAGCTTGGATCATACAAACAGGATGGTTTCAAATTATTCAGTCACAATCACATGGTGTTTATCTTTCGACACTGGACGACACTCTCGGAAAGAAACTTTTTGTCCGATCGCGTACTCACCTTCATTTACATGTACCTTGTAGCGCTTGGTTGAGCGATACTGCTTCTTGTATTTAGGATGTGTCTTGAGCGTTTCTACCGCCACTACCAATGTCTTCTGCATCTTGTTAGATACCACGAGACCGGTGAGGGTTGGGGCTTTGGAAACTTTCTGGTTTTGAGTTGAGGTCGTCATACGTTTAGGCTTCTGTACTCAGGGTTACACTTTCTTCGGTAGCGAGTGTCTTAAGTCGAGCAATATCTTTTTTGAGTTCACGGTATTCACGGTGTTTTTTGGTCGTGCGGGTAGCAATATCAAACCGAAGCGTACGGAGTTTGGTAAGAGACTCCTCAAGCGCCTTCTCGCGCTCACCGACTGATTTTTCTCGCCACAATTTCATTTTCATACACCTAGTGTTCTTTGACGACAAAACGGCTTTTCACCGACAACTTGTACGCAGCCAAACGCATAGCCTCAGCGGCCACCTTTTCACTCACACCATCGAGCTCAAAGAGCATTCGGCCAGCCGAAACCTTGGCGACAAAGTGGTCAGGAGAACCCTTACCTTTACCCATCGGGGTTTGCTCACCCTTCTTGGTCATTGGCATATCGGGAAAAATCCGGATCCACACTTTACCACCCCGCTGGATAAAGCGCGTCATGGCTCGACGAGCGGCCTCAATCTGACGGCCAGAAATAAGCCCACCTTCCGTCGCCTTGAGACCAAAGCTGCCGAAGCTGACCTTATCACCACGCGTCGCTACCGTTCCTTTGGGATCATATCCCCGCTGGACTTTGCGATGCTTTACTTTTCTGGGCATGAGTTGCATAGACTTGAATCGACCGTTACCTTATTCGGATTTGGTTTCGCCAGTTACCTCTTCTTCCTTAGTCACAAATTTGTCACCACGATAGATCCACACTTTGACTCCGATCACTCCGTATGTTGTCCGAGCCTCGGCTTTAGCAAAGTCAATATCAGAACGCAGGGTGTGCAGTGGGATCTTACCTTTGGAGAGCCATTCGCGACGAGACATTTCAGCACCACCGAGACGGCCAGCGACTTCGATTTTCATACCCTGAACTGTTTTACTTCCCTCGATCTGATCCAGAGTTGTTTTGAGGATACGACGGAAAGGCATACGTTTCTCGAGCTGCTCAGCCACCTGATAGGCAATGAGCATGGCGTTTTCTTCAACATGTTTCACTTCCTGAACATCGACTTTGAGTTCTACTCGCTTGCCTTGGAAGAAACGCTGCTTGATGACACGAGTCAGGTCCTCAATGCCCGTCCCACCCCGACCGATGAGGACACCCGGCCGTGAAGTACGAAGGATGAGGCGAACCGCGCCCGTTGAGCGTTCGATCTCGACAGAAGCAATCATGGCTGCTTTCCACTTGGAGCGGATGAATTCACGCATCTCAACGTCCTTGCGCAGATTCTCAGTGTATTTTTTTCGATCACCAAACCAGCGCGACTGCCAATCAGTCGTGATCCCTAAGCGGATACCAGTTGGATTCGTTTTATTTCCCATAGATATTAGGTTGTAGTGAGAGTTTCGGGAGTTACAGCTGGCTTAGCTTCAACAGTATTCACTTTAGTGACCGGCTTACGAGCCCCGGTTTTCTTTTTAGAAACAACTTTTTTAGCAGTTTCACGATGAGTAACAGCTCGTTCATCAAGAATAATCCGTACCTTGGAGCTCCGCTTCAGAATTGGGGTTGCTGAACCAAAAGCCTTTGGCGTAAAACGCTTGAGCCGGAGCCCATCCATCACCTGCACCTCAGCTACATAGAGCCCTTCCTTCGCAAGTTTAAAGTTGTTGGTCGCATTGGCGACAGCACTCTCGAGAAGGACTCGCATTGGTTCGGCCGAGCGCTGTACCTCCTGCTTGAGACGCATGATAGCAGCCTGAACTGGGAGCCCCTTGATCGAGTGGGCTACCAAACGCACCTTGCGAGGCGCAATCCGTAAATTGTTGAGGCTAGCGGTAACTTGCATAACTTCTGTGATAACTCATGAATAGCATTACTTTTTCTCCGTACTGGCTTTGGCAGCCTTGGCAGTATCGAGCTCTTTCTGTTTGGCAGCCAATTCGATTTCTTTCTGCATCTTTCCACCATGACGATTGAACTTGCGCGTGGGCGAAAACTCACCCAAACGATGCCCCACCATTTCTTCGGTCACGAGGACAGAGACGAAGTCCTTGCCATTGTGAACGCCAAAGGTAAAGCCTACCATTTCTGGCGAGATGACGCAAGCCCGAGACCAGGTCTTGATAATTTCCCGGTCACCGTGCCTCCGACCTTCGAGCTTCTTCAAAACTCGGGGGTCAACGTATGGTCCTTTTTTGAGACTTCTACTCATAACAACTGTGTTATTTCTTCAAATGACGACTCTTGACGATGTACTTATTGGTGCGGTGTTTGCGTTTTCTTGTTTTCTTACCCATAGCAGCCTTGCCCCACGGTGTCTTCGGATGCATACCGAGCGGCTGTCGTCCTTCACCACCACCGTGTGGGTGATCCACTGGGTTCATAGCAGTTCCTCGGACTGTTGGGCGACGATTGAGCTTCCGAGCCCGGCCGGCTTTCCCGATACGTTCGGCACTGTGTTCAAAGTTCGATACCTGCCCGAGCGTAGCATAACAATCTTTGGGCACCAAGCGGATTTCTCCAGAGGTAAGCTTGACCTGGGCCATGGCACCGTCGAGCGCCATCAAGGTCGCCTGAGCACCAGCGCTTCGCACAATCTGTCCACCTTTGCCTTTTTCGAGTTCGATATTACAAATCGTCGTACCGATCGGGATGTGCAAGAGGAGCAAGCGATTGCCCGGAGCCACCGGCACATCTGGTCCAGAGAGGACAGTCTGACCGACACGCATATCATGGGTAGCCAAGATATAGCGCTTCTCACCATCAATATAGTGGAGAAGTGCGATAAGAGCTGAGCGATTCGGATCCTTCTCAAGCGAAGCAATTTTGGCTGGAATACCGTGTTTGTCCTGACGAAAATCAATCACGCGATATCGGCGCTTCACTCCACCACCCTGATGACGCACTGAAATCTTGCCGCGAGAACGCCCGGCTTGTTTGGGGAGCGGTGCGAGGAGGCGCTTTTCTGGAGCTCGATCAGTCACTCCTTCCGGCTTGACTACCGACATAAAGCGACGACCGGCATTATTCTTTTTGTAGACTTTAATAGCCATAAACGTTCAGTACGGTTAGAGTCCAGCTTGGAATAAAGTAATACTCTCCCCAGCCTTGAGTCTCACAATTGCTTTGCGGACAGCACTACGCTTCCCTACGATCCGACCCATATTCTTTTTCTTACCCGGAAGTTTGGTGATATTGACTGCCACCACGGTTACTTTGTAAGCAGCCTCTACGGCTTTTTTGATTTCAGTCTTGGTCGCTTTGGGAGTAACCTGAAACACGTACTGATTCATGGCATTGACGGCATAGGCCTTCTCCGTCACGCGTGGGCGCACCAAAACTGCCGAGGCGAGAGCCAAGTTCTGAGAAGATACGAGTTTTTTATCCGTAGTAGCCATAGTTATGATTTCTTCCAAGTAGCAAAGCGACGATCGATATCAAGGAGTGCTGCCTTGGTCATGAGGATAAATTCGTGATCGAGGAGGTGTTTCACATTGAGATCCGGGTGATGGACGACCGAGAGCTTAGGAATATTGCGCATCACTTTAGCTGTTTTGACCTCATCACCAAGGAGACTCACTGCCACACGCTTGGGAGCAATCGAGAGCGAGGTAAGGGCCTTAGCAAAAAGCTTGGTCTTCTCTTGTGGAAGAGTAAATGCGTCTACGACGATAAGTTTACCAGTACGCACCTTCTCTGAAAGAGCTACAAGCACTGCTTTCTGTCGCATCTTGCGGGAAATCTCACGCACGAAATTTCGGTCCTTGGTTGGACCAAAGGTGATACCACCTTTGCGCCACAGAGGACTTCGTACAGAACCAGCACGGGCGCGGCCGGTCCCTTTCTGCTTCCAGGGCTTCTTGCCACTCCCCGCTCGTTCCGCTCGATCTTTGGTATGAGCAATTGGAGAACGCAGGTTACCCGAAAGAACGACGTACACCTGATGTACCAACGCATCATTCTTGGCCACATCAAAGAGTGTTGGGTCGAGCGTGACCTCTTCAAGTGTTTTTCCTTCCAAATTTTTGACAGTAATCGATGCCATACTTATTTCGTGCCACGAATTTCAACAATTCTTCCAGCTACACCTGGGACTGCTCCACGTACCGCGATGATACCCTCGGCTTCATCGATAAGCACCACTTTGAGGTTCTTTACAGTAAAGCGATCAGCACCCATGCGGCCAGCCATACGCCGACCCTTGATCACGTGTTCAGGAAACGTAGCCCCGATAGAACCAGGCTTTCGGATATCATGTTTGCGGCCGTGACTGGTCATCTGGCCAGCAAAGCCATGGCGCTTCACAACACCCTGGAAGCCCTTGGCCTTAGTGACACCCGTCACCTGTACCTTGTCTCCGATAGCAAATTGCGCGACCGAAAGCGTGGTACCGACAGGAAACTTGGTCAGTTCTTCAGCTTCCTTTTCCACCTCGACTGCTCCATCGACACGGAATTCTTTGTTAGCTTGTTTGCGCTTGGTCTTGGCATGAGAGAGCTGAATCGCAACATAGCCATCCTGCTCACGAGTGCGATGCAAAGTAACGGTAGTCCCCTGGCAAGCAAGCAAGGTCACATTCAAAGCACTCCCCGTTTCATCGAAGAGCGTCGTCATGCCTATTTTTTTGCCGAGCATGTATTGCATACACCGAAACTATTGGGAAATTGTATTGGGGCAATTAAAAACTGACTTGATTGACAGCCAGTTCTTATACCGGCCCGTCCAGTATCCCTCACCTACCTTCGGAAACCTCCGAGTATAAGGGACTTAGACAAGTTATCTCTTTTCTTTTAGCCTGACTGACTACGCCAACCTCACTTACATCTTGATCTCGACATCGACACCAGCTGGGAGATCGAGATTTGTGAGATTCTCAATCGTCTTCTGGGTCGGGTTAGTGATATCGATGAGGCGCTTGTGCACTCGCATCTCGTACTGGTCTCGCGCATTTTTATGAACAAAGGTCGATCGATTGATTGTCACTTTGTGCATATCGGTGGGGAGTGGCACAGGGCCAGTAATCTCCGCTCCAGTACGCTCGGCCGTCTCGACAATCTTTCTCGCGGACTGATCGATCAGCTTATGATCGTAGGCCTTGATCTTGATCCTGACGCGCGTCGATACTTCTTCTTTTTTCTTCGTAGCCATCATTGTTGAGTTACTTCTGGTTCTCACTTGAGAGAACAGTCCCCAGCACCTCAGAGAGGTGCTGGGTCAGTTCCATCAATTATTTGAGGATCTTGGTGCAAACACCGGCGCCGACAGTACGGCCACCTTCGCGGATAGCGAAGCGCATACCTTCTTCCATAGCGACTGGAGCAATCAAAACGATTTTGAGTTTGATAGTATCTCCTGGCATCACCATTTCAGTACCTTCAGGGAGGATCACTTCACCAGTCACATCAGTAGTACGGATGTAAAACTGTGGCTTGTAGCCCTTGAAGAATGGGGTGTGACGACCACCTTCCTCTTTGTTCAAGATATAGACTTCACCCTCGAAATCAGTGTGCGGAGTGATCGAGCCTGGCTTGGCCAATACCTGACCACGCTCGACATCTTCCTTCTTGATACCACGGATGAGGAGACCGGCATTGTCACCAGCCTGCCCACGATCGAGCTGCTTGTTGAACATTTCGATACCAGTCACGACGGTCTTGGCGGTTGGGCGGATACCCACGATTTCTACTTCTTCGTTGAGGTTCACGACACCACGCTCGATACGACCAGTCACTACCGTACCACGACCTTCGAT
>CAZOFS010000006.1:38374-48727 GCA_964579335.1 uncultured Bdellovibrionales bacterium
TTGTCAGTGTCACGCACTGGCTCTGGGATACGCTCATCGAGAGCAGCGACGAGGTCAAGGATAGGCTTAGCATCAGCATCATCAGCTGACTTGGATTCGAGGGCCTTGAGGGCGCTTCCACGGATCACGGCAGCATTGTCACCATCAAATTCGTACTTTGAGAGGAGTTCACGCACTTCAGCTTCGACGAGGTCCACGAGCTCAGCGTCATCTACCATGTCAACCTTGTTGAGGAAAACAACGATATTTGGCACACCTACCTGACGAGCAAGGAGAATGTGTTCGCGAGTCTGAGGCATAGGGCCGTCGGTAGCAGAGACGACAAGGATAGCTCCGTCCATCTGGGCGGCACCGGTAATCATGTTCTTGATATAGTCAGCGTGCCCGGGACAGTCGACGTGAGCATAGTGGCGCTTGTCTGACTCGTATTCACAGTGCGAGGTAGAGATAGTAATCCCACGCTCCTTTTCCTCAGGAGCTTTGTCGATTTCATCTACGCCTTTTGGCTTTGCAAAGCCTTTCATCGAAAGGACATGGAGAAGCGCCGCGGTAGTTGTAGTCTTACCGTGGTCGACGTGGCCGATAGTCCCGACGTTTACGTGTGGTTTAGTACGCTGAAATTGCTCTGCCATAGTTGTGCGTCACGCTCCTCTTGACCCATGGGAGGGTGAACCAATAGTGAATAAATTATTTATCTAAAATGAACGACTTTTCCCCGAGTCTTTCGAACACGAAAAACGGCTCAGGAAAGCGTCAATCGAGATGATAGCAAGCCAAAAAAATCTTGTCAACCCCGTTAGAACACGCCGCGCTTCTGGCATGACTTGAGTCACTGGCAGCAACTCTGTTCTAACGGGATCAAGTCTCTATACTATCAAACATTGCTATAAGATTTTAAGGATGCATGTGTCATTTAAAAAAGACGACCCCAGGCAGTCAGACTGCTCTGGGGATCGGGGTGGTGCCGGTGGCACCGGGGGGGTCACCCGCGCTTGTTTCGCGGTAGCGGCGGCTTCTTGGCCTCGATGGTCTTGAGCTTGTTCATCGCCAAGCCCAGATCAGCGACAGCCTGGCTCCGTTCACCCTTGAGGCGGGTGTTCTCGACTGCCAACGCATTCTTGCGGGCGATCTCGGCGTCGAGGGCCGACTGTTTGCGCTTGAGCTCGGCCTCGGTGGTGGCAAGCTTGTCACGCAACTGGCGCAGTTCGGTTTGAGCTGAGCGCTCACCTTGAGTGAAGCCCTGAGTGATCAGGCTGTCGCGCACGGCACCCCAACCGAGCATGATGGCCGCAACGACCACGACGCCGATGAAGGCTCGGGTCATCCACCAGAAGGGGGGCTTCGCGCCCACCGCCTTGGCGTCGGACACAGGGCCACGAGGAAAGCGGTCATGGACCGCAGTCACTGAAGTCATGGAAGTCTCCAATTCTGTAACCCAGCAAGGTGAGTGGCCCTATGCCACCGCCTCCCAGATTACGTTCAACCATACCTTCAATAGGAACATATGTCAAGTTTTTTGATTAAAACAAAACCAGCCCGTGGGGGCTGGCTTTTATATTCGAGATTCAGAGCTTATTATTCCTTGCCTGGAGTAGCTTTGGAGCCCATTATTTCCTCCGCGACGTTCTTGGGTACTTCAGCGTAATGGGCGAATTCCATTGAGTAGTTGGCGCGGCCTTGGCTCATAGAGCGCATCTGGGTCGCGTAACCAAACATCGAGGCGAGTGGGACTTCAGCCGTCACTTCCTTGACCATAGCTGCACCCTCACCACGGTCGGTCATTTCTTTGATGATGCCACGCTTACTGTTGAGGTCACCGACGATATCACCCATAAAGGCTTCCGGCATGATAACGCTTACTTTCATAATCGGCTCGAGGATAACTGGCTTGGCGCGGCGCATCGCTTCTTTGAAGGCGAGCGAACCTGCGATTTTGAAAGCGGCTTCCGAAGAGTCAACATCGTGATACGAACCATCGTAGACAGTCGCTTTGACATCAACGACCGGGTACCCAGCGAGGACACCGGTCTTGGTGGCTTCTTCGATACCCTTGTTGATCGGCTTGATAAATTCCTGAGGGATGACACCACCTTTGATTTCATCGATAAATTCGTAGCCTTTGCCCTGTTCATTGGGCTCAAGTTTGATCCAGCAGTGACCATACTGACCACGACCACCCGACTGGCGGACGTACTTCCCTTCAGCTTGGGCAGCTTCACGGATGGTTTCACGATAGGCTACCTGAGGACGGCCAACATTGACCTCGACTTTGAATTCGCGTCGCATGCGATCGACGATGATATCGAGGTGGAGTTCACCCATACCCGAGAGGATCGTCTGGCCTGATTCCTCATCAGTGTGCACACGGAAGGTCGGATCTTCTTCGGAGAGCTTCTTGAGGGCCACACCCATTTTCTCCTGATCGGCTTTGGTCTTGGGTTCAACGGCGATATCGATCACAGGCTCAGGAAACACGATGTTTTCGAGAATGACTGGCGCATCAACATCACAGAGGGTGTCACCGGTCATGGTCACTTTCATCCCGACCAAGGCGCCAATATCACCAGCAGTCAGGTCTTCGATGTCTTCACGATGATTGGCATGCATACGGACGATACGGCCGATGCGCTCTTTCTCATCTTTGGTCGAGTTCAAGACATACGAACCTGCTTTGACAGTCCCCGAGTAAACACGGAAGAAGGTAAGTTGGCCAACAAACGGATCGGTTGCCACCTTGAAAGCGAGGGCTGAGAACTTTTCATTATCATCTGTTTTGCGTTCCACTTCCTTGTCCGTCTTGACATCAATCCCCTTCACTGGAGGGATGTCGACTGGTGATGGGAGATAATCCACCACGGCATCCAAGACGAGCTGCACACCCTTGTTTCTGAGGGCGGTCCCGGTCATGACTGGGTGGAGTTTGACAGCGATAGTTGCCTTACGCAGTGCCGCTTTGAGCTCAGCTTCAGAAATCTCCTCGCCATTCAAGTACTTCTCGGTCAAAGCATCATCGGTTTCAGAAATTTTTTCCACCATTTTTTCGCGCCATTCCTTGGCTTTGTCGAGGTACTCAGCAGGAATTTCACCTTCAATTACGTTCTCACCCATGTCGCCAGAGAAGGTATAGGCCTTCATATTCATGAGATTGATGAGACCATAGAAGTCACCGCGCTCCCCGAGCGGATATTGAATCGCAACGGCATGTGGCGTGAGGCGGTTCCAGATAGAGCTAATAGCGTCTTCAAAGACAGCACCTTCTTTGTCGATCTTGTTGATGAAGCACATGCGCGGTACCTTGTACTTCTCAGCTTGGCGCCATACAGTTTCTGACTGTGGTTCAACACCCTCCTTACCATCAAAGACCACCACACCACCGTCAAGCACGCGCAAAGAACGCTCTACCTCTACAGTAAAGTCTACGTGCCCGGGAGTATCGATGATATTGATGTGATGATCTTTCCAGTAACAGGTCGTCGCAGCCGAGGTGATAGTGATACCACGTTCGCGCTCTTGTTCCATCCAGTCCATAGTTGCCTCCCCCTCATGTACTTCACCAATCTTGTGAGTGATACCGGTGTAAAACAAAATACGCTCGGTCGTCGTGGTTTTGCCTGCGTCGATATGAGCGATGATACCAATATTGCGATACTTGTCGATGGGGTGTTTGCGAGGCATAGTGTATTAATTTCAAATTTCAAATTCTAAATTTCAAAAGACATCTAGGGACTTTGAAATTTAATTTATTTTGAAACTTAAAATTTACTGTTTTGAAATTAGTTTACGCAAAGTGTGCGAAAGCCTTGTTGGCTTCGGCCATGCGGTGGGTTTCTTCGCGCTTCTTCATGGCAGTCCCGATCTTGTTGGACGCATCGATCAGTTCATCGGCGAGCTTGGCCGAGAAGGCCTTGCCCTTTCTATTGCGGCAGGCATCGCGAATCCAGCGGAGCGCGAGCACCTGGCGACGTTCACCAGAGACAGGCACTGGCACCTGGTAGTTGGCACCACCGACGCGACGGCTCTTGAGCTGAAGGAGAGGAGAAACGTTTTTAATCGCCTGTTCAAAGACGTTGACGCCGCCCTTCTGGGTCTTCTGGTGGATCAGATCAAAAGCATCGTAGATGAGCTTCTCAGCCACACTCTTCTTGCCGTTCCACATGATCATCCCAACAAAATGTCCCACCAAAGGGTCATTGAACTTGGTGTCTCCCTTCCACTCTCGATTGTATTGTCGCTTTCTTCGGGGCATAGTTTCAAAAATTTCTAATACCTAATTTCTAAAAAATTCTCATTCGTAATTTGTAGGATTAGTCTTTCTTCTTCTCTTTCTTGGCGCCGTACTTGCTTCGACTCTGTTTGCGTCCCACACCAGCCGCGTCAAAAATTCCACGGACAATGTGGTAGCGCACACCAGGAAGGTCCTTCACGCGTCCACCCCTGATCATCACGATCGAGTGTTCCTGGAGGTTATGGCCCTCACCTGGGATATAAGCAGTTACTTCCATGCCATTGGTGAGACGGACACGAGCAATTTTGCGGAGAGCTGAGTTTGGCTTCTTGGGTGTCATGGTAGTCACCTTGAGACACACCCCTCGCTTGAATGGGCTATCGGTCTTGGTGATGCGATTCTTGACAGTGTTGGTCACAAACGTCATCGCCGGCGACTTGGATTTGCGCTTGGTAGTCTTCCGAGGACGCTTGATGAGCTGATTGATAGTCGACATGAGCTACGGTAATTTAGGACAAATAAAAAAGACGTGTCGGTCGTAGTAGGGCCAGTGTAGAGGAAATCTCTCTCCCTGTCAACTACCAGAAACTCAACACGCCACCTGAAAAAAACAAACCGACTTTAACTGAGGCAGGCCACAGATACTCGTCACAGCGAAGGCAGTTACCCAGCAACAACCAAGGGGAGACTCTTGGCACGACGGAGATAGTCGCGCACCATCGCGTCCAAACCCGGACTGCTCCGTTGGGAGGCAGTCTGGACCATCATCTGAAGTGCTTGGTGGCTGACCTTATGCCGTCGATCACCGATATTATACATCGAGTGTTGGAGATGCACCTGGTCTGGGAAGAGCGCGAAATTAATCTGCCCACTATCGGTGAGTAGCAACTGTTCACGGAGCTCATTGGGGAGATGGCTTTCGCACATCGCGCGAATACCCAAACTGATCCGGCCGACTCGCTGGAAACGTCTCTCGGCTGTTCCCTGGATATGCACACCATTCATTACTTTCTCGGTTACAGCGACGACAGAACCAGGGGAACCGACACGAGCAACAATGCCTTTGTAGAGCTGGAGGTACATAAACGCCTGTTCGGCAACCACCTCGAACTGAGCACTTGGGAAACGGTTGTGATTGATGGTGACGCCGATATTTTCGACCATCATCTTTTCTTGGTCTACCCACTCAAGTAGGGCCGTCTGCATCTGAACGAAGCGAATAATTTGTTCCGGAGCCATACTGGCGTCAGGCCAGCAGTTGAGCGTGAGGCAGATATAGCTCGCACGCGCTGTTGTCTTCCTGAGGTGTCCTCCAAGAAATGCCTTCGCCTTGGCTACCAAACTTTCGACACTGCACCCGAGATCGAGAAGTGCTTCGAATGGGATATACACATCCCGTACTTGGCCAAATCCTGACAGGTCGGCTTGCTGCAAACGTGCAAAGGGTGAGGCAAACATGAGAGCAAGTTGGGTATCTCGACGGGAGCGATAGTAGCGCTCAAGAGCTCGATAGCTCGCAAGCATCTCCTTCGAAAAGGCGAAGCTATCACTCGGCTGGGTCCGACCATGCACACAATGGCCGCAACCGGCGGTACAGCTCGTGTCAAGACGCAGCTCAACTACGGCGCCGACCTGGTGTTCTCGGACGGATTTCATCCTTGACTCTCCTTGTGATTAAGTTACCGGTTTGTCAAAAAGCTCATCTCACTGTACATATCTCTCGACCATATGTCAATGCATTGGATCGATTGTAATTCCCTTAGATCGTAAGCCCAAAGAAGAGCCGGAGAAAGTATGAGATAAAGGCGCTGATTGGCCCAGGGAAGAGGAGTACGATAAAGAGGAGGAGGAAAAAGCCGTACTGCTCGAGCATGACTTGGGTACGCTCGGGGATGGGGAAAAGAGCGTAGAGGATTTTGGACCCGTCGAGAGGTGGGATAGGGATGAGGTTGAAGCAGCCCAAGACGACATTCCAAAAGATCACCAGGAGCAAGAGGCCAAAGAAAATACTCGGGAATGAGCCAGCGATACTCTCGGCGAGCAAACTAAACCGATCGAGAAATGATCCCTGGCCACCGATCACTCCGTAGAAGTTACTCAAGATTTCAATCTTGCCCATGTTGGCAAGTGGAATAGCCCAAGCGAGGAGAGCCGCGATGAGAGCGAGAAGAAAATTGGAAGCTGGACCAGCGAGTGCCACTTTGAGACTCCCCCATTTCTGATCGCGCAAATTATAGGGGTTGTAGGGAACCGGTTTGGCATAACCAAAAGCAAAGCCCGTCGTGAGGACAAGCAGCACCGGAAGAAGCACTGAGCCAAAAGGGTCAATATGACTCCAAGGAGAGAGCGTGAGCCGTCCAGCGTATTTGGCTGTAAGGTCACCGAGCCACATGGCCACCACCCCATGCGACACCTCATGGATGATCACCGAGTAGACGAGTGTGAGGAGGTAAAACCCCGCAAGAATCAGTTCATTAGACATAGGTAAAAATTTCAAAACTCAAATGCTAAACTTCAAAATAAACAGCAAACCTCATTATCAGTCTTTTTCGTTTTTGATATTTATTTTAAAACTTGAAATTTACCCTTTGAAATTTGAGGTGCTTGCCAAAGCTCCCCTCCTATGATACGCTCTCATGTACTACCAAGCAACCTATCTATATAAGCCTATGTCACGTGTCTGCCAAATGACCGGTCGGGGTACCCAAACCGGCAACAAAATTAGCCACTCCAAGCGCCACAGTCGCCGTACGTTTGCGATCAACCTCCAAACCAAGCGCATCGGCGGTATGAAGCTGCGCCTCTCCACCCGAGCTCTCCGTACTCTCGCCAAAGCTACGGCCTAAGTTTCTTTCGGAAATAAAGCGACGAAATCCCCTCCCGGGGATTTTTTTATGGTCGGGGCACCGGGAGTTGAACCCGGGCTACAAGACCCCCAGCCTTGCGTACTACCGTTATACTATGCCCCGTATATAAAAAGCTGTAAAACAGAGTGAGTATACCCGGTAGTAGAGCTTTGAACAGCACACCGGGTCTGGCCTGGCATCACAACACTGTACACTCACCTAGGAAGGCCATGCTTCACTACAGAATATAAGCACAAATTAATAATTATTCAAAGCCTCACTACCGGGCATAGCAAAGTTTGAGATAAATTGAAAGACCGACCTGGGGATCGCCCGTTGGTCGGTCTTCGTCGCTACTGGGGTTCCGGTAGCTCGGACTTGCAGGCTTGGCGTGTTACGCCTTACCCGTGATACCCCCTCTGAATGTTGGGATTGGTGATCCAGGTGTCATCTGCCCAGTCCGGCGGATTGAAGTGGACAACGGGCAAGGTGGGTAGTTGAGATCCCGCCACCGGAGCGACAGGGGGCTTGTTGGGTGTGTTGGCTTTGGCCAGTTTGGCCTAGCTCGCCACCTTGTTGTTCACTTGGGTGATCTAGCACAGTGTGCTCCTTGCACTAACGAGAGCCTTGGGCCTTCTAAAAAAGAAACGGCAACCAAGCCTTGGCTATAGTTGCCACGCGTACCCTCGAGCATGCTCTCGAGAGGTAAGACTATTTTATACCTCTTGGTTTATTGCGCAAGAGGAGGAAAAGTAAAAGCCCCAGGAAGGGGCTTGAGAGACTATTCGAGGATACCGTCGAGGTTTACATCGTAGAGGATTTGCTCCTGGACGAGGCGATACTTGAGGATATCGGCTTCACTAAACCAAATCGGGATTTCACGCAGTGCCTCCTCGGGACTATCGGAACAATGAACGAGGTTACGGACGGCACGGTTGTCGATTGAGGAGAGGGCGTATGAGTCAACGGTGAGATCACCGCGGATAGTACCAACATCCGACGTCGTGGGTTCCGTGCTACCAACGAGTTTCTTTACAATAGCGACAGACTGATTGCCCTCAACGATAAAGGCAAGTACTGGACCAGAGGTGAAGAAGTCGACATTGCTTTTGATAATGTCTTTGCCATAGTCCATAGCCTCCTTTTCAATGGGAAGGTTTTGGGCTTTACGATCATCAACAATCCGCGTTCCCTTCTTCATGAACCACTCATCATTTTTATTGTAATGAGTCCAGCACTGATCAGCCGTTGGCAACAACATTTTCATCGCCACAAACTTGAGACCCGTGTTTTCGATCCGACTAATAACGGTTCCCATAAGCGAGCGCTGAATCGCGTCAGGCTTGAGAATAACCAGGGTTTGTTCTTTCTTGGGATGAGTAGCCATATACTTGATGCACTATTACACGTTAACAAATTTACTATGACACGAATGCTGTACCAAAACAAGAGTAAACGTATCTCAAGCAGTGTACTCCACATTTCATGTTTGGTCAATTGACTATTCCTCGCGAAAACATTGTTTCTCTTCGACGAAGCAGCGGTAGCCAATCGGACCAAGTTCGTCCGTGCGATAGCTTGCAATGCCCCGCGCCTTGAGGCGCTCCATGACTTCGGGTGCTGGATGACCATATGCGTTTTTCCCAACGGAGATGATAGCTTCTCGTGGTTGCACAAGATCGAGCCACGCATCGCTCGTTGAATAGCGCGATCCATGATGCGCCACTTTGAGTACATCAACGGGAAGAATATCTGGCAAAACATCTTCCTCATCAGCCAAGTCTCCAGTAAAAAGAAAACTGGTTTCACCAAAATCAAAACGCGCAACGATACTTCCGTCATTGGTGTCAGTATCGAGGGGAAGTGGCAACGTGGTGGGAAAGAGAATGGTGAGTAGACCTCCCTGAGCAAGTTCGATACTGGTTCCGTGTCGGCCCAAGAGAGCATGTGGAGTATGAGTACGCTCGATTGCCTTGAGGAGAAGTTTCGCATCGACGGTATCATTGGTAGCAAGAGCACCAGTTTCAATCAATTGTCCTACCTGATAACGATCGAGGAGAGTCGACAGGCCACCAATATGGTCAGCATCTGGATGAGTAGCGATCACCACCTCGATCGTCCGATCATAGAAAGGGAGTTCCTGACCAAGGGCACCGAGGAGCGTCGAGCCACCTCGCCCTCCATCGATGAGGATTTGCTGCCGCCCCGACTGGATGAGAATCGCGTCACCCTGACCAACTGAAAGAAACACCACTCGCACCAAACCGTCATTAAAGCGGATGAGGCCAAGACAAAGACCGAGCGTCACCACTCCCAAAAGTCCAATGACAAAAAAAGTAGTTTTAGTGATCCATCCGAAGTGCATAGCGATATTGGAGTCTGCGACTATACCATAAGGCAATGGCCAAGACAATATACCACAGTACGATGAACCACACCGATGGTGTAAGTCCCTCGAGCACACTCCATGACCATCTACCGAAGTATTCCCCTACCCAGACAATAAGCATGAGGAGGAGCCATACCGGAAAAGCAAAGATGATACTAACAAAGGGTATGAAAAAACTAATGAGGAGCATGGCAAAGCCAAGTCCCATCGTGATTGGGATCAGTGGCAGCACCAAGAGATTGGAGAGAGGCGACAAGAGACTCATGGTGCCAAAGTGATATGCCAGCACAGGGAAAATAAATATATTGATAATGCTCGTAACAAGAAGTAACACCAAGACCTTACGGAAGAGGCTTTTCTTCCGGACCAAGGGCTCAAGCCATGGGCTCGCTGTAATGAGAGCCAGCGTAGCTAAAAATGAAAGTTGAAATCCGACATCATAGCGGACCAAAAGAGGGTTAAATATCGTCATGAGGAGTGCGGCCAAAAAGAGTCCATTCCAACTACTCGCCGGCCGGCCGAGAAAATAAGCGAGACATACCATCCAAGCCATGAGGGCGGCGCGAATTGAAGCAGCTGAAGTATCGATGAGGAGGAGAAAGCTGATAATTCCAATCACAGCGAGAAACGTCGCTGTCTTGCGCCAGAACCCGGAAAGGAGAGCAAGAAAGAGCATAGCGAAAGCCACCAGTGTCATATTGTACCCAGATACGGCAATGATATGTGAGAGGCCAGCTCGTCGGAAATTCTCAACTACTGATGTCGGGAGAGCATCGTCTCCACCGAGGAAGAGCCCCTCAAGGAGTCCTGCCGCAGGATCAGGGAGTCTCGCCTGGATTTCACTTCGGAGTTTTGATTGGAGGGTAAAAAGTTGAGTGCGCCACTCAGTACGC
>CAZOFS010000007.1:0-47155 GCA_964579335.1 uncultured Bdellovibrionales bacterium
GAATCGAACCCTCATTCATGGTACCACAAACCATTGTCCTACCATTGAACGATAGTCACCCCATTAGGTGCTTTTTATCAGCTTGATGTGTCCCCGGAAGCCTGCCTGCCGGCAGGCAGGGAATCCCAGCCCGCAAAAGCTACGCTTTAGCGTTGCTGGCGGGGAACCTTCTCGCGATGTGCCCCGAGAGAGAATCGAACTCCCATCAAGACCTTAGAAGAGTCCTGCTTTATCCATTAAGCTATCGGGGCTTAGACCCGAGTAACACGACATTATCTCTGTTAAATAGCAAATGGGTGGGTGCAGTAGGAATCGAACCTACGACCGTTGGCTTAAGAGGCCACTGCTCTACCGACTGAGCTATGCACCCAAACAAAAAAGCACTGACTAGCAGTGGCTCTAGAGTAGCGAAAAAAGGCTCAGGAGTCAACAGAAATGCGAGGGGACCCAAGAGTGTGTGAACTCGAGGGTCCCGGGTGGTAGTCGGCGGCGCTCCTGCGGGGCCTATACCGGTGGAGTCGTTTTGGTTTTCAACCAATCCGTAGCTCCGAAACGATTGGAGGATCACCTCCTCCTTGCAGGGCCAGCAGCCAGCGGGCCCTCGAACTCGATCAGCTCAGGCTGCGTGGCGAGTCCAGCCGCCGTTGGCCGTGGCGCGGCGCACGCTGGAACCGTTGACGCGACCGCGTTGCACCGTCACGTGGTGACCGACACGCAGGGAGCCGTCCTTCTTCGCCATCGCCTTGCCTTCGCCGTTGAGCTTCTTGCTGACGCCGTGTTCGCCCGAGGTGTCGCGCAGCGTCGCCTTGCCGTCGATGATGCCTGCCTTCTTGGCTTCGCGGAAGTTCTTCGCCTTCGCCTTGTCGTTCACGACGACGAGCTTCTTGCCCGAGGTCTTCGCAGCAGCCAGTTCACCGTTGGCAGCCTTCTTCGCAGCGCCGTACTCGCGGGTGCCCGTGAAGCCCTTCTTCGCCGTGTTCTGCAGCGTGCGACCCGCGCTGGCGAGACCGACCTCCTGGGCGGCGTGCGGCGAGCGGAAGGTGTTGAGCGCGGCCATGGCGACGGCGGCGTGCAGTCTGGCCACGGTATGGGCCGAGGTTCGCGTGAAAGTCATGGTGGATCTCCTTCAGGAACGTGGGTGCCCAGGCCGGATAGCTTGGGCGGCGGACCTTCGGAGAACTACAAGTTCCGAAGGGTCCGACTGAAGACAATAATTTATCCCCAATTGGACCCTTCGGAAAATACAAAGAACTGATAGACCTAGTTTACCTCTCAGGAGAGAGATTTGTAAAGATATTTGTCAACCCCGCTCTATTTTCAAGGACACTTTGATGTAATTGGGAACTCTTTGCGCGGTAACGCCTGCGGCTCTGCACTCTAACTTTTTCTAGATTGAGGAGAAAAAATAGCGCGGGGCAAGGCTCTTATCCCTTGTTTTTATCCACTCACCTTACGCTTAAGGATGAATGGCTTTGTAGTCCTTCCACTGTTTGCCTGACCAGTTTTTTGGTTTCTCGGTCAGAATCTCATCACCGGGATGAGGGAAGAGGGCGGGTGATTTATAATTACTTGGGAAAGTAGCATTGATGAAGGTATTCCCGGCATTATCTTTGACCGTCTGAGTGAAAATAGTCCGCATGCTCCCGTCGGGATTGGATTCGAGAATATGCGGGCCGTCGATGGTCGTAGTGCGGCCATCGCTGGTGCCATAGAAGGTGAAGGTAAGCTCGGTGCCGACAATTTTGGGGAGCATGAGGATAGAACCTGGGGTATTGTTTTTGAACTTGAGATCTGGACGGGGGATATAGATGGTGGCGTCCATACCGTAGGGTTTGTAGTACTGGACGGGGTAAGCGTGATTGCGTCGTTCCGTAATTTCGAGACCGGCATTGAGAGCTGCGCGGAAGACGGTGGTTGAGACCTGACAAATGCCACCGCCAAACTCGGGCTCGGTACGATTGTGTTTGATGACGAGTTCGGGGAGATAGCCGTGCTCACCATCGACTTCGCCGAGATAGTCAACAAAAGAAAATTCTTCACCGGGTGGAATGACAACGCCATCGTATTGCTCAATGGCACGGTGAATATTGAAAATACGATTTTTGGGCGAGCCACGGAAATTGGTTTTCCCCTCGGCAATTTTGGTATGGAGGCCAAGCTCAGCAATGGTATCGCGTGATACTTTGGCTGGAAGTAGTTCGGTTTTGAAGTGGAGCTCAACAACTGTCTCTTCATTACGCTCGAGCTCTCTCAGTGCTTTGTCGAGACTCTCTTTGCGATCAATCAGAAGTCCTGGGACAGCTTCGGCTGTGACAGCAAGTTCCCCATCGGGGCCCATACCGAGTTTGGCATTGATAGGGTCCCGCTCGAGCTCATCGAGAGCACTCAGGAGGGCTTGGGTTGCGAGGTCACGGTTGATGGCAAAGGTGGGCTCCAAGACGATATGGCCGAGCAGTGTCTTGGGAAGGAATGTAGTACAGAAAAAAGGGAATTGAGAGCAGGCAGTAGTGGGCAGTTCACCCTCGCGTTTCGCTTGAGGATTAGACGCAGTTTTTTGGCCCAGGGTAAACCACGATGAAAATTGGGTAGGTTCAATGACTTGGACGGTATCTCCAGCCATGAGGGAGATACGAGTGGGCATTTCGGCTCCCAAGAGAGAGGTGGTAGGCCACAGTAAAAACAAGGCGCCTACAACCGAGACGCCAAAAACCGACAGGCTAAGCTGGGAAGTGTAACGTACGTTCATGCCGAACAAGAGAAACAGACGAATGACTAAAAACCGCGCACCTGAATTTTTTTGGTTTTAGTGGTGTCAGCTTTGGGAAGACGGATAGTGAGGATGCCGTTTTTGAGTGCGGCATCGGCTTTCTCGGGGATAACATCGACGGGGAGGAGGACAGAGCGGGAGAAGGATCCCCAGTAGCATTCTTGGTAGTAGTAGTTGCCATGCTCGACCACTTCCTCGTTTTTGCGTTCACCACGGATGCTCACCATATCGTTATTGATAGAGACATCGAGGTCCTCGGGCTTGACGCCAGCGATGGTGGATTTGATAACGATATCGTTTTCGGTCTGGTAGACATCGATCGTGAGCTGGCCGTCGGCATCGTCGGATGAGGCGGCAGCCTGAGGGGCATAGCTTGGGGCGGCCCAACTGCCTTCCTCGCGGACTGGGGCAGCGTATTCATTGGTCCCAGTGGTCATGCGGAGAGTTTGGGACTCCTCGGCTGGGCTATAGACATTGACGTTTTCCTGATAGCTTTCGGTGGGCGCATCAACTTCACGAGCACCAGTGAGTTTCTCAAAAAAAGAGCGTTTCTGCTTGGTCATAGGGAACTTTAACAACGAATAGAATGTATATCCTTAGTATAGGAAAAAGGACGTTTAAGGGCAAGCACATCTCTCACGCTACTGCGTCAGGCGGAAAATATTGTACAAGCTGTGGGCGACGATGCTACTCAAGAGGAATATGAGAAGCGTGGGGTGGGAGAAGCTAAAGCGGCGGAGGCCGAAAGCGAGGAAAAGAGTGGCGCCAATATGGAAGAGGGTATTAGCTGTGAGGAGAATGATAGATAGATTGTTTTGGGGGTTAAGGAAGATTGCAAACATGATTTCAACGGTAGCAAAGCCAAGCCCAAAGAGTATGAGGAAGGGGAGGGAGAAGCTCCGTTCGCCAAAACGGCGCCAGGCCTGGAGGAGGAAGAGGAGTCGCATCGCTTCCTCGACCACAGCGGCGATCACGAGGAAAACAAGGCTCGGGCTCAAGACATCGGTTTCCTTTCCAAAAAGGACCAGGAAGAAAACCTGAGACAGGAGTCCGGCACAACCGGCCAAGAAGCCGTAGAAGAAAAGAGTCAGTGGAAGCATGAAAACAATTTCAAAGTTTAAATTTCAAAACCGAAGGAGGATTGAATACTTAGCCGAGAGCAGCAATGGATTCGGTGAGGGTGGTGAGTTTGGAGCGGTTCTCGGTGAGGGTCTTTTCTTGGGCAGCGATGATTTCGGCTGGGGCTTTGGAACGGAAGCGCTTGTCAGCGAGACGGGTTTCAAAGGCCATGATCGACTGACTGAGCTTTTCCTTCTCTTGTGAGAGACGTGCTTTCTCCTGCTCAATATCGATCACATCACCGAGATGGATAAAGCCGTGGAGTGATCCGACGACGATACTTGCGGATGCGGCTGGCTGTGCGGCTTCATCGGTAAGTAATACATCATCAATGCGACCCAGGCGCTGGATGATCGGTACAAGTGGAGTAAGAAGCTCTTCATCGGCGATGAGCGTGAGCGTGAGGGTTTCCTTGGGATCGATGTGATAGGTCGCGCGGACATTGCGGATTTTTTGGATGAGGTCGATGATGGTTTGAAATGAAGTAGTTGTGACTGTAGGCTGAGTTGTTGCTGGCCACGGAGTCCCCATGAGTGGTAGTTTTTCATTGGGGTAGAGTGATTGAAACAGTGTCTCAGTCACAAAAGGCATAAACGGATGCCAAAGCGTGAGGAGTTCATTGAAAACGGCGATCAGTACAGTATCATGTTTTTCAATTTTGTGAATTTCTAAATACCAATCAGCAAATTCATTCCACGTGAAGTCACGCAATGTTTCGGCTGCAAGCGAGAGTTGATACTGTTCGATATGTCGTGTCACCGTAGCTTTGGTTGTAGCTAAGCGAGCCAGAATCCATTCATCAGCTGGTGAGAGAGCGTCTTGGTCGAGGGTCTTAGTCGGTTTGAGGCTTGCTGGTGTTACGGCGGTGTTGATATAGCGCCCCATATTCCAGAGTTTGTTGACGAAGTTGCGCATGGCGGTGAATTTCTCATCCCCCACTTTGACGTCATTGCCTGGAGTGGAACCCATAATGAGTGCGAGGCGTAGGGCATCGGCGCCATACTGCTCGGCTACATCGAGTGGATTGATGGTGTTGCCGAGGGACTTGCTCATCTTGCGACCTTGCTCATCACGGACGAGCCCATGGAGATAGACCGTTTTGAAGGGAATAGTGCCAAGAAGATACTCAGACATGAGGATCATGCGTGCTACCCATGGGAAGAGGATATCATAGCCGGTTTCAAGAAGGGTAGTCGGGTGATACGTTTGGAGATCCTTAGATTGTTCATCGGGCCAGCCAAGCGTCGAAAAGGTCCACAGTCCTGATGAGAACCAGGTGTCGAGTGAATCAGGATCTTGTTGCCAACCTTCACCTTCAGGTGCTTCGATGCCGCAGTATACTTCGTCACCGCGGTACCAAACCGGTATTCTGTGTCCGAACCAAATTTGGCGTGAGATACACCAGTCACGGAGATTATCAATCCAGTGGAAATAATTTTTTTCAAATCGTTCAGGGAGGATAGTGATTTTTTTGTCTCGTACTGCTTTTTGAAGGATTTTTTTGAGTGTGACCATCTCACCATCCCGATCGAATTCTTTGTTTACATCGATAAACCATTGGCGCATGACCTGGGGTTCGATGACGGCCCCAGTGCGCTCGGCGGTGGCTACTTTGTGAACGTAGCTGTCTTCAATCTTTGTGACGAGGCCTTTGGCTTGGAGCTTGGCAATGATTTTTTCACGGGCTTCATCGATGGGTATGCCAGTCAATTCCTCTCCAGCGATGGGGAGGAGTTTACCGTTGAGATCGATAATCTGCTCCATCGAGAGTCCATGCTTTTCGGCCAATTCAAAGTCAGTGACGCTATGCCATGGAGTGATGGTCATGACGCCGGTACCAAAAGCAGGATCAATCACTTCGTCTTTGATGATAGTCGCTTCGATCTCTCCATTGATCCATTCGACAGTGAGCTTGTCGCCATGCTGGTACTTGGCATACCGCGCGTCATCAGGGTGCATGACGACATGCTTGTCACCAAACTTGGTTTCAGGTCGAGCGGTGGCAATTTCAAATGGGCCGTATTTCAAATAATACAGTTTGGCGGTTTCTTCTCGGTACACGACTTCATCATCGGAAATGGTCGTCTGGCCGACAGGGTCCCAGTTGACGATGCGCTTGCCTCGGTAAATAAGACCGGCATCGTACATACGTTTAAAAACAGTACGGACTGCCAAGTTACGCTTTTCATCAAAGGTGTATGCTTCACGTGACCAGTCGACCGATGAGCCCATGCGCTTCACTTGATTCACGATCGTATCGTGACTGTCGAGTGCAAACTGTTCTACGCGCTTGAGGAATTCCTCACGGCCGAGATCATGTCGCGATTTGCCTTCGGATTCACGCAAGATTTTCTCTACCTTGCTTTCGGTAGCGATAGCCGCGTGGTCAGTGCCTGGGAGCCAAAGGGTGCGATAGCCACACATACGTTTAAACCGTACGATGGTGTCTTCGATCGCAAGCATAGCAGCGTGGCCGATATGGAGAGTGCCGGTAACATTCGGTGGCGGGAGGACGATTGAGAAGGGCTCAGCGTCTTCCCGAGTCACCCCCTCCTTGATGCAGGTTTCTGGATGTGACAAATCAGCCTCTTCCCACTTTTTGAGAATGGCTTCTTCCCACTGTTTGGGATCATAGGCTTTGGGGAAATCAGTTGTTTTGGCTGTGTCTGACATGCTCTTAAGCTATCACGAGAAAGGGCTTGTTTCAAGGGAAAAGTTGCCTAAAAAGTAATTGCCCCGAGCCTGCACTTTTGGTACAAGCCCGGGGCGGACGAAATGCTCGGCGCAACGGCGGTTCACCGTATACTCTCAATTTCCGAGCCACGAGAGTCGGTTGGGTACGACTCAGCCGGCCGAGTCCGACGGCTTACGTAAGCAATAGCATCATTATGGGTCTGCGGTAACCACAATGCTCCTGGCGGAGGAATGCTAAGGCTAACACCAGAGTAAACCCACTTTATAAATGAAGCAAGTTCATCGGCGATCCCTACCTTTGCGTAGTTTCTTGTAATCAAACAGTGGCGCAAAGAGATCATCTTGGAGTGGGGGTTTGAAATAACTGAGCTCTCCTTTGGTTGGGGAACTTGCTTTGAAGGCTATGTTTGGTATGTCGGTAATGAGAGCAAGGGGGGTCTGCTCATTGGCCTCACCCATAGTGAGGGAAGCGGCGGTCGCCAGGGCATCGACGTGGTTGGCATGCGTGGTAAATTTTTTGCCAAAGATATCGGGCACATGCTCATAGCCTTTGAGACCGACGAAACCGCTCCAGCCGATAGCGACACCGGTCACGCCACGCCGCAGCGGTGATGAGTGACTGTCGACGATGATCACGCCAGCTTGCTTGAGACCAAACCGCTTGATGAGATAAGATCGAATTTTGCGAGCACTCGCGTAGCTATCGCGGGGGAGTAGTGACGAAGAGCCGCCAGTATTGGAATTATCCATACCAGCCCGAGCGATGAAGGTATTGTCTTTGATAGTAATCGGGACGCCATAGCGACTCTCTTGGGCCGGGAGATAGTAATCGGCTTCTTGGCGTAGAGTGTTTTCGGTTATTGTTCCTCGAGGCAGTACCCGGCCTTCCGAGAGGGCGACAATTTTGGACGTAATGACGAGGATAGAGTTTTCAGGAAAGCGTTTGAGCGAACGATCAAGGAGGGCTTCGATGGTGGTCGAACGCGGAAGTACTTTTTCGGTTTTGATGGGCCGGATTTTCATATGTCGTTCACCCATTTGTACTCGAAATTCCTAGACCGCATGGTATGTTAGGATTGTTTGAACACTGAGGTCAGCGAAGGCACGGAGTCTTCTTTTTGTTGATTGGCTACAATAGAAATTTCTGTGTTCAAATAAGTGAACTCTGTTTTGTAGTGAGAGGGAAATGAGCGCTGGGCTCGAGAGTCAGAATATTTTTTTTGAGCTCACTTTTTTCTCTATCGGTCATGCGGGCGTAACGGAGGATCCCTGCGGCACCGATCATCACCGCATTGTCGAGAGAATACTGAAACTCGGGCATGCGAAAGGTGCAGTCAGAGTAGCGGCCGATCATCTCAGTGATCCGTTCACGCAATCGCTTATTGGCCGAGACACCACCGGCGATCACGAGCGTATGGGGATGATGCGTTTGGATAGCTCGTTCTGTTTTTCCTACGAGCACATCCACGACAGCTTCTTGGAATTCGTGAGAGACTGCGGCTACGAAATTTTTATCAGAGAGCTCGGCGGAGTGTTTTTTGAGAAAGTACAAGACGGCCGTTTTGAGACCAGAAAAAGAAAAATTATAATTTTCAGCTTCGAGCATGGGTCGAGGAAATTTTTCAACCGCACTCGATGCCTGACCAGTGGTTCTGTAGCTATCAGCGCGCTTGGCTACCTCGGGTCCGCCAGGGTAGGGGAGGCCGAGCATTTTGGCTACTTTATCAAAGGCTTCACCAGCAGCATCGTCTTCGGTTTCGCCCAAGAGTTCATAGGTGAAATGACCGCGCATGAGTACGAGCTGGGTGTGGCCACCAGAGACAATAAGAGCGAGGAGGGGAAATTGAAAATCAGGTGCTGGTGCCGAATCTTTTTTGGGCGTGATGAGATTGGCGTAGATATGTCCCTCAAGGTGATTGATGCCGAGGAGTGGTTTTCCCCAAGCGAGGGCGATGGTTTTGGCCGCAGTCGTGCCAACGAGGAGGGCTGGGATGAGACCGGGGCCCGCCGTCACAGCAACCGCATCTATACCATCGGCTGATACTTTGGCTTCATGCAAAGCTGCTTCAACCATGGGGACGATATTACGTACATGCTCTCGAGCTGCCAAGTTGGGGACTACACCACCATAAGGTGCGTGGAGAGCGATCTGGGATGACACTGCTTCCCCGAGTACCCCAATTCTTCCGTTGTCATAGGAGAGGACAGCAGCTGCGGTTTCATCACAGGAGGTTTCGATGGCGAGGAGGCGTACCATAAGAGTCAATCCACTCTACAACGGAAGCAGGATAATGAGAAGGGCGACCACGACGAGTGTCAAAGTGAGTTTGAGCATGATTGATAGCCAGTGACGGCGCATATAGGCGAGCTCTTCCTTGATCCAATTGTCATTGCCGCGCCTGCCTACCAATTCCTTCATCTCCTCGTCGCTCCAGGAGACAAAGAGGTGATCGAGATCATAATGAATTTCACCATCTTTACTCGAGAACAATTTGTACCAGCGAGTCGAGAAGGGCCACAGCCAGCGTACTCCATAGCCCATACCCATCGAGTCGTGGACGAAGTGACCCAGGACACCGAGCGTGAAGAGTGTCATCCATACTGGTCCGAAGTAGGTACCGACAAAGAGTGCGACTGGAATAGAGGTGAGGGGTGCATGGAGGAGCGTACGGTGGAGATCGATCACTTTGCCACCAACCGTGCCGCGTTTGATATACTCAAGCCAGAAATCAATATCGGGAAGCACAGCAAACACCACTCCAGCGATGAGCCACTCGGGAGTGATAGTTTTGCCAAAGAGAACTGCGACGATCAAGGCCCAAGCTAGTCCAAGCTTAATGTCGAGCAACATTTTTTGAATAATAAAAATCGGCCCCAGTGTACCACAAAAAAGACGCGCCCTCCAATCCTGGTTCAGGACGGGAGGGGCAGGGCGGGGGGTGCTGGGTTTATCTCAGCCTTGCTTGTTTCAGGAACCACCTTACCACCTGTTCAGGCGCATTGTGACCGAGATCCTTGGCAACTTGGAGTGCTTCAGCGCGGATTTTTTCTGTTGCCATTGCAATGCTTGGATCAGTGTAGAGGCTCTGCAGTCGAGCGTGGCGGGCTTCTCCTAAAGGAACAAGTGCATCGCTTGTGGCATCAGGGTGCGGTTGCTCCGACGGGAGCGTGGTTGGCAATGAAGCCATGATTTCTCCCATTGGTGAACAATGCCACTAGTATACACCTGGACGGTAGCTGTTTTAAATTTTTTGTCAAATCAAAAACTCCGGAAGAGACCCGGAGTTTCTTTGTTGGTAGCCCTAGGGGGAGTTATCGCTTCGCTTTCTTCTGAAAGCTCGTTTTTGTAGCCCCAAGGGGAGTCCTCTTCACCCATCATTCCGCCAGAGGCTCCATGATTCCTTCAGAGCCTGGGTTCTCAAAAAGCCAAGCAGTTGGCTTTTGTGAGATACCCTTCTCCTCCCCTTGAATACCAAAAAACAAAGAAGTCTTGAGATAAACCCAAGACTTCTTTGTTTCACAGTAGCCCCAAGGGGAGTCGAACCCCTCTTACCAGGATGAAAACCTGGTGTCCTAACCGATAGACGATGGGGCCGTCTTTCGCGAACGCTTCAGAACGGCAGGCCATACTTAGCTTGTGCTTCGTAATGGCAGGCCAAGAATGAATTTCAAATTTCAAAAATTGAAATAAAGAAAAAAGCAGAGGAAACTGCGAGATTAGTGTAGCATGAAAAGCTGTTTTGACAAGAGAGCAGTTTGACTGGAGTTATATTTTGTGTTAGTCTAGCAACCTGTACCTTTTTCACCCACCCTGCCCGTAATGCTACGCTTAGTGTTGCAGGCGGGCCCAACTCCGCTTCGAGGAGGAGCAAAAAATGGAATTCATTCAGGCTTTTGAGGCCTTCGTGCCGGCCCAGGTCATTTACTGGGTCACCTGGACCCATCATCACATTGCACCGTGGCTCGGCTGGGTCCTTGGGCTACTCATTGGCATCCTTGGGCCGCTCTGGTTCGTCTGGGTGCTGAGGGTGGCTGGTCGCACTCTGAAGAGGCAGGTCATCAGGGCCATCACCTCGATCCGGAGGAGGCGGCAGCCAGTCTCCAAGCAGAGCGAAGATCCTGGTGGCATCAAGGGTGGTGAGGCCTGGGTTCCACCCTACACCCAACAATCTGACTAGACTCCCTCCAAACCCAGGAGCCAAACCGAAGTCCCTGCCGCCAGCGTGCGTGCAGGGCTTTGAAATTTTATACCCTTTTTGTCCTTGTGAGTACATGCAATCTTTTCTTGGGTGTGAACGAGATTGCTTTGCTGTTTTCACAAAGACGAAGTTGTTATTTCCACACACTCAAAACCCAGGCGGTGATGGCGCTGACGATAGCGAAGAGGAAGGTGCCCCAGAGCGTGTCGATGAGCGCGAGCTTGAGTGGAAAGCCATGAAGCGTCGCGTAGTTGGTGAAGTCGTAGAAGGCGTACATGACGAAGCCGAAGAGAGCTCCGGTTACGAGAGCTTGACCAGGAGTCTTGTGGAGAGGATCGACAAAGAGGATGATAGCAAGCACCCCGACGAGGTAGACAACTGCAGCCCCACCAAAGTTGACGACGAGTGAACCGTTTTCGACTTTGATCAATGGAGCGAGGGAAGTGAGGTAAAAGTTTTTGGCGATATGCGCGAGCCAGAGATAATCGATCGCGGCCATCACGGGGACGGCGATGACGAGTATCTTGAGGGCTTCGATGAGGGTAAAAGAGGGCATATGATTAAATAAAAAGTAAAAAATTACGGAAGAACATTGTGCTTGGCGATTTCTCCGTAGAGGCGGGCGCTCTCACGGATGGTTCTTTGTTGAGTCTTGCGATCGACGGCAACCAGGCCAAACCGGAGCCAATAACCCTTGTCCCATTCAAAGTTATCGAGCAGTGACCAGTAGAGGTAGCCACGGACTGGAGCACCAGCGGCTATGGCCTGATGGAGAGCGGTCAGTGCTTCCACAATAAACTGTGGACGGAGGTTATCGTCGCGATCGGCAATACCGTTTTCGGTAATGTAGATCGGCTTTCCATATCTCGTGAGATCCATCACGGCGTGGTAGAGCGAGGATGGGTAATACTCCCAACCAAAATCCGTTTGGAGTTTATTTTCATTTTTATTGAACCAACCATCGATGCGGTGGTGATTGTAGTGATTGAGGCCAATGAAGTCTTGGTAGTCTTGGATTTGATCCAAGAACCAGAAATTCCAACTCCGATCGGCGAACCATTTGAGTAGGCGATTCCACCAGGTGCTCTCTACGGCCTCAAACCAGATATTGTGTTTGGCGATGCCAACCTCTGCCTCCGGAAAGAGTTTTTTGATCAATGTGTATGTTTCTCGGTGAGTGCGGATGAGCTGCTTCAGAGCACGGTAGTAACGAAAGGGATTCTTTTCCATCGGGGGCCAGGTGCCTTTCCAGTAGCTGTGACTGGCGACCACTTCTGGTTCATTGAGCGTGATCCACAGTGTGACTTCGCTACCCAATGCTTCAACGACCTGCTCACTATATCGGACAAAACATTCTGGGAAGTCAGGTGCGAGGATGCCGCCACGCTTGGTAAGCCAAGTCGGGAGCGTCCAGTGCCAGAGTGTGACCAGGGGTTCGATGCTGCGTTGTCGTAAGGCAAGTATCATCTGTCGGTAGTGCTCAATGGCCTCTGTATCAAATGCTCCCTCCTCGGGCTCGATCCTCGACCACTCAATCGAGAAACGGTAGGCATTCAGATTGAGGCTTTTCAAAATATCAAAATCCTCCTCATACCGACGCCAATGATCACAAGCACTCCCCGAAATATAATTTTCTGGATTGGTGGCTTCGTCGCGGAACTTCGCCCAATTGGGATTCCAAGAGAAACTTTGTTCTGATTCACGAGCGAGACGAGTGGCATTGATTTTCTCCCATTCACTCCAGTCATTATGATTATAACCTTCGACTTGGTGACTGGCAGTAGCAGCTCCCCAGAGGAAGTCAGCAGGAAATTGTTTGGACATAGGATAAGGGTTGTCTCAGGGGGATTTTTCTGTTAGGCTGGGGCGCATCACGAGAGTCTCTCGTATGGAGAGGCGTGCCCTCTTTCTACTATAGCGTATACTAAGACTATGTCATCTACAGATTACCCAACTTTTACTTTTCCCAATCCCAAGACTATCGAGCCTGGTGAGCGGCTGGTGCAGCGCGCACTCGAGATGGTGCCTGGGCTTCTCACTTGGGGAACCCTCGTCGGGATGATACTCCTTTCACTCCTACTCCCGCTCTGGGCGGCGGTCTTTATTATTGTCTTTGATGTGTACTGGATTTATCGAGCGCTCTATATTTCGTTCTTTGCGGTCGAGGCGCAGCTCGCTATCGCTCGGGGGAAGCGAATTGATTGGCGGGAACGTTATGAGGAGAGCCAGCACCCGGCGGAGTATGTGAAGAAACTTGAGGCAAAAATCAAACTCCTGCATGAGGAACGAAAGGCATTGGGCTGGATTGAGTGGAAACAGCGGCGCAAAATCACCCAAGCTCTACGCCGGACCAAAGAGATTGTGCGCGAGACCGAAGCACTGGTTCCGATCGCCGATCAGATTATGGACTGGCGCGAAGTAATTCATGTCGTGCTTCTCCCGACCGCAGGGGAGCCAGTCGAAGTGATCGAACCAGCCCTTGAGTCGCTTCAACAGTCACATTTTCCCAAAGAGCAGATGATCATCCTCCTTGCTACCGAGGAGCGCGAGGATCCCACGACGCGTGTCCCCAAAGTCAACCGTCTCAAAGAAAAATTTGGTCATGTATTCCGAGACTTTCTCGTCACAACCCATGTGGTGGCAGCGGGCGAGATGAAGTGTAAAGCATCCAATGCTGGTTTTGCTGCGCGAGAACTCATGCAGTATCTCGATGCGAATCATATCGACTACAAACGAGTTGTCTTTTCCAATTTCGACTGCGACTCGGTGGTGCATCCAGAGTATTTTGGGGCGCTCACGTATCACTACACGACCGATCCCAAGCGCCTCCAGCGGGCCTATCAGCCACTTCCTATGTACCACAATAATTTGTGGGATACCAATGCCTTTGTACGCATCATCGTGACGGGCTCTTCGTTTTGGCATCTCTATCAATCGACTCGGCGTGAGATGGTGACGTTTTCTTCTCACTCGGAACCATTTGATACGTTGGTGCGGGTCGGCTTTTGGCCGGTTAATATGATTAGCGAAGACTCGATTATTTACTGGAAGTGTCTCTCCTATTTCCATGGCGACTATCGGGTGCAGCCGATTCATCTCCCTATTTCACTCGACGCAGTGCTCGCGCCGACCTATTGGCAGACGCTCGTCAATCAGTACAAACAGAAACGGCGCTGGGCTTATGGGATTGAAAACTTTCCAGTGACGATGCGTGCACTGTGGCCAGACCGGATTATTTCTTTTTGGAAGAAAATCCGTATCTCATTTGAAATGCTCGAGGGACACTATTCGTGGGCGACGACGTCCTTTCTCCTGACTTTCCTCGGATGGTTGCCACTTCTCCTCGGGAGCGACCTCTTCAAAGAAAGCGTCCTGGCGCACAATCTCCCGCTCTTTACGCGCACGCTCCTCACACTTGGTATGAGTGGGATGCTTATCTCGATCCCGATGGCTCTCCTCACACTCCCACCGCGGCCCAAACGTTATCACTGGTCACGTTCATTCCTCATGCTTTTCCAGTGGCTTCTCGTCCCTCTCGTGGCCTTTCTCTCGGCCCTGCCTGCCATTGATTCGCAAACCCGCCTCCTGACCAAACGCTACTTCGGCGAATTTTGGGTGACCGAGAAAATGCGGAAATAGTTTTTAGGTGATAGGTTGTAGCTGATAGCTGTGAGAAAATACATTATGAAACTACAATACTTTGCCACGACCAATGAACATAAGCTGCGAGAAGTGAGTCATATCCTTGGGTATGACTTGGAAAAAGTTCACTTGGAACTAACCGAGCCACAGATGCTTGATGTTGAGGCGATCGCTCAGGCCAAGGCCTTGGAAGCTTTTGAAAAAGTAGGTGCACCAGTCTTGGTAGAAGACACGGGATGGTATTTTGAAGCTTGGAATGGATTACCAGGTGCTTTTGCCAAGTTTTTTATGGATACGGTAGGCTGCACAGGTATTCTCAAGATGATGGCCAATGAAGAAAATCGGAGAGCCAAAGTCAAAACAGCCGTAGCTTATCACGATGGGAAAGTAGTTCATCTTTTTGTAGGTGAACTTGGTGGAGTCGTGACATTTGAAGAGCGAGGGGAGAGTAAGTTCGGTTTTGATCGCATCTTTCAACTTGATGGGCAACAGAAAACTTACGGAGAAATGGCGCTAGAAGAAAAGAGCGCTATCTCGCATCGGGGGGTTGCGATTCGAAAAGTGAAGCAATTTCTTGAGGCGCAGTAAGCCAACTACTCCAAATGAATCCGTTCCTCAAATTTGTGGAGCGCTTTTTTGAGGAGGGGATGATCTTCCAACTCAGGATCGGCTTTGAGAATTGTCTCAGCTTTTTCACGAGCAATCGCGATGAGGCGGGCATTGGCGAGGTGTTCCATGGCGATATCGGGGAGACCAGATTGTCTAGTTCCGAGAAAAGCGCCGGGACCGCGGAGTTCGAGGTCGATTTCGGCCAAGTCGAAGCCGCTCACATGCTTTTCCAAAGCCTGTAGTCGAGCTGATTCAGGGCTCTTGCCGTTACTGGGGAAGAGAAAACAATAACTCTGATCGGCTCCACGACCGACGCGGCCACGGAATTGATGAAGTTGTGAGAGACCGAAGCGCTCGGCCCCCTCGATGAGCATGACGGTCGCATTGGGGATATCGATACCGACTTCAACCACGGCGGTGGAGACGAGGATATCGATTTTTTTATTTTTGAAATCCTGCATGATAGCGTCCTTCTCTTTGGATTTTTGGCGACCATGGAGGAGACCGATACGGAGATCGGGAAATATTTCATGTTGCAATCGGGTGTGTTCGGTGGTGGCGGCTCGCACCTCTTCCATGGCTTTGGACTCTTCCACCAAGGGGAGGATGACAAAAGCTTGACGACCTTTGGCTATTTCTTGCTGAATAAAATCATATACTTTTTTTCTGGCTTCGTCTGAGGCGGCGACTCGGGTGATGATCGGTTTCTTGTGAGCAGGCATTTCATCGAGGAGCGAAAGATCGAGATTGCCAAAGAGAGTGAGGGCGAGGGTGCGTGGGATGGGGGTCGCGGTCATGCTGAGATAATGAGCTACGCACTCTTTGGAACCATCAGGCGCTTCGAAGGCGAGTTCTTGGAGTCTAGCTCTTTGTGCGACACCGAAACGATGCTGTTCATCAACGACGATAAGCGCAAGATGGTGGAATTTCACTTTTTCCTCGAGGAGCGCATGAGTGCCGATGATGATATCGGGGATACCAGCGGCAATAGCTTTGATAAGCCCTGCTTTTTTGATTGATTCACCGTTTAGTTCACTCTGGCTTCCGGTGAGGAGCGCGATATTTTTGCCGTGATTTCCGAAGAGTTTGAGAAAGGTACGGCCATGTTGCTCGGCCAGAACTTCGGTCGGGGCGAGGAGAGCGGATTGGTAGCCAGCTTGTGACACGCTGAGCATAGCGAGGGCTGCGACTATTGTTTTGCCGCTCCCGACATCGCCATTGAGGAGTCGATTCATGGGATGGGTTTGGCCGAGATCAGTCATAATTTCAGCGAACGCCTTTTCTTGTCCTTTTGTGAGCTTGAACGGTAAGGTTTCTATAAAGTCTTTGATCTTTGATGGTTGATCTTTGATTGATATTGCCCGGCCAGTGGCCATGGCGTGTTTGATGGAGAGGCTTTTGAGCTGGAGGAAGAGCATTTCCTCAAACGCAAACCGTTTTTCAGCGAGGAGTACTTGCTTCTCTGCCTTGGGAAAATGCATGTAGGCAAGCGCGGTGTAGAGATCGGGGAGATGAAGCTCGGTCAGGATGTCGGCGGGGAGGGGATCGGGAATTGTCTTGAGACTTTGAAAGATGGTCGCGAGTTGCCAGCGGAGGAATTTCGATGTGAGGCCGGTCGTTTCTGGGTAGACGGGGACGAGGCGGCCGGTGTGTGTGGCAGTGCGTTCGGCGCGCTCGAAAGCTGGACTCTGCATGATGAGTCCTTCTTTGTCTTTGGTTACTTTGCCGGAGAGGCGTACTCGCTCACCCACTTTGACCACGCCTTCGACAAAGCGTTGATTGAACCAGATGACACGGAGGTTTCCGGTCGCATCTTCGATACTGGCTCGGGTGATGAGCATTTTCTTTTTCCACGAGCGCTCGCTTTTGATTTCGGTTACTACGCCCTCGACCGTAGCTTTGGTGTCAGTCTCGAGCGCATCAATCGGGATGAGGGTAGCATAGTCTTCGTAGCGATTGGGGAAATGATACAAGAGATCATGCACGGTTTCAATTCCCAGTCGTTTGAGTCCGTACCAATGAGCTTTTTTGACATTGGGGAGGGTGTCAAGTCGGGTGGAGAGATCGGGCATAGAGTAGATATTCATCCGTCAGTATACCACCCCACCAATCTACAAGAGTGATGGTAGAGTGCACAGGATTTTGGGTATGAAAAAAGGGTTAGCTGCACAGCGTGCAGCTAACCCGTGAATGGACCTCGTACGAAGGCCCCGGCAAAAGGTTGCGGTTGCTGGTTCAGGTGCTCTGTTGGGAGGTGGCCTTGTCCCACCTCGGGTGGCGGAAGTCGGGTGTGATGCGCGGCAGCCGGATGTCTTCCATTCCGACGAAGGTGGGGACATCGGTGAAGCCAAGCTGCTCATTCAGCCAGACGAGCAGTTGATCGAAAAGCTCCTTCGTGGGGAGCTCACGCCCAGGCACTTTGCGGAAGGAATAGGTATCCTCCGTCATGTGCTCGACGTCGATCAGTGGCCGGGTCGGTCCACCTTTGGTCTGGCTGTAGAAGTTGACCACGGCTTGCTCGAAAGCTTGCCGTTGTTTGGAATTGAGCGGGCGTTCGAAAACGACCACACTCAGGTTGACTGCGTGGAGATCGAAGGCAGTGCGCCTTGCGATCGGGGGAAGGAAAGGTTGCGTCATGTGGATGCCTTGTATGGTTGTTGCATCCTTTTGCCGATGTTTTAGTTGTTAGGGGACTAGGGAACTTTCGAAGTATATGTATTATTGTAGATAAAGTCAAGTATAAAAAAGTGTTCGCCGCGTGCAGAACCTGCAACACGGCGGGAGTGAGTAGAGACGGCACTTGGTCTGGGTCAGTGTGTCCAACGAGATACTTCATCGATAGGCTCACAGTCATCGGAGTCGATGAAGTGCAGGGGCCCATCGTAACCCAGATGACTTGAGGCGTCTGTGAACAACTGCAGATCCTCCGTTGGCTGGAGAGGTACCAGTGTGATCACTGAGCGATCACTTTCGATCACAGGCTGCATGGGGTCTTCTGGCCTGGCGAGCGTGAAGTCGCCAAACTCTCGGAAGAAAACCCCGAGACTCGGACCATCATGAGGGCGCTCGAAGTGCAGGTGAAGTGCCACCTGCCCATTTCGACGCACCAGGCCAGCGAGGCCGACCTTGTTCAAATTCTGGGACATGGAGGGCACTCCTTGCAAAAGGGGTTGAGGGACTCGTCTCTTCTTGTATTTTGTTAACGAGCGACCGTAAGTGTAACCAAAAAAAACCACCCCGTCAACCCCAGCACCAATTCAAAGGGGGTTAATGAGTGTGGTGAAGACGTAAGCTACAGGCGCCTAACGGCTCAAATGCACAATATAGATTATGATTCTGCCAGAATTTGGTGCGGGGCTAAGGGTAGTTTGAGTATCCGGTGAATGAAAACAGGTATTGTGTCCCCGCGTGGAGTCGAACCACGATCTCTTCCTTCGGAGGGAAGTGTCCTATCCGTTGAACTACGGGGACGGACTTGAGTTGTTCTCGGCTAGAATCCCTGCCTGCCGGCAGACAGGGAGCTTTCATCGCTTCCTTCGGAGGGCGATGTCTTATCCATTATACGACGAGGACAGCGAGGACTTTGTGGTGCGTTTGGAAGGGATCGGTCACAGATAATCCTCTCGCCGTCGCTCGAGAATTTCCGCGACCACGGCTCGCGGCCTCATGTACTCATTCGGCATCGCTCCGCCTTTCGATTCCTGACGTGAGCCGAGCAGTCGGCTCACTCCGAGCGCACTCGTTCACTGTCGTTCACTTGTGCGCTCGGCAGGAATCGAACCTGCGACCCTCTGGACCGCAACCAGATGCTCTATCCACTGAGCTACGAGCGCATATGCTAACCTACGACTGACAACTTATAACCTACAACAAAAAGCTGAATTCTCAAAACAAAAGCCCATGGTTGGGCAAGAGTTGTTGGTGGTGGGTTGTGAGTCGTTGGTCAGCTAAATATGGAGCATTTTCTCGATGATGTCAACCATTCGAGGTTCTTGTTTCTCCTCAGGGATGTACTGAAGGAGGACGTCCCGCATAGTGTCATGATCGAGGTCGCCGAGGGGGAGATGAATAAAAGGCGCGAGCATCCCATGTGAGTGAATGCTGAGAACGTTTTCGAGTGGTGCCTCATCAAAAATCCAAAACGAGTGAATATCTTCGAAGGCGTAGAGATTGCGACCGACGACGATACCCTCACGAGTGATGATGAACTCGACATCGGCGGGGTCTTTGGTGAGGAAGAGATAACCGACCACCCCGATCAAAATAAACGTGATAGCCATGAGGGGACTATTGGTAAAGAGGGCATAGGCGATCACCACAAAGAGCATGATAGCGGCGATGATGATGGCTCGCGGATTGGGTCGCACGTGGATATGCTCGGGCGCAACCCATGAGAAGAGTACTCGTTGTGAATGAGGGATATAGTCAGGGTCCATAAATGATGAGTGTTATTTTACTCTACTATAGCACAAGTAGATTTGACGAAGTATGAAAAAACATGACAAAGTGTTTAGATGGAAGCGTGGCCGAGCGGTTGAAGGCAGCAGTCTTGAAAACTGCAGTACCAGAAATGGTACCAGAGGTTCGAATCCTCTCGCTTCCGCCAGACATGCATTCAGAGTGTCTTTTGCCCCGATAGCTCAACGGATAGAGTACCGGTCTTCGGAACCGAGGATGGGGGTTCGATTCCCTCTCGGGGCACAGTTATGGTGACAAAATAGGAACCGAGGATGAGGGTTCCCGTCGAGCGTAGGTGGCGAGAGGATGCTTCCCTCTCGGGGCACATCAAATATGTTTAGATAGTTTTTTATTGCTTCTCGAGCAAAGGTCTGAGTGATGTGCCATTCATGACACCCGGCTTAGGGATGCCGAGGATATCCAGGATGGTCGGCGCCACGTCAGAGAGGAGGCCTTGGACTTCATTTTGCTCACGCATCATTTCTTCGGCCCTCTTCTCGCGATGATTAGCGGGGGTGATGTACCAGAGTGGGATAGGGCTGGTCGAGTGTTCGGTGTCTTTTTCGCCGGTAAGAGGATTGATCATTTCCTCGACATTGCCGTGATCGGACGTGATGATCATGGCTCCGCCTGCTTTGAGAACAACGGGAATAATTTTTGAGAGACTTTTGTCAGTAGCTTCGACCGCTTGGATCGAAGCTTCTTCGTTGCCGGTGTGACCTACCATATCAGGATTGGCATAGTTGACGAGGATGAAGTCGTAGGTGTTTTCTTGGATTTTTTGGATAAGCATGTCAGTGACGGCCGGAGCACTCATCTCCGGCTGCTCATCGAAATGGGCGACCGTCGGTGAGGGGATGAGAATGCGGTCTTCTCCAGAGAAAGCCTTTTCGTTACCACCATTGAAGAAGTAAGTAACATGAGCATATTTCTCGGTTTCGGCGATACGGAGCTGGGTGAGACCGGCCTTGGAGAGGGTTTCACCGAGACTGTCGTGTACTTCCTCAGGTGGAAACGCAATGTGGACGGGAAGATTCTTCTCATACTCGGTCATCGTAGCAAAATAGATGTCGAGTTGTTTCTTCTTGGGAAAGCCATCGAAGTCAGTGAGGGCAAAGGCCTTGGTCAGTTCACGGGCTCGATCTTCGCGGAAATTAAAGAACACGACCGCATCACCATCCTGGATAGTTACCGGGGCCCCATTTTTGACAACGAGCGTCGGCTCGATAAATTCATCAGTCACACCTTTGGCATAACTCTGTTCGAGGAAAAGTACTGGATCATCAGTGGTATCACCCACCCCCTCGGTGAGCATGCGATAAGCTTTTTCGATCCTGTCCCAGTTGTTGTTGCGATCCATGGCGAGGTGTCGGCCACAGAGGCTATTCACTTCACCGATCCCGACGAGCTGCATCTCACGTTGGAGTTCCTGGATTTGAGTAAGACCAGCCGTAGGACTCGAGTCACGACCATCGGTAAAGGCATGGACGGCCACCTGGCCCAGTCCCTGTTCTTTGGCAAGGCGAAGAAGTGCCAGGAGATGATCACGGTGTGAGTGCACCGACCCCGAGCTCACGAGTCCCATGAGGTGAAGACGAGACTTCTTTTCCTTGACCTGATTGATAGCCTCGATGAGGACAGGGTTTTCAAAAAAACTTCGGTCTTGGATCGAGAGGGCGATTCTTGGCAGGTTTTGGTAAATAATTCGTCCCGCGCCCATGGTCATGTGGCCGACCTCACTGTTGCCGGCGGTATTCCACGGTAAGCCAACCGAAATTCCCGAGGCCTGGAGACTTGTCATGGGGTAGTAGCGGTTGAGTTTGTCAAACGTTGGCAAATTGGCCTCGCGGATAGGGTTGCCATGGACAGTATTGGACAGTCCCCAGCCATCGAGGACAACCAAAACAAACGGACGATACATAGTCGGTGTAAATTTTTGATTGGTATTGGGAGAGAGGGTCTCTCTCACGCTAGGATAGCATTTTTTATACCCCCCGACTATTCTCCCTACTTGTTTTGACAAAAGGGTCTCTTTGGCGTACTCTAGAGAGGCAAGTTAATTATTGTTTTCCCGTTCCTCAGGTGTTTTTCTCTCGATTTTTTTGATAGGGCTTCTATGTACCGTAGTGGATTTTCCCAGTTTTTGACACAGACTGAAACAACCTTGGCTGCTTTTTCTTCGAAAGTCGTGTAAGCGGCTCATTTTGGGTACTCCACATCTATCAGATTGTCGCAAGGATAACGCTTGAGAGCGCTTATTCTTTCGTATGTTACCCTTTATTCTTTTAGCCGGAGGCTTGCTCGGGGGAGTAGCGCTCGGTTACTTTATTCGTCAAAACATCGCCAAACGTCAGCTCTCGACGGCCGAGGGTCAAGCGGCTCAGATTATCGCCAAGGCCGAGGAAAAGCAGCAAGAAATCATTCTCGAGACCAAAAAGAAAGCCCTAGCTATTCTCGATGAGGCCAAAACTGAGGGCAAGGCCCGAGAGGAAAAGCTCTCCCATGTCGAAAGCCGGATCGAAAAGCGCGAAGCCCAGCTCGAGTCCGAGGCCAAGCAGTTGGCAGCTGAAAAGGAAAAAATAGCTGAGCGAGCCAAAGAAGCAGAGGCGATCAAGGCTGAGGCTGAGTCGATCAAGATCAAAGAGATGGCCGAACTCGAGCGGGTAGCTGGTCTCTCCAAGCCCGAGGCTGAGTCGCGCCTCATGAAGCTTGTCGAGGATGAGAGCAAGGACGCTCTGGTCCAGCGCATGTCCAAACTTGAGAACGAGGCTCATGATGCGCTCGAGAAACGCTCATTTGAAATCATGTCGACTGTGATTCAGAAGTACTCACGCACCCATGTGTCCGAATTTACCACCTCGACTATCCCGATCCCATCGGACGATATCAAGGGTAAGATCATCGGCAAAGAAGGTCGTAATATCCGAGCGCTCGAAAAAGAAACCGGAGTAGAGTTTATCGTGGATGATACACCAGAGTCGATTATTATCTCTGGCTTTGATCCGGTGCGCCGCGAAGTAGCCAAGATCGCACTCGAGAAGCTCATCAGTGATGGCCGGATCCATCCAGCTCGCATCGAGGAGGCGGTGGCTGAAGCCCGGAAAGAAATCGACAACAAGATCAAAGAAGCTGGTGAAGCCGCAGCTTATGAAGCCGGTGTTCCTGGACTTCACCCCAAGCTCCTCTACATCCTCGGACGCCTGCGTTATCGCTATAGTTATAAGCAAAACGTCTTACTCCACTCGCTCGAGGTGTCATATCTCTCGGCAGCCTTGGCAGCTGAGCTCGGGGCCGATGTGGCGACCGCCAGGAAAGCTGGCCTCATGCACGATATCGGCAAAGCCGTGGACCACGAGATCGAGGGCACCCATGTCAAAATCGGAATGCGCATTCTCGAGAAGTTTGGTTTGGGCCAATCAGTGATCGATGGGATGAAGTCGCATCACGACGAGTACCCTCACGCGACGATCGAGAGCTATATCGTGACCGCGGCCGACGCTCTCTCAGCGGCTCGCCCTGGTGCACGCAAAGAAACCGCTGAGAAATACATCAAGCGACTCCAAGAGCTTGAGACCCTCATCAACACCTTCCCGCAGGTTGAGAAGTCCTATGCTATCCAAGCTGGGCGTGAAGTGCGTATCTTCGTCAATCCTGAGAAAACCGATGACTATGGTGCCATGAACCTCGCCAAAGACGTCTCCAAGCGCATCCAGGAAGAACTGCAGTACCCAGGTGAAATTAAGGTAGTTGTGTTTAGAGAAACAAGAGCTGTTGAATATGCACGATAAGTGGTCGCCTGCCCGTCCGTAGTCGCACTTCAGTGGGACGAAGGAGGGTCTTCCGTGAGACGAGAGCAGTAGAATACGCCCGGTAGTGAACATTCGACTAGCGCAGCTTCTTTACAAAAACAACTCTGTGGAGTTGTTTTTGTTTGTTGAATTTCTACTACCGGGTACGCCAGGTAGGAGATAGGTTATAGCTGATAGCTTATAGAACATAGATGAAAAGTAAATCCCTGGAAACGGGCCTGCCTGCCGTTAGGTAGGGATTTTGCTTTTATAAAGATAGCTATTGACAGTGATATTACTTGAGACTATGCTTTCTTCAGCTGATTGCTGGCAAGGTCAGTTCTGGTCGGGTGGCCCGGCTTGCAGAGCCAAGGTGCTCTGAGGTGTAGCGCTGCATCTTGGGGTGTTTCGATCACAATCAACCGGCCGCCTCGTAGACCTCGTTCTACCTGGCGGCCAACTCATTTCTCTGCAACTCTCGACAAAATGGCACTTTAGTGCTATTTTTGTTTTTCGTAACTTCCCAATTGAGGCTGGCATGAGAACTTGGAATTGGCGGATGAAACATAGGTTTCTCAACCAGGTAGAGCAGGGATTGAAACCTCTTGAGGCCAGGCAGAACCTCGGTGAGCTCGCTCAGGCGCGAGTGGGTGACCGGGTCATCTGGAATGACCGGGTGGAGACGCGGATCAAAGCCATCAGGCGTTACCGGTCATTTGAAGTAATGCTCGCGCTTGAGAAGCCCGAAGACTTCTATCCTGGTGCAACACGTGAAGTAATGCTTAGCATACTTCGTGATATCTACCCGACGGACTCTGCGCGGGGCGTGCTCTGCTTCGAGCTCGAGCTGATCAACTAGATAGGGCATCACGCAAACGCGGGGTGCCCTTGAAACTTTTCTAGGGTTGACCCCGTTAGAGAAAAGTCGCTGCCAGCGACTGAAGTCGCGACTTCCAGAAAAATTATAATCGCAGCGTTCTCTAACGGGGTTGACAAAAATGCTTCAGTTGAGCCACAAAACGCTTGCAGAGTTTTTGGTTTTGGTCTATGCTCGGGGAAAGAGCTCTGCTCTCAACAATAAAAAGAATATTGAAACTAGGAAGGTAGGTGGATCATTATGAAAAACGTGAACAAGGATACGCTCGTACACACGATTTGTGAACGCACCAACTTGTCCAAGAAAGACATCGAACTCATGCTCGAAGCTTTTGAGGATACCGTGACCAATGAACTTCGCCAGGGCAACAAAGTCACGCTCACGGGTTTTGGCACCTTCAAAGTCTCGAAGCGCGCCGCTCGCGAGGGCATCAACCCTCAGACCAAGGCCAAGATCACTATCCCAGCCATGACTGTGCCCAAATTTACCGCCGGGAAGACGCTCAAGGAAGCTGTGAAGTAGTGAGCCGCTGGTAGCGTGTGCAGTAAAGTGCTATATTCAAAAAAAGATAGGAGTGAAATCTCGTCCTTTCGACAGGCTCAGGACGGGATTTTGCTTACTTGATAGCCCGAGTTGATAAATAAGCCAAATCAGGCTAGTATGGACAAAGTTCGAGAGAGAAGCAGGGCTGGCCCCATCGGGGCAGAGGAAAAAGATAGACGTTTGAGGTGATACGCCTTGAGCGGGGTGTAGTATAGCGGTAGTACGAGTGGTTTGGGACCATTTAGTCAGGGTTCGACTCCCTGCACCCCGACATTTTTAAGCTCATTTTATGAAACTTATTCTTGGGTTGGTGGTGGGCGTAGGTCTTTTGGTAGGAGGACTATGGTACTTGAGCGGCATGGACGCGCCTGATGCCAAGCAATTGGATTTGGTTGAGAGTGATTGGAAACAAGGCCCCGAGAATCCCAAGCTCACCTTGGTCGAGTATGCTGATTTTGAATGTCCGGCCTGTGCCGCTTACCAGCCAGTCCTCAAAGATATCAAGGAGACGTTTAAAAATGACTTGCGTTTTGTGTACCGCCAGTTTCCGCTCCCGATGCACCGGAATGGCATGGGAGCAGCACTTGCGTCCGAAGCGGCTGGCCTGCAAGGGAAGTTTTGGGAGATGCATGACCTCCTCTATGCCAAGCAGAAAGAGTGGGGAGGCAAGACCACTGAGGACCGTGCAGTGTTTGAACAATATGCAAGTACCCTCGGTCTCGATATTGAGAAGTTCAAGCAAGATATGAGTAGTGATGCGGTCAAAGGAGCTGTCGAGCGCGGTCTCGAGAGTGGTGAGGCGCTCAATGTGCGTGGTACCCCCACCTTTTTTCTCAATGGCGAGAAACTCGACACTCCAGGGAGTGCCGAAGCATTCAAAGAACTCCTACGTTCGAAATTGGGTCAGTAACTTCTTTTCGAGGAGTTTCTATGGCTACTCAAAAGTACATGAAGCTGGTACGGGACAAAATTCCTGAACGGATTGCAAGAAACGGTGGCCAACCCACGACTCGTATCTTGAATGACGAGGAATTTGTCATTGAGCTCAAAAAGAAGTTTCAGGAAGAGCTCGATGAATACCTCGCGGCCGAGACACCTGAGGCAAGGCTTGAGGAGATGGCTGATGTGTTTGAAGTAATTACGGCACTCAATGCGGCGGAGGGCCGGACGCTTGATGCGGTGATTGCTGTGCAGCAGAAAAAGCGTGAAGAACGAGGAGTATTTGATCAGAAAATTTTTCTTGAATCAGTGGAGGAATAGTATGAAAAAGGTGGTCACGATTGGTGGCGGAACGGGGAGCTTTATGCTCCTCTCAGGACTTAAGCAGTATGCGATTGATCTTACCGCGATTGTCTCGATGGCCGATGATGGTGGATCGACGGGAGTGCTGCGCGATGAGCTGGGAGTACTCCCGCCAGGAGACGTGCGTCAGTGCCTCGTAGCGCTCTCGGATACGCCCGACAAACTCCGCGAGCTCATGAACTATCGCTTTGCCGAAGGCGGGCTCGATGGACACAATTTTGGCAACCTCTTTCTCTCCGCGCTCGAGAAAATCACGGGCGACTTCGGGAGTGCTGTACGCGAGGCCTCCAAGATCCTCAATATCCGTGGAGCTGTAGTGCCGGTGACCCTCTCCGACATCCGGCTTATGATGGAACTCGACAATGGCGACCTCCTCTCGGGTGAACACGAGATCAATACCAGCAAAAAGTTTGAAAAGATTGGCGTCCGGCGCGTTTTTCTCCGCCCCAAGCCACGGGTCAACCCGCTCGCGGTTGAGAAGATCCTCGAAGCCGACCTTGTGGTCCTCGGGCCGGGCAATCACTACTGCGCCATCATCCCCAACCTTCTCGTCCCAGGCATGGCCGAAGCATTGCGCCAGACCAAAGCCAAAATCGTCTACAACTGTAACCTCATCTCCAAGCGCGGCCAGACCGACCTCTTTTCACTCGAGGACTATGTGCGTGAGATCAATAGCTATATCGGCGACGAGCGGATCGATTTCGTGACCTTTAATACGCGCCAGCCATCGGCCCAACTCCTCAAGAAGTATCGCACCTACGGCCGCTTGGTTACTTTTGAGCATCAAGCCAAGCATTCCTATCGTGTGATTCGTACCGACCTCCTCTCGACCGAGCGTGTCGTCAATCGACCAGGGGACAAAGTGGCCTGGACTCGCGCTTTCATCCGGCACGATCCCAACAAGCTTGCCAAGGTGCTCGTCATGCTCCTCGAGCTCGACGGATATGAGAAAATCCTAAAGGATATCGTGTAGACTCAAGAATAGAGAATGTTGAATGGAGGATTTTTGTCAAAATGAATATATCAAAAGAGACTTTATCTGAGCCAATATTCGAGTATTGACCCCGTTAGGGAAAAGTCGCTGCCAGCGACTGAAGTCGTGCCTCGGCACAGCGTTCTCTAACGGGGTTGACATCCTTATTTGAAAATGCTATACTCCTCTTTCAACTTTGAAAGACAAGTTGACAATAGATAGGTACCAAGAGTACCATCAATTGCAAGTTCTTTATTATCCTTTCACGTGTTTTTCCTTCTGAGGATGGTTGGTGGACAGTGGGGTTCAAGGTCTTAGACCCTAGTGTCCGCCACCCATTCGAAGAAGGGTGAACCACCGCGCCCGCGGAGCGCACCACCGGAGAACTGACATGACCAAGACCCCCAACGGCCGCCTGGCCGCTCTGTCCCTGGAAATCGCTTCCGCCTCGATCTTCGTCGGCACCGCCCGCCGCTACACCTCGTTCGACCTGTCGGTGGGCGCCGCCGGCTTCTCGCTGGATCCGTTGCACGCCAAGTTCGCGCTGAGCATCGACGACGACGCGGGCAAGGACGCCGGCGGCCCGACCGAGACGGTCAAGACCGACGACGCGGCCGGCACCGGCGAAGCGCAGGCGCAGCAGCAGGCAGCCGAGAGCTCGGGCACGCCGCAGGCCGATGCCAAGACCGACACCGGCATGGTGGGTGACCCGTCCGACGGCCAGGCTCAGCAGCAGGCCGACAGCGCCAACGCCGGCGGCAACATCGACGGCAACGACACCGGCGAAGCCAAGGTCGTGGGCGACCCGCCGAAGGACGAGCAGCAGTAGCTCGCCGCCGGCGCCGCGCACCAACACAACCCAGGGTCGGCATCCCGCTGACCCGCATCCCGTGAAAGGAACAGGACATGATCCCCCTCAACTACCGAGGCCCGTGTCCACCCAGACGCCCCGACGCGTGACGTCGGCGGCCTGATTGCCCCGAGATCCATTGTGGTCCCGGGGCGTCATTCTTTTTATAGACCTTTTTATCCCGAGTCGATGGCTCGTTTTTTGTTTAGATACTCTTGACATTTTTTGATCTCGTTGCTATTTTTCTTTTTCGAGCTTTTTCTGGCTTGAACGATATGGGCAAGTTTGCTAGTATCGCCAATATAGTTCTTTGATTTTCTGTAGTGATTACCGAGTGGGCGGATCAGTGTGGCTAAACTTTGGCCTTGCTGACCCGTCCGCTCGCATCTCTCAAAGGTGTAAGCGCGTGTGCTACGGGGCAACAAGGAGGGATCTCACATGGCCCTCGTTCGTTCCCTGGCTGAACCAATCGTGCTGCTGCTCGTTGTCACGCTGATTACCCTCGTGGTGTATCGGCTGATTGCGAACCAACGCAGCGTTTCACGCCGTGACTTGCCTCCGATTGAAACCAGGCTTGCCTGGATTCGTCGTCGCAGCACGCCGTGTCGATTCGTTGGCCGGGGGTTCCTGCTGTCATCACGTCGGGGACCGTCGCTACGGCCTCCCGAAACGAATGACAGTGTCGCCGCGCTGCAGGGTGGCTTCAACTACCATGCTGTGCGAGCTGTGTCCAGCACGAGGTTCAAGGCCTCGTAAGCTGGCACTGCGGCCGCGAAGATACGGCTGCAGGAAGGGCGAAGCGCTCAAAAGCTTCGTGACCTACGTTGGCGTCAACACGTAGAGTCGCGCCAAGACAACCTGACGAAGAGGAGAAACTGGGCTGGCAACCCGTCGCAGCAAACGAGTCCTCGGGCTCGTGTAAGGGCAAATCAATCCCAACAATCTGAAGGGCCGGTGTCGGCCTTGACCACAGCTGTGGCTACGCGCTTTGTACCGGCAACGGGCATGGCTTCGTAGAGAGGGTGATTTGTCGCATGGAACAGGCATAAGCTGCTCCCATGCATCAAACCTTAGGTCTTCCACCGGAAGATCTGAACTGGGCCCCGACGAGATTCGTTCGGGGCCCAAACATTTTTATACAGAAATTTCTAAAGCTCGAGGCGCTTGGTAGGGCGGGCGACGGCCGAGGGATTGGTTTTCCATTCATCTGAAATGTCGACATAGAGTTCGAGTTCATTGTCGTCGGGATCGAGTATATAGAGACTGTGGGTGACGTGGTGGTCGGCCGTCCCTTTGATCGTCACGCCAGCTTGCTCAAGCTCGGCGTAGGCCTGCATCAGTTCGTCATCGGTCGTGCCAATTTTGAAACCGATATGATAGAGGCCAGGTTCAGGCCGGAGTTTTTCTCGGGGCACAGCATCAATTTCTATAAGAAGCAGTTCATGATGGGTGCGATCACTGGAGAAAAGCGCCATACCTGGTTGATCGGCAGGGATTTCATGAAAGCCGAGGGTCTTCCCGTAGAAACGCCGCGAGCGTTCGAGATTGGAGACATAGAGGACGACATGACCGAGCTCGTGGATACGCATACATTTTACATTAAGTAGGGCAGTATCAGGATAACATAGAGGCTTTGACGAGGGAGGGTTAGGCAGCTACAATAGCTAGCGATGGCCAATTTCCCACTCACATTTAAGCATAAAGAGCAGGTAGCCGATGGTACCTGGAGTTTTTATTTCGAGAAACCGGCTGACTTTGTCTTTGAAGCGGGGCAGTATGTGGCGCTCGTCCTGCCACGCCTCAGCGCACCAGACAAGCGCGGACCCGTCCGCTCACTTTCGATTTGCTCAGCGCCGTTTGAAGCAGAACTCATTTTTACTGTGCGCATTACTGATTCGGGCTTCAAACAAACCCTCATGACCCTCGAGCCAGGCGAAGTCGCTCAGGCTACGAGGCCGATCGGTCACTTCACTCTCTCGCATGCTGGTGATGGCAAGCGGATTGTTTTCCTCACTGGAGGGATTGGGGTGACACCCGTGCGGAGTATACTCAAGCAAGCCGAACATGAGGGAAGTGCACGATCATTTGTCAATTTTTATTCCAATCGGATGAAGAAAGACGCCGCTTTCCATGATGAGCTCAAGGGCTTGAAACTGGCCGAGTATCGCTATATTCCGACCTTTTCTCAAGAAACAGCAGCCTGTAGTGATGGGAGCGAGGAGCGGGGTTATATTTGTGAGGCCATGCTTGGGAAGTATCTCTCTCTTGAACAAATACAGGAGAGCTGGTACTATCTTGTGGGCGCGCCAGCCTTTATTGAGGCGATGGAGAAGCTTCTCCTCGGTCTGGGTGTTGCCAAGGAGCGGATGGTCAATGATCCGTTTACTGGGATGGCTTCAGCTTCACAGCAGAAAAGTTAGTGTGTTGAAAGTTTGAAGGTTAGACAAGCGGGCGTCGTATAGTGGCTTATTATATCAGCCTTCCAAGCTGAGGATGTGGGTTCGATTCCCATCGCCCGCTCAGTGAGAGAAAAAAAGATTGGTTTCGTACCAGTCTTTTTTCTTTTATGTGGCTGGTGGAGAGAGAACGGTAAAGGGGTCGGGAAAACGGGAGTTTTACCGTGAGCAGAGAGCAATGAAGCGTTGAGAACCGAGGGGTTCTCAAAGAGGAACGAAGTGACGAGTGAGATTTCCCGTCGCCCGTTCAAAGAAAAAGTCTCGTTCGAGGCTTTTTTCATTTGGCGGTATACTAAAGGACACGCCTATGCTTGCTTTTCATGATGCAGAAACTTCGCGCCCAAGCTGGAAAGCCTATCTGCCATTTTTTATTGGCGGAATCAGTATTCTTTTGATCGGCTTTGGTATATGGTCATGGCTTCATTGGGACAGAGAAACCGCAACGCTTGTGGAAGAAGTGCCGGCTGAGCAGTCACTCTCAGAGTGGGTGACGCCAGACCCGGTGACTGAGACGGAAATTGATGGCGGAATCGAGGAGGGTGACCAGGAATTTGTCGAGCTTCCACCACTTCCACCACCACCGGCGCCAGATATTGAACGCATGAAGTATGAGGGTTGCGTGGCTGACGGATTCCTCTCTGGCTACGGGGACGATATTAATAGTGCAGTCGCTCTCGTGAAGCGCTCGAAGTGTTACTCGCTCCACCGAGCGCTCGAAACGTGGCGCGCAGCACCAGACTTCAAAAAGGCACGTGAGATTCAGGCCGAAGTGGGGCGGAGTGATATTGTGTATGGCATGTTTATTGCCGAAGCGATTGCAACCAATGAAGACTACTACTATCCAGCTGAGAACCGAGAGTTTGATTTTAAAAAAATGTGTCGGGCGGGGAGCAAGAATGACTGGGGCGAACATACTTGCAAGCCGTCGTTTGAGCGCAAAGAGTATCGCAAGTATTTGAAATACATTACTGAGCGGGCGATGGATATGGGGATACAGAATTTTCTCTTTGGGCAGATTTTCTATCAGGAGCGAAGCAACCTGGATGAGGCGATTATCCCAGAAATTATTCGTGAGATGCGTGACTACGCTACTTTTCGGGGGATGGAGATCGTAATTGGGGCGCAGACCAATGACATCACTGATCCGACCTATCTCGGGTACTTTGACTATATCGAGGGAGGTGTGGGCTTGGATCCCGATGGTACGGTTGAACGGGGCCCCTGTTATAGCCGGTGGTGGAAGAAACCAGGTGATTGGTGTTGGGCACTCCTCTGGCATCCAGATTTCAGGGATAAGGCCAAAAACGTTATGGTGCACTTTGATTGGAGTGGCAAAATTGGCGATGATATGAGCGTCTTCACCCGCATGACCAAGGAGGAGCGTGAAGCAACGATGAGGGCACTCCACCAGAAATTTAAAAATGAAAACGTGGGCTTCCTCTTGCCGCTCATGGCGACGCTTCACCGCGAGAATCATGGCTGCTATGGCCCCAAGAAGCGCTACTACTCGGCTCATCGTAAATATACCTGTCAGGATGAGGAGGCTATCGATGCTATTCTTCAGGGAAAATAGTCTATACTAGAGTATATGAACGATCAAGCGGCGAGAAATTTTACTCGGCGGATTGAAGATTTTGTCTGTGGCCACTGTCAGACGAAAGTGATTGGTAATGGCTATACCAATCATTGTCCAGAGTGTCTCTATAGTCAGCACGTCGATGTGATGCCTGGTGATCGCCAAGCCACGTGCCGAGGGTTGATGGCGCCGGTGCATGTCGAGGCTTTTGGCGCTGGCTATAAGATACTCCATCGCTGTGTCCAGTGTGGTCACGAAAAAAAGAATCAATCAGTCGAGCGAGATAATTTCAATGCATTGCTCGCTATTATTAACACCGAAACCAAAACCAATAATCGTATATAGTACCTGATATGCATTGGAAGCAGATGGCCTTGCCTTCCGGGGAAGACGTCATTGCAGAATTTGAATCAAGGAGAAGTGGTCTTTCGGATCAAGAGGTCAGAGAGCGACTTTTGCATTATGGTAACAATACGGTTCAGCAGGCGACTTCCCCATGGAAGGGGGTTATCGCACGCCGTTTTCAATCGCCCTTTCTTTACCTATTGATTGGGGCAGCAGCACTTTCTTTGGCACTCGGCCAACGGATTGAGGCGCTCCTCGTAATTCTTTTTATCGTTATCAACGTTTCGCTTGAGGCTTATCAGGAATATCATTCAGCGAAGAGTCTCGAACTCTTGCGGCGCTACCTCGTGTCACATGTGCGTGTCCGGCGATCAGGACATATTGTTGAGGTAGACGGAACATTGATCGTACCAGGCGACATTGTGCTGGTCTCGGCAGGAGACCGTTTGGTAGCTGATCTGCGTTTCTTTGTTACCACTGGACTTTCGATCGATGAGAGCGCTATGACGGGTGAGTCTGAGTCAGTAGCTAAAAACAGTGAGCCACTCCATTTCTCTAAAACTGAGGTATACGAGGCAGAGAATATTGGTTTTGCGGGGACAGTGGTCGTATCAGGGCGGGGTGAGGGAGTAGTGATCGCTACTGGCCGGAAAACGAACCTTGGTGATATTGCCAAGCTTACAGAAGAGGTAAACCATGAAACCCGTTTTGAGAAGGGGCTACATCAATTCAGTCGCTTTATCTTGCGGTTGGTGGTCGTGACTCTCTTTGCGGTATTTATCGCCAATGTTATTTTGCGCCATGGTGAGACGAGCGTGACTGAGCTTCTCATCTTTTCTCTCGCGCTCGCTGTTTCTGTTATTCCTGAGGCTTTGCCAGTCATTATTACTGTAGCTCTCTCGCGTGGTTCACTCCATCTGGCACGGAAAAAAGTAGTAGTCAAACGCTTATCAGCTATCGAAGACTTAGGCAGTATTGATGTACTGTGCACTGATAAAACTGGGACGCTTACGGAGAACGAACTGGTCGTGACTGATATCGCTGGCCATGACCAGAAAGCAACGCTCGAATTAGCTAGTATCGCTTCGATTGAACCACTCCTCCATCACGGGATGCTGCGTGATCCCTTTGACTTGGCTTTGTGGCATCATTTATCAGAATCAGCGAGGGCAGCAGTGATCGGGATTGAACGAGTAGATACACTTCCTTTTGATCCGAAGCGCCGCCGCAACAGTGTGTTGATGAAACAAGGAAAGCAGACAGTGCTCATCGTGAGAGGGGCTTTTGAAGAAGTGCTGGCACTAACTACTCTTTCGCCCAAAGAGCGGACTCGTTGGATAACCTGGGGTAAGCTCAAGGGGAGAGAGGGGAAGCGAGTGCTGGCTGTTGCTACGCGGACCTTTGCTCGCAAACCACGATTGACCGAGGCGCTTGAGCAAGAGCTTACTTTTGAGGGGCTCGTTGCTTTTGAGGATCCAGTTAAACAATCGACCAAGGGGACATTGGATGAAGCTGAAAAACTTGGAATCATGGTCAAGGTACTTACCGGTGATAGTCGCGAAGTGGCTGGGGCCGTAGCCTATCGCGTGGGACTCATTTCTGATCCCAAGCATGTGATAACTGGAGCTGAATTTCGTGCGCTTTCCTTAGAAGCACAGCGTCAGTCGGTAGGAGAGTATCGGGTGTTTGCTCGTGTTTCTCCAGAGGAAAAGCATCTTATCATTAAACTCCTCCAGGAAAAACATGAGGTTGGCTTCCTTGGGGAGGGGATCAATGATGCTCCGGCTCTTCGGCTCGCCAATGTAGCGCTTGTGGTCAAAGGAGCAGCTGATATTGCCAAGGAATCAGCGGATGTGGTACTGCTCCAAAAGAATCTAGGTATTATTGTGGAAGGCATCCGCGAGGGAAGAACTATTTTCGCTAATATTCTGAAGTATTTGCGTATCACGCTCACTTCAAATTTTGGTAATTTTGCTTCAGTGGCCTTAGCTTCGCTCTTTTTACCATTTGTACCACTACTCCCTATTCAAATCCTCCTCCTCAATCTCTTATCAGATTTTCCTATGATCGCAGTAGCGACCGATACCGTTGATCAGGAGGAATTAGAAAAACCAAAAATCTACGATCCACGTGGAGTGGTGCTGACGACGATCGGGTTTGGTTTTCTGAGCTCAGTATTTGATCTCACCCTTTTTGCTTTGCTCTTTCGGGAAGGGGCTGCTACTACACAAACAGCCTGGTTTCTCCTTTCGGTACTAACAGAGATTATCCTTATCTATTCGCTGCGGACGCGCTTTGCGTTTTGGCGGGCCAAACGGCCATCACTGATGCTCATAGTACTTTCAGTGGTAGCGCTCGTCATTGTTTTCATCGTACCCACGAGTACTTTTGGACAGACCGTGTTTGGATTTTCAGGAAACGCTACTATTATTTTCCCTACCATTCTTTTACTCACCACACTCTATTTTATTGCCACGGAGTACGCCAAACGACTCCCTTGGTTTCAATTCTGGAAAATACGAGGAAAAGTGGCGACCTGAGAGATGGGGAATGACCTGCTATACTGGGTCTATGCGCCTACTTTTTTTCTTCTTGTTTGGACTAAATATCTGGATCTTCTCTTTGGGGCAAACTCCTCATCGAGTATGGGCTGCTTCCGAGGCAGAAACCGTGATTGCTGAATGTCAGAAACGGACTGGGATGGGCCGTGAGAGCTGTATCGGGTTCATCAAAAAGTACATGAATATTGAACGTTGTCAGGAGTATACCAAGCTCGGAGCGGCTGATTGTCAAAAAAAACTTGAGGATATCCGCAAAAGTCCTGAATTTCAATCGGACTCTCGTGTTACACCCGACAAGGGCACACCACAATCATCCTCTCCCTCAGCTTCACCTACTACTCCACGCGCTGAATTTGTGCCCCAAACCCTCAAGGAGAGAATTCTTCAGGCCAAACAAGATAAAGAGGACCGTTTTACATTGCTCATCACCGAGACTCGTCAGGTAATGAATTATCTCCAAGGTCAGGGGAAGGATATGGGTGTGCTCGAAGAGCGGTTGGCTTTTTTTGAACAAAAACGTCAAGCGGTGATCGCTGCCTATGATCAGTATGCTCGCTTGGGAGGGGAGCCAGAGGATAAGCGTCCACCACTTGGGCAAGCACGCACGCTCGTGGCCAGTGTTTTACGAGATAGTCTTGAGTATTACCGGAATGCTCTTTTGCCAGAATTGCGTCGGGCTCTTGATCAGGTGAATGAATAGCTTCGTATGTGGAAAAAAGTAGCCCTCACATTCCTTACAGTTCTCTTGCTTGCCGGTACGGTAGCTATGATTGGTTGGATTGGTTTTCAGGAACATTTTCGGTTGTTAGCTCGCTCCTTCCAAAAAGAATTAACTGCTCAGAAAGATGACGCATTGACTCAAGAGGCAAAACAAAAGGAAATGGATCATACCGTGATTGAAACCAAGGGTGAGGCCAAGATTTTGATCGATACTCTCGAGTTGCGGCTCAGGTCGCTTGAATCGGATGACCTTCCGGAAGATTAGAGGCACTCTCGACGAGAGCTCTCGTATCGGGTACACTAGGTAAGCAATTCTTAATTTTTCTTTATGAACCTCTACGCTGTTTCAGTACCAATTTTTGTGAAGATGCTTGGGAATCTCAAGGGAATTCTCGCCAAAGGAAAGGCTTTTGCTGAGGAACAGGGTATAGCCGAGGCTGAGCTTTTGGAAGCTCGACTGGCTCCCGATATGTTCCCACTCAAGCGTCAGGTGCAGATCGCATCCGATGCCGCCAAGGGAATAGCGGCGGGACTTGCTGGTGTGGAGCGTCCCGTGATGGAAGATACTGAAGGGACCTTTGCTGAGCTCATGGAGCGTTGTGACAAGACGATTGCTTTTCTCGAGACACTGAAGCCCGAACAGTTTGAGGGTGCCGAGACCAAGTCGATCCCTTTCCCGTATGTTGAGGGCAAAGTGATGACGGGCGAAGAGACCTTGCTCCAGTCCAATCTTCCAAACTTTTTCTTCCACGTGACGACGGCTTATGATATTTTGCGCCATAAAGGTGTTCAGCTCGGGAAGAATGATTATATTGGTACACTACCACTCAAGTAAACTCGTATGACTGTCACCCCAGCCCTCTCTATTGAAGGGGTCAAGAAAACCTATGACAATGGCGTGGTGGCTCTCAAGGGAGTCAGTCTTGAGGTGGCTCAAGGTGACTTCTTTGCCCTCCTCGGTCCCAATGGTGCCGGGAAGAGCACGCTCATCAATATTGTGGCTGGTCTCGTCAAGAAATCAGCAGGCCAGGTAGCTATTAATGGTCTCTCGATTGATGGTGATCATCAAGCGGCCAAAATGCATCTCGGGATCGTCCCCCAGGAGTTCAATTTTGGCATCTTTGAAAAAGTGATCGATGTCGTATTGGATCAGGCTGGGTACTATGGTATCCCTCGGCGTGAAGCACTCCCCAAGGCACTCAAGCTCTTGGAAGCTCTCGGGCTCGCCGACAAAAAAGATCAGCAGTCACGGTTTCTTTCGGGTGGTATGAAGCGCCGGCTCATGATCGCTCGAGCTCTCGTCCATGAGCCCAAGCTTCTTATCCTCGATGAACCAACTGCTGGTGTAGATATTGAGCTTAGGCGGGAGATGTGGGATTTTCTCTCCGAGCTCAATCGTCAAGGTGTGACGATTATTCTCACGACACATTATCTTGAGGAAGCTGAGCAACTCTGTCGCAATGTAGCGATTATCAATCATGGAGAAATTGCAGCTCAGGGAGCAATCAAAGAGCTCTTGAGTGATATGGATGAAGAAACCTTTGTCTTTCAGCTCGATCAGGCGGTGCCCGATGCCTTTCTGAGTGCGGCGCAGGCTTTTCAGCCAGTGGTGGGGGACCGGGAAGTTGAAATGACGCTTTCGCGTGAGCACGATCTCAATATGGCTTTCGAACTGTTTCAGCAATCCGAGATACGAGTGATGAGCATGCGCAATAAAACGAATCGGCTCGAAGAGTTTTTTATTCAAAAGATCAAAGTCTAACTCGTATGAATCCGAAACAAATCTGGGCTGCGTACGTCACGATCGTTCACAAGGAATTTTCCCGTCTCTTTCGAGTGTGGATCCAAAACCTCTTGCCACCAGCGGTAACCACGACGCTTTACTTTTTGGTTTTTGGGAAGTTTATCGGGTCTCAGGTAGCGCCGATTGGGGAGGTATCATATATGGAATACATTGTTCCAGGGATCATCCTCATGTCGGTGATTACTCAGTCATTTATGCAAGCAGCCTTTGGCTACTACTTTGCCAAATTTCAGCGCTCGCTTGAAGAAATTCTCGTTTCCCCGACGCCCTACTGGGTGATGATTCTCGGCTATGTCACAGGAGGGGTACTCCGTGGTATGGTGACCGGTGTCATTTTGCTCATTGTCTCACTTTTCTTTACCACTCTCACTATCCATCATTGGTTTCACTTCCTCGCTTTTGCTGTGCTTTCCTCGGTTCTCTTCTCTCTGGCTGGACTTATCAATGGTATCTTTGCCAAAGATTTTGATACGATTTCGATTTTTCCGACCTTTATTCTGACCCCACTCACCTATCTCGCTGGTACTTTTTATTCCGTCTCGCTCCTCCCTGATTTCTGGCGTATGGTGTCGCTCTATAACCCTATTCTCTACATGGTCAACGGCTTCCGTTATGGCCTGCTCGGTGTGTCTGATGTGCCGATCGCATCAGCCTATGTAGTACTCCTTGGATTTGTTGCTGTACTTTCAGTCATGGTGTGGTATTTGTTCTACACCGGAAGAGGAGTGAAGGTATAACTTTATACGCCCCTATGTTGTGGCGCTCTGTACTCATAACCCTGGTCCTTGTGGGTGTGGCCATAGTGATGTGGTGGTGGCTTCGTCCAACCATGATTAAAAATTTTCCCTCCCAGAACACCGGGTCGATAGTCTTTTTTGGCGATAGTCTGGTAGAGGGGGTAGGGGCCAGTGCTGGTCAGGATATGCCGAGTCAGCTAACCAGAGCTCTTGGTATGCCGGTACTCAATTATGGTGTGGCAGGGGATACTACCATAGATGGATTGGCTCGATTGGATCAAGCACTTGAAGAAAAACCAAAACTCGCCATCGTCCTTCTCGGAGGCAATGATTTTTTGCGTAAGATTGATCGAACCACCACTGCCAATAATCTTGAAGCAATTACCAATGCTTTCCACAATGAAGGATCAGTGGTACTTCTTCTTGGAGTGCGGAGTGGGATCATCGGGGGCGGCGCTGATGAGCTCTTTGAGGGAGTAGCCGAGAAAACCGGTGCTGCCTACGAAGAGGATGTGCTCAAAGGTGTGTTTGGGAACCCATCGCTCATGAGTGATGCTATTCATCCTAATGCTATGGGGTACACCAAAATCGTCGAGCGCCTCCTTCCCGCTGTTCGAGAGCTCATTGGTCAGTAACTGTGAGGCAGGATGTTTGTATCAAAAGAAAAGCCACTACTTAGTAGCGGCTTTCTTCTTGGCTGGCTTGGTTTCTTCAATGCGCTCGGTGGTAGCCCAGGCCCCCATTTTTTTGAGGGTATGCATCATCCCACGTCGAGTCTGGTAGCTTTCACTAGTGGCTACTGTTTGACCATTGGGCGCTACCAGCTTAAATCGATAACCACCCTTCTTATCTCGTGACAAAGCATAGTGTGCATGCTTTTCCATACTGTTTAGATAACGGTTTACTCTTTTTAGTATACGCCATTCTCTCGCAAAGGGGATAGTTGGGGCGTCTTGCCTTAACCACTGAAAGATGCTACAGTGGGGGCGTATTGTAAGGTTTCTTGGTCTACACTTTTCGGCGTGTACGGTGTTCGGCGGCCCATGGTGGCACGTGGAGCTGGTTACGGAGAAAGAAGCCAGAAGGTCGTCTTACAAGGTTAAGTGCATAATCGACACAAGTGTTACAATATGGCAACACGTTTGTACGTCGGAGGCATCCCTTACCGCACGACAGAGGAAGCTATGAAAGACGCTTTTTCTCAGGCGGGTCAAGTGGTCTCGGTGAAGATCATTATCGATCGTATGACCGGTCGCTCACGCGGCTTTGGTTTCGTCGAAATGTCGACTCCTGAGGAAGCTCAAAAGGCTATTGAACTCTGGCACGGCAAGGAATTCGAAGGTCGCACGCTCACTGTCAATGAGGCTCGTCCTCTTGAAGACCGTGGTGCTGGCGCTCCGGCTGCCTAGTCGCTTTCGTCAAGAAAACAATCCCACCCTCTACGGGTGGGTTTTTGTTTGTCATTTTTTTTGAAACATGTATACTGTGGGCAATTCCGAGGTGCTCAACTTGGAAATGGATCACAAGGAGTCGACATGTTCTCTTGGAAGCGAATTCTCACAGCGATGAGGGATGCACTCTACGCGGTCTTGGTCGCCTGTGCGGTGGTGATCGCTGTCTTGGTTTCTGGTGTTTTGATCAATCTACTGTGGCCAGAATTTCAGGTCCCAGCCTGGCTTCAGGCAGAAAACCATGAAACATGGCTTCTGGCCATTTTCTGGTGGCTTAGCCTCAGCATCGTCCTCATCCTGACAGGATGCATCTGGTACTACGATCGGAGCTTGCCACTCGACAGACAGCGCGACACGGGGTGGTATATCTGCCCAGTGCCCCTGGTCCTCTTTGTTGTTCCGGTCGCAAGAGAAGTACCACTCTGGCTGATAGCCATCTGGATTTATGGGATCATCGTGGTGTTGTTTTACGACCTTGAGACAACTCGTGACAAGGTTCAAGATTTCCTACAGCCGAAGCAGCCTACATTGGCCTGAGGCAGACAGGCTATTGAATCTGAATCGAAAAGGCTCCCTGACGCTGATCCGAGCGCTGGGAGCCTCTCGCTTTCTTTACCTCTAGTCTTACAATTTGCGGCGCAACTCTTCCTCAGTTCGTTGGAGATTTTCATCTGAAAAGGAATCAGGAGCATTACGTTTGAGGTTTTCGATCAGTTGGTCGATTTCTTTTTCTGACACGCCGTAGTCACCGCCGGTTTCGTTGAGGGCGGCGTCGAGGACGGCCCGGACATAGCGGATATCATCGTCAGAGAGACCGCGATCACGGAGGCGCGGAATGACCGACTCACGGAATTCTTCCTTGGTTACTTTTTTGCCACTCCCACCGCCAAAAAGCCACAGAACCATATGAGAAAATTAAAATGTAAAAATCAAAAATAATAGATGAACTACTGTTTCTGACTTATTTCTTGATTGAGGCGACCAGTAAACTCATCCAGGCTTAAAGCTCCAACCTTACCTGCTTCTCGGTGTTCAACCCCAAGCGTTTTTCCAGCGACTTCCTGATCACCGAGGACGACGAAGTAGGGGACCTTGTCGAGCTTGGCATTACGGACTTTTTTTCCAAGCGACTCATTACTCTCATCGAGTTCTACTCGAATGCCAGCTTTTTCCAAAGTCGTTTGCACTTCCCGCGCATAGGCGAGGTGGTTTTCACTAATGGGGAGGAGTTTGACCTGGACTGGTGCGAGCCAGAGAGGGAAGGCACCGGCGTAATGCTCGATAAGGAAAGCCATGACGCGCTCGATCGCTCCAATCGATGAACGATGGACGACGAGAGTACGTTTTTCTTGGCCGTCAGAGTCAATATAGGTGAGGTTAAAGCGATCCGGGAGGCAGAAGTCGTACTGGACGGTGAAAGCAGTGTTTTCTTTGCCACGCATATCTTTCATCTGGATATCGATTTTTGGTCCATAGAAAGCAGCTTCGCCCACGGCTTCACGGAAATCAACCCCCCGCTTTTTCAGGAGCTCTCGAATAAGTTCTTCGCCTTCATCCCAGGCGGCATCATTTTTATAAAACTTCTTGTCGTCTTTTCTGTCTCCGAGCGAGAGACGGTACCAGTAGTCTTGGCCAAACGTGAGCCCGAATACTGAGGCTACGTGTTCGATGAGGTCGAGCGCTTTACTCATTTCATCGATAGCTTGCTCTTTGCCAGCGCAAAAGATGTGGGAATCAGCCAGGCAAAAGCTCCGCACGCGGACAAGGCCTGAGAGTTCGCCCGAGCCTTCATAGCGATAGAGTTTGGCAAGTTCAGCAATACGGAGGGGGAGCTCACGATAGCTCCGTGGCCGGGTGGCATAGAGTTCGAAGTGATGCGGGCAGGTCATGGGGCGGAGCATAAATTCGTGCTCGTCGATCTCGATCGGAGCGTACATGGAGTCCTTGTAGTACGGATAGTGGCCCGAGGTCTTGTAGAGATCAAGCTTGGCAATATCTGGCGTGTAGACATGTTGGTAGCCCCAAGCGATTTCGGTATCAACGATGAAGCGCTCGAGGATGCGGCGCACCGTCGCCCCTTTGGGGAGCCAGAGGGGGAGTCCAGAGCCGACGAGGTCGGAAAAGGTAAAGAGGTCGAGCTTTTGGCCAAGGCGACGATGATCGTTTTCGGCAAGTGCTTCGGGCTGGGTAATTTGGTTATTCATAGTTCTTAATATACTGTTTTTTCAGCTTAAGACAAGGAAATAAGCGATTGACACTTATACTCAGGTTCTAGTAGGATAGCTTGAGCTATAAACGGACAGTTCTTTGTTTCACGGAGATCCAGTGTCCTCTGTGATGGGGTAGTTTGCTGGCGCAGACTACCTCTTTTTTTATTTCCGCTCTTCTACTTCTTGGAGTGAGAGGATAAGGTCACGTTTGAGGTCGGCGGTTTGCTTTACTTCTTTGTCCTTGGTCTTGATGGTGACTGTGACGGGGATAGTGCCGACACCAGATTGCTTTTCGATGAGGAGTTTGTAGTTCTCAGGCTTAATCGTGTCGGGGAGCTGATACTTGATCATGCCAGCGGTTGAACCATTGATGAGGGTATCAACGAAGACACCGAAGTAGGTTTTGCCAAAGGCTTTGTCCGTGAGCGGGTAACCTACGAGTTTGCGCTCGATGAGTGTAGAACCCTCGGGAACGTAGGCTCGGAGGTACGTGTGATAATCACTTGTCTTCCAGTCACCGCGGGTTGCTGTGTGGGTATAGGTGTGGGTGAGGGTAGCGATAGGATGTTCGCCGGTAAAGTCAACGACATAGTCGATAGCACGTTTCATGTAGTAGTCACTTTTGAGTGCTCCCATATTGGCATCGACGAGCATGAGGTAATCGTCTTTCCAGTCAGTGTTCACAATCCCGCCCCACTTGGCATCTTTGACGATCTGTTGGAGGGTCGGGTCTTTGAAGTAGAGCATAATATCTTTCTCACGCAGTTCGGTTTGCCCTAATTCGAGCGCTTTGGGGATATTTTCGATCTGAGTGAGGCGCTTGACCATTTCATTGGCCAGGGGGCGCATGATAGCCTTACGGTTTTGTTTGAGCTCAGCGGCTACGTCGTCACCGAGATAAGCTTTTTCCACTCGCTCCTGGAGTTTGAGTGAGCCATCGGTGCTGGTGTACGTTTCGGAGTAGCCGGGGACTTGGATTGGGCCAGTGATTTCGAGTGCGCGATCAAAGATAGTCGAGTTGACCGCTATCACGCCATCGAATTTCTGACCACCACCTGCGAGCCGATAAAAGTACTGAGCCTTTTCGGCATTGGTTGGGAAGTCAGGTGAGAAGTTAGAGTCACGGAATTTCCATCGCTTGAGCTGGAGTTTGCGCGTGAGCGGGTAGGGGGGCGTAACTTTGATAGTGATACGCTGATCGAGGAGATTGGCATCTTCGACAAATGTTGAGACAACCTGGCCATCTTTGACTTTGACCACGGCGTATTGACCGAGGAAGCCACCACCGGGCCGCAGCTCGTAGTTGTTCTGAAGCATGACGAGATAGGTACGCGTGACACCGTCTTTGGCGAGGACCGCTTGGGAGAGCTTCTCCACAGCCTCGATTTCTTTCTTGGTGTCTTCTTCGAGAGGGAGGAGTTTGGAGACCTTGGTCACAACCGACAATGACTTGAGGGCGAACTCTTGCTTGCCGCCGTCAGACCGAGTGAGCCAAAAAAAGGCCCCGCCAGCCAAGAGGAGGAGAATGAGTGGGATGAGGAAGCGCTTGGAGAGGAGAAATGACATGAAGGTATGAGAAAGAGTTACCTTGCTAGCATATCAGGAAACAGCCTTTTTTTCTATTACCAAACGTAGTGAGTGAGCAAAGTGGGCCTTCGATACTTTGTCCCGAACGAAGTGACGGTAAAATCGGGCCAATACCCGTTATTTTTGACTCTTGTGAGTGAGGCTAGTTTGATGTATACAAAAGGAGTATCGAGAGTAGAGCAAGTGAATAATACCCCAAACCAAAGCCTTGCTTGGTTACGGGGGAAGCGTGATCTTTGTGTTTCGTACGCGGGATTAGTACCCGCCAAAGGACGGGCGGGCAATGGCAGTACAAATTAAAAAGCGAGTGTAGTACAATGGCAGTACATGACCTTCCCAAGGTCGAGACGAGGGTTCGATTCCCTTCACTCGCTCAAATGATAGTCATGGAGATTTCCTGCCCGTCCGAATCCGCCAGCTGGCGGAGAAGGCGGGTCGCCTGCCCTTCCGGAGTTATTTTGATAACGGAGGAGGGTATCCCGCTCAGAGTTCTCAAAAACAGAGGGGTTTTTGTGTACAGTGTTTACTCAATTCAAAATAATTATGGAGAAAACATTTTCTATTCGTGAGTGTTTTTCGGTGGGTTGGGCGAGATTTAGGAGCCGGGCCTGGTTTCTTGTTGGTGTGAGTCTTTTTATGTGGGGCGTGGCCTTTTTGTCAGCTGTTCTTATCGAAGAAGTCTATGGTCATATCGAGCCAACGCGCAGTATACTTGATTTCCTCTCGCAAGTTGTGTACTACTGGCTCACTTTTGGTCTGATTGCCATTTCACTCAAGTTGATTGATAGCCAAGATGTGATGTGGGCTGATCTTTTTATTTTTGATCGACGTTTCTTTTTCTACCTGCTTGGTACTATCCTGTATGGCTTTGTGGTTGGGGTAGGTTTTGTGCTTCTGATTATCCCCGGTATCTATCTCGCTCTCCGGTACGGATTCTTTTGGTACGCCATGGTAGATGGTAAGAAAGGGGTTTTTGATGCCTTTCACGAAAGTGCTCGAATTACCCAAGGAGTAAAATGGCAACTCATTCTTTTTTGCTTGGCTTCCATAGGGGTGATGCTCCTGGGATTCTTGGTCCTCGGTGTGGGTGTACTGGTTGCGACACCAGTCATTATGCTAGCCTCAGCTCATCTCTATCGGGTGCTCCTCAATCAAGCCCCGGAAGCTGCCGCGAGTACCGACGCCCCTCTCACCCCACCGCGACCTGAGGGCAAAGTGACTGATGCGAATGTTGCGGCGGCTGAAACTCCTACTACTCCAACGATTGTAGTACCAGCAGCTGCTTCAAAAGACGGATCAACTACCGAAGAGACTCTCGTCAAATAACTTTCCCAAGAAACTTCTCAGATATTCGAAGAAAGTGTTTTTGGGTACCGTTTCAATGGGTTGCGGCACCGTCGGAGGAGCCAGATCCTCAGTACTTGCCCCCTGGACTGCAGGCTCGATAGTTGATGAGGTATTAGATACTTCAGTAACTGGTGCTTGAGCTGATGTTTCATTGAGTATAGTTTCTTCAGATACGTCAGTTGGCTCGGATTCTGCCTCGGGCGAAGTAACGACACTGATGCCTTTGCCTTTTTCTTTTCTCAGCACCACATTATCGTCGAGGCTCTTCTCAAACTTGTACTTGAGATCATGTACCACCTCACCAGTGGGGGCGCGCAGCTCGACGTAGCCCTTGGTATTGTGAAGGCTAAACAAGGCATCGTCTCGTGTGAGGCGCCTCACTGATTTTCCTTTGATTTCGAGTGAGTCTTTGATCGGATGATTGGTGATGGATTTCTTTTTAGAACCAGTGGCGATACCGAAACCCTGGAGATTTACCGACTTCTTTTCGCGGTTTTCGATCTCGATCCACTCTAGGTCACTGTCATTGCCCTCTGGGTTGGGCATGAGAGCGACGATCCGGAGTTTTGGCGCCTCGTATTTTTTAATCTCGATGGTAAAGGTTTCTTCGGTGGTGTCGGTACCATCGTCGGTTGTGAGTGTCACAGTGTATTTGCCGGTTTCCTTGTAGGTATGTTTGGTTTCTTGCTTATAACTTTTGTGATCATCGCCAAAGTCCCAGGTGTATTTGAGTTCATCGCCATCGCTATCCTCTCCCTTGGCTCGAAACTCGACGAGGATATCACGATAGCCATACTTCGGCACCCGCTCTTTGGTCACGGGATCTGTATTGAAACTATTCTCTTTTCCCGGAGTAGGGGCTTTCCCACCCTTGAGTTTCTCACCGACGAGGTTAAGCGTGACGCCTTCTTTGGTTTTGTTATAGCTCACGCTATGCACCAGACGTTTTTCGTCATCGAGGAGTGTGAGGGTTTCTTTGGAGTTATTGAGGGAGAGGGTAAAGTCCTGGTCGGTGATGACAAGGTACCCATTGGCCTCAATTTTCTTCCCACTCGGGAACACGTATTTCCCGCTCGCTGTTGCGTCACGAATTTCCCAGTGAGAGAGATCGACAGTCTCTGAGAGGGGATTATAGAGTTCGATAAACTCTCCTAGATCACCCTTTTCTTTGGGGTTGGGGAAGACTTCATTGATAACAATTTTGGTCAAAGGCTTGGGTTCGGGCGAGGGTGGAATGTCTTCTTCCCAGACTTCACCCTTGCTATTGGTGGGTGAAATCTCTTTGGTCTTGGTCCAGTTCAAAGTATCGAGATCGCGCGTGAAACTTTCATTTTTCTCTGGATTCTCAAATTGTGTGGCAGAAAAGGGGAGGGCATGCCCCGCACCCCAGGTGAGCGCCTCGATGAGATCGCCATCGGTATCAAACAGCCCCAGACTGTTGTTGTCAGCGAGTCCGCCACTTGTCGTCGTATCGGCATGCTCTTTGAATATCCCAGCACTACTCGCCCAGAGGAAGTATCCATGAGCGGGAATGGTATCGCTACTCCCAAATGTTTTGAGTGAACTCCCTTTGGTCGTCACATCACCCTGACTTTTGCGGCGCAGGCTATAGTCTTTCAAGCTTACTGGCTCATCGTCAGTGTTATAGAGTTCGACAAATTCATCCGCGGCCTTGTCACCACTGACCTGGATTTCACTCAGGATAATGCTTGCTTGAGCAATCGCAGGAAAAAAGAAAAAGAGACTTATGAAAAGAGGGAGTTTTGCTCGATGGAAGAGAGATGTGAGCATAACAATATTGAAGGAATATCCTAGCAAATCATTACTTAGCTGCCTAGTTGACAAAGTACCACTTTTAAGCCTTTTCTAGGTTGTTAAATGGACTTGTTTGACCAGTCTTTTTATCGCCCTTGACAAGACTTCGGCGCTCCTCTAAGATGGAAAAACCGCTCTAAACAACGGTAAAACATTTAAAACTGTGGAACTCAACTGAAACTGAATAGACTTTTTTGGTTCGGATTGGCTCCGACTGGAAGGTCGGGGTTTTTGTTTGAAAAAGAGCGAGTCCTTTTGATAAAAATTTGTTCGGAAAGAGAGAGGTTTGGGTGAAACTTTTCTACTGTACTAAAGAAGAACGCCAAGGTTCATCTTTCCGCGCAAGAATACTTAACAATTAGTCTTTATAAGTGCATCAGGAGCCGGGTGAGCGCGGGGCGATCGATGAGTACACTTAAAAGTCAAAATGTAAGGTCAAGGCACAATTGTTTTCTTGGTGTATGCAAATACATGAAGAGAGCGAAAGTGTCTCAAAGCAATTCGATGGTGAAGTTTGCGCAAACATTCTTCACTGTCAACCGATCACTACACGAGAGGTGGTTTACTACCCTTCGTGTGGTGACTCAAATGAAAGTAGGTTACTAACGCAGAGTGTGGATGCCTTGACTCATGCAAGCGATGAAGGACGTAGGAGGCTGCGAAAAGCTTCGGGGAGCTGTCAACCAAGCTGTGATCCGGAGATGTCCGAATGGGGAAACCCTTCC
>CAZOFS010000008.1:0-1307 GCA_964579335.1 uncultured Bdellovibrionales bacterium
TCAGCGTAGATGGTAGCGAGAGCATCGTCTTTTCCGGTAGCGGCCCAGACCTCTTCCATTGTGGTGAGTCCCTCGAGGACTTTGATAAGACCGTCTTCGCTCATGAGGATATAGCCGTTTTTACGAGCCTCGTCAAAAATTTGTTTTTCATCCCCCATGCTGCTGATGAGATTGCGAATTTCCTGGGTCATTTCGAGAACTTCAAAGATGCCTTTGCGGCCACGGTAGCCAGTAAAGGTGCAGTGTGGGCAGCCCTTGGGTCGATAGAGGGTTTCAATTTTCTCGGGCTTTTTGGTTTTGCCACTCTCCGGAATGAGGGCAAGGAGCTTTTCGAGACCAGCGATGGTTTTCTTGGAGGGGAGATAGGGTTCTTTGCACTTCTCACAGAGGATGCGAACGAGGCGCTGGGCCACGATTACATTCATACACGAAGCGATGAGCGATGGCTTGACCCCGAGCTCCAGGAGGCGGGGGACGGTCGCAATGGCGTTGTTGGTATGGAGGGTTGAGAGGAGGAGGTGTCCGGTGAGGGCAGCCGAGACGGCGATATCGGCGGTTTCATCATCACGGATTTCACCGACGAGGACGACATCCGGATCCTGGCGCACGATAGCGCGGAGGGCTGAGGCAAAGGTGTAGTCACGATTTTTGGACACTTCAGTTTGGACGATACCAGGAATCGCGTACTCGATCGGATCTTCGACGGTGATAATTTTGATGGCTGGACTATTGATTTTGTTGATAATGCTATAGAGGGTGGTGGTTTTACCGGAACCAGTGGGGCCAGTATTGAGAATCATGCCATTGGGCTTTCCGATTGCTCGTTGGAGAACTTCAAAGGCTACTCCATAGATACCGAGGCTGGTGAGATCAACATCAACGTCAGCTCCATTGAGGAGACGCATATTGATATTCTCACCGTGTTGTCCTGGGATGAGCGATACACGGATATCGACCCGGGCGCCATCGACCGATACGAAAAAGTGGCCGTCCTGGGCTCGGTCACGTACATTGACTTTCATCCCACCGAGCATTTTGATACGGGCCAAGAGGAGACGATAGATTGATTGTGACAGATCACCGATTTCCTGGAGCACACCGTCGATACGGTAGCGGAGCCGTGCGCCATCCTCATGGGTTTCGATATGCACATCACTCCCGCGCAGCTTGGTAGCCCCCGCGAGGATGACCTCGATAATTTCTGAGGTGGGGACATCACTTCGTGCAATCTTCCTGAGTGACTCGAAGTTCTTTTCGAAATGCTCCAAGTCCTCACCCTCGAGACTGATCTGGATACGATCGAGGGT
>CAZOFS010000008.1:1407-46071 GCA_964579335.1 uncultured Bdellovibrionales bacterium
TCTTCGATGGCTTCTTCGCGCATTTTCTTGAGGAGTTTGTCGGAAGCTGAAGGGAGACTTGAATGTGGTTGAATCCGGCTGGCAATTTTTTGAGGCATAAGCGTAAAAGCAATGCTTGTATTTTAGCATTACCCAGCTCGTATTACCTATAATGACTTCTAACGCAGAGTGGCCAGTTGTTCTCGAAGGAAAGTTTCAGTCGCTTCGGCTGAGAGTTTAATAGTGGCCTCGAGTGTTTCGTCAGCGACGCTGCTCCCAGGAAATTTGGAAACAAGTTGATCGATGAGACCTTCTCCATTGGTCTTGACGAAGAGTCGGGTGAGCGCTTGGTCCTCGGCATAGAGCACGGCAAATGTCGTCGCTCCAGCGTAGTTGCCACGGATCTTCTCGAGCACCGTAGCGAGGTCAGTGATACTCGAACGAGCTTGGACGAGGTCCTCGATAGTGACGGTGGCTATGACGAGCGAGAGGTCGTCGTGTGAGCGGATATTGCTCATGATGCGGCCCCAGAGTTTGAGGAGGTGGAGGGGTTGGGTTTTGTAGAGATACTTCACGATTTTTTGCTGATCGGCACCACGACTCATGAGGTAGGAGGCAAGTTCGAGGGCACGGGGGGTGGTGGTCTTTTTCTGGAACGAGTCCGTCGCGGCCATGATCCCCGCGAGGAGGGCTTCGGCGATGACGTCTTCGAGGAATTCTTCGCCAATTTCTTTGAGAAGGGCGGCTACGATCTCGGCTGTCGACGAAGCGGTCACTTCGACGAGATTGATCTGCCCATACTGTTCATTGCTTCCATGGGAGTCGATATTGACGACGGGTACTTCATAAAAAATATCCGGATGGGCTTCGTAGAGAGTGCCGAGTGACTCTTTGTCCGGAGCACCGAGTGTGATGACAAGATCAAATTTGTACTGTGCCAAGATAAACGAGAAATCACGTGGATCGATGGTACCGTGTTCGGGGGTGAGGTGAATGCGCAGTTCCTTGTCGAGGCGCTCAGTCCGTACATCGAGGATAGGGTTGTGCTCAGTATTAAACGAAAGCACGAAGTCACGCGAACCCGAGAGAGACTCCACCACGGCCGATGGGCAGGGGAGGAAAGCGAGTTCCCCAAGCTTCTTCTCGACCCCGACCGCTGCGAGGGTGGGGGTGCTCCCAAGTCCAGTAAAGTAGTGAGCCAGGGCGATACTGGTTGCCAAAGCGTCACGACTCGGGTGGGGAGTGAGGAGAATGAGAGGTTGTTTCCTAGTTTTGGCGAGCTCGAGGAATTGAGCGGATTTAGAGAGAGACACAGGAGTACATTTCAAAACTCAAATTTCAAATATCTCAGCCAGAGGCTGATCCGCCTTTGGCGAAAAAATAATGAACGTGCGAGAGAGCAGCTTAGCAAGGAAAAGAGAGGAGGTCAAATGGGAGTTCGGGAGTATATGAGACGAGAGTTTAGGGCTTAAAAAAGTACACTCCTCACCCTTCCCCATAGTCTCCTAAACTCCTTGTCTCTGGAGTCAAAAACCTCTATGCTCGCTCTATGCGAACCTATACCACTCATTCCAAAGAAGAGACTCGGGCACTCGGGAAAGAGCTTGCCCTCGAGTTTCGGCCAGCTTCACTGATTACCTTTTCCGGGGAGCTCGGTGCCGGAAAAACCACGCTTATCCAGGGAATATTGGAAGGGTTGGGTGCTCCCATGCCCTATCCATCACCGACCTTTGTTCTTATGAATGAGTATATTTTGTCCCAGGCCACCAAGACTGGTATCGCGCGCATCTACCATGCCGATGCTTACCGAGTGGGGGCGGCTGATTTCGAAAAGCTCGGCTTCACTGAGTGGTGCACCGACCCCACGGGCATAGTCCTCCTCGAGTGGCCAGAGCGTTTGGCCGAGATTTTGCCTGAAACGAGAATTGATATCACCCTCCGCACGCTTTCCGAAATCGAAAGGGAAATAAGCATCACAACCATTGAATAAGTCAAAAAATCCGCTTCTCAAGCGGGTTTTTTGATGCTAGGCTCAAGTGGAAATTACAAATGTATCCTATATGCCTCTCCAAAAGCCACTTAGTTGGAATGAAATCAAATCTAGGGCCATCACTTTTTCCAAAGATTGGGAAGACGAGCGATCGGAAGATGCTGAAGCGAAGACTTTTCGGGATGGATTTTTCTCAGTTTTTGGTATGACCCGCCGGCGACTTGCCAACTTTGAGTATGAGTTCGACCGGGCAGTGGATAGCGCCTATGGCAAGCGTTCTTTCGCCACCTCCGCTGACCGCATGAATTTCCCCTTCGACCTCTACCAAGGAGTATGCAGGGCAGTAGTTTTTACCTGGTTTCTAGGATAAAAATAGGTAAACAACATGTAAACTTTGTGTAAAGTTTTACTTGTTGACAGATATGTAAACAAAGTGTAAACTTTATGTAAAAGTTTACACTTTGTAATATGGGGGAGCTTTTCCGCTTAGTAAAGCCAAATATTACCGAAAAAGATATCCGAAAAGGGATTAATCTCTTCGTTGATCGGAACCCACAGGTTTTGGGATTTTGTCATAAGACATCGGATACCCAGTATCTCTATTGGGACGATTTCGCGTACCAGGAGCCGTCACCCGAGGGCGTATCCAAGGAAGTACTATGGGCTGCTACCAAACTGTTACGTCAGTCGCGATCTGTACCGACGCCTATTCGTGATGAAAAAGGGAATCTTTTTACATGGTCGAAGTTGCCGTATTTCGAAGAGTTTTTTCATGAACTTGATATGAATACGGGTGGAGGCCTTTTCGTGGGTAATGCGGAGATAGACAAGGCCAATAAGCAGAAGCTCATCTCTCGCGGTATTATGGAGGAGGCTATTGCCTCGTCTCAACTCGAGGGTGCTGCCACGAGTCGTCAGGCAGCCAAGAAGATGCTTCGAGAGGGGAGAAAACCTCAGAATGCTTCGGAGCAGATGATCGTAAATTCATATCTCTCAATGCGTTCGATTGAAGAGCGTTACAAGAACGAGTCAATGACGTTCGATCTCCTGCTCGAGATGCATGGGATGATCACCAAAGACACCATCGATTCCCAGGGTGAGCGGCCACGACTACGCAAGTTGGGAGAACCGATATTCGTCTCTGGAGAGGTTGATGGGGTAGTTTATCATCATGGCCCAGACGCGCCTTTTGTAAAAACTGAACTGGAGAGGCTGGTGCGATTTGCCAATGATGAATTGGAAACCGGTGGATTCATTCATCCGATGATCAAAGCCATTATCCTCCACTTCTGGATGGGATACCTCCACCCATTTACCGATGGTAATGGCCGTCTGGCCAGACTTCTCTTTTACTGGTATCTCATGCGTAAGGGCTATTGGGCCTTTGCTTACCTCCCTGTATCCAAAGTTATTAAACGTCATCCGAAGCAGTACATCATGGCTTATGTATACAGTGAACAGGATGATAACGATCTCTCGTACTTTATCAACTACCATATCCAGAAAGTGAAGCTCGCCATGAACGAGTTTATGGAGTATGTGAAACACCAGTCAGAGGGTAATGTACGTATGCGAGAGCAGTACGGGATACGTTACCAACTCAATGACAGACAGATTCATCTCCTTCAGTATCTGCATGGAGATCCTGACGCTACTACAACACTCAATGCTCATGCAAGTGTACACCAGGTATCCAGGGTGACGGCTAACAAGGATCTCAAGAGTTTGGTTGGGAAAGAATTTTTGATGGTTATAAAAAAAGGGAGAAATGTTTATTACTCTGGGACAGGAAAGATTGATAATTTGTTTACGAGTAGTAATTAGGACCTATGGTCAATAAACGTAAAACCCTAGTCCTTCTCGACGGCAATGCGCTTATTCACCGCTCGTACCATGCGCTTCCTCCCATGACGACCAAGGGTGGGGAGTCGGTCAATGCGGTGTATGGCTTTGCCCTGACCCTCTTTGGTGTTCTCGAGAAATTTAAGCCCGATTATATCGCGGCGTCTTTTGATCTCCCGGGTGGTACCTTTCGCGATGAGCTCTACAGTGAATACAAAGCCCAGCGCGAAGCGGCTCCGGATGATCTCTACAATCAAATTCCACGGGTGAAGGAATTGGTCCAGGCCTTCAATATTCCGATTTATGAAAAAGCTGGGTTTGAAGCCGATGACTGTGTGGGGACTTTGGCGCGCCAGGGCGAAAAGGCCGGGGTAGATGTAGTGATCGTGACCGGTGACACGGACACACTCCAGCTTGTGACCGAACATGTGAAGGTGTTTACGCTTCGGAAGGGGCTCAAAGACATGGTTCTCCTCGGGCCAGCCGAGGTGGAGGCGAAGTACGGTTTCCCAGCTGAGCGCCTAGTCGATTACAAGGGCCTCCGGGGGGATAGCTCGGACAATATTCCTGGCGTAAAAGGTGTGGGTGAGAAAACGGCCACGGACCTCATCCAAGAGTTTGGTTCGCTCGAGGACATTTACAAAAACCTCGATAAGGTGAAACCAAAGGTGCGCGAAAAGCTCGAGGCTGATCGTGAGATGGCCTACTTATCAAAAAAACTTGGCACCATCGAAACTGCGGCACCGGTGACACTCGAGCTCGCTGCTACGGTGACACAAGACTTTGATCGTTCAACCATCGAACACTTTTTGCGTGAGTTCGAATTCTTTAGTCTCCTCAAACGAATCCCAGGAGGGCAATTTGAAGCACAAAACTTGAAACTTGAAACAGGGAAGTCTAGAAGCAGTAAAAAGAAGGTGCTACGGATTACGACGGAGAAGGAATTACAGGATTTTTTGAAAGGCGTGGAAGGAAAAACGGTAGCAGTGATGGTACAGGAGAAAGAACAGTCACTCTTTGGTGGAGGGATTGAGGCGATTGGTCTCGCGACTGAGGCCGAGGCCCGAGAAGTTGAGTGGAACCCAACGACGAGTTCGGGACTTTCAGCGTGGCTCTCTGACCTACAACAACCAAAGCTCGTCTATGACTGGAAGGGAATGTGGCATAGGGTAAAAGTCCAGGGATGTGATCTACTTGGAGTAGTGGATGATCTCTTGCTCTCGGCCTATTGCTTGGGGGCGAGTGGCAAACTTGATCTCGAGACATTGTTTGAAACGCATGTGGGGCGTTCGCTTACAAGTGGTAGCCTGACTGACAACACCCAGGCATTATTTGCTATTCATGCAGCCCTTGAGCAGACTCTCTCAAAAACGGCGACCGAACAAGGAGAGCGGAAAACGGTCTTGACTATCCTCCGTGGGATGGAGCTCCCGCTGGTGTCAGTCCTCTTTGCGATGGAAACGGCGGGGATTACAATCGACAAAAAAGTATTTGCTGAGCTCAGTACCGAAATCGATGCGAGTTTGCAAAAGGTAGAAAAAGAAATTCACAAGCTCGCTGGTCGCGACTTCAATCTCAACTCGCCCAAACAACTGGCCGAGATTCTCTTCGTTGATCTCCAGATTCCAACTGAGAATATCAAGAAAAATAAAACTGGTTACTCCACCGCCTCGACCGAGCTCGAAAAACTACGTGCCGGTTATCCCATCGTCGCTATGATCGAGGAGTATCGTGAACTCTTTAAGCTCAAAACGACGTATGTCGATGTGCTTCCTGGCATGGTAGCTAAGGATGGTCGTCTCCACACGCGCTATGATCAGGCAGTAGCGGCGACCGGGCGCCTTTCCTCCAATGATCCGAATCTTCAGAATATCCCCATTCGCACTGATCTCGGTAAACGCATGCGCGCTGGCTTTGTAGCAGCACCGGGGAAAAAGCTCGTTGGGGCAGACTACTCACAAATCGAGCTCAGAATCGCGGCCCATCTTTCGGGGGACAAAACCATGATTGCCGCTTTTGAACACAATGAGGATATTCACCGGACTACAGCCTCGGTCGTGCATGGCATCGCACCCGAACACGTGACAGACGATATGCGACGGGAAGCCAAAGTGCTCAACTTCGGTATTATCTATGGCATGGGTGCCTTTGGATTGGCCCAAGCTGCCAAGATTGACCAGAAGAGCGCGAGTGAATTTATCAAGGGCTACCTCAAGAAGTTTGCTGGTGTGGCAGAGTACATGGAAACAATGAAACAATTTGTCCGCGAACACGGGTTTGTCGAAACCGAAATGGGTCGCCGCCGGGCGCTTCCAGAGATAGAGAGCGGCAATGTGGCGCTCGTACGAGCAGCGGAGCGGATGGCGATCAATATGCCTATCCAAGGCCTCGCAGCTGATATTGTCAAACTCGCCATGCTTGGCTCACGTGAGCTCCTCAGGCGTTATGCGGACAGAGCTGTGCTCCTCCTCCAGATCCACGACGAGCTTATCTTCGAAGTCGATGCAGCAATCGCCGAGGAATTTGGTCACGAACTCAAAAAAGTTATGGAGAGTGCCTATACGCTCAAAGTGCCGCTCTTAGTTTCGACGGATATTGGAGATAATTGGGGAGAAATTTAGGGGAAGCTTAGAGCTGATAAGCTGCTAAGCTTTTGAGAAAATACAGAAAAGAAAACCCCCGCCGAAGCGGGGATTTGCTTTAGTGTAAGGTTTGACCAACCAATTCATTTAGTCGATTCCTAGCTGCCTCAGCTCGAGACTGAAATTGTGGATCATTGGCTAATTCAGGGTTTCTGAGTATGGCTTCTGCAATACGGTCTACAATGTCATCAATTTGATTGAAGCCTTGTTCTCCTATCTGTCGGAGAATATCCTACTCTCTCATTGCCGCTGTTATTTCAGGAGATACTTCTGATGCAGGCTCTCTTATCGACCCCTTCCCCTTGTCCCAAGCTCCCTGATGACCAATCTGGCCAGGGAGGGTTATTTTGAGTTTTTCTTGTTCAGTCAGATCGAGGCCTGTGCTTTCAATACCCATAATATTGTGATTAGCAATTATTCTGTCGCTATTGTACCATAATGACCTATGCCAGAATTGCCTGAAGTACAAACCGTCGTCACTCAATTGGGAAAGAAAATAACTGGGAAAACCCTGGCGAGTTTTTGGACGGATTGGGAGAAGAAAGTGCTTGAACCGCTGCCTAAGTTACGAAAGCTCACCAAAGGAGCGACAGTCCTCGGCACTCGGCGCTTTGGGAAAACGATTGTCATCGACCTAGACAATGAGTACTCGATCGTCATTCATCTCAAGATGACAGGCCATCTCCTGTATAAAGACGTGCACAATGAAGGTGCCAAGGAGTGGTTGGATCCGACCAATCAATTTATTCACCATCGTTTTACGTTTACCGATGGTTCACGAGTCGACTTTTCGGATATGCGCAAATTTGGCTGGGTAGATATCTGTCGGACGAGCGACGTAGAGCGCCACCGGCATATCGAAAAGCTTGGTATCGATGCGCTTTCTCGGGATTTTACGGCGGAAATATTGACAACATTTCTCAAGCGTTCGCCTCGGAAACCCATCGGTATCCTCCTCCTCGAACAAGAAAAAATTGCTGGGATTGGCAATATCTATCGCAGTGAGGCTTTGTACCGGGCGGGGATTCTCCCATGGCGACTGGCAGGCAAACTGACCAAACAAGAAATCGAACTCCTCCACACCAAGGTCAAAGAAGTGCTCCGAGAAGCAGTCAAACTGCGTGGTACTACGGATGGTGATTTTCGTGACACGGCCGGGAAACGAGGGAGTTTTCAGAAGATGCTCTTTGTCTATGCCCGCGAGGGAGCGTCATGTAAGCGCTGTGGTACAATAATCGTACGGAAAAAGTTGGGCCAGCGGAGCATTTTCGTCTGTCCCAGCTGCCAAAAGTAGTCTCTTTTGGTCTCTCTCCTAATTTGATAAAAACCTATGTTCAAAAAACTTCTCTTTGTGATACTGGTGCTCTTGGTGGCGGGCGGGGTGTGGTATATGTGGGGTGGTGGTGATGAGAAAAAAGCCAAGCAAATCGACCTCAACAATACACCCAAGCCATCTGTAACTGAGACAAAACCAGTCAATCCAGACAATGTGAGTGCTTTGGCGGGGCTCTCTTGTCCTGACATGAAGCGTCGACCAGTCGCTGTGATGCAGCCAGCTGACCTCACTGCTCGCCCAGCCGCTGGTATGTCGGACGCTGATATGGTGTTTGAAATGCCAGTGATTACTGCGACCATCAACCGTCTCATGGCGGTCTATCAGTGTACTTTGCCCAAGGAAGCTGGAGCGGTGCGATCCTCGCGCCATGATTTCCTTCAACTTGCCAAGAGTATCAATGCGATCTATGTCCACTGGGGCGGATCACACTTTGCCCTCGACAAGATCAAAGAGGGGATACTCGACAATATCGACTGTACCGGAGCGGCCGGCAATGGTGCCGGGACGGATGTCTGCTATCGAGCCGAGCGAGTTGGGACGATGAAGGTAGAGGATACGAGTCGGGTCAATGTCCAGGCCGCGTTTGAACGAGGCAAGGCTCTCGGTTATGCAACGGAGAATACATTTGTCGGCTATCCGCATCAGGAAGAAGTGGGCATGGATGCTCGGCCGACGGGTGGGCGAGTGCGTATCGGCTACCCAGGAGCAGGCGAAGTGGAATATCTCTACAAGAAAGATACCAATGCATGGGAACGTCTTTGGGGGAATGTCGCTGATACTGACCGCAATAGTGGTGCGAGAATCGCTCCCAAAAACGTTGCCGTACTCTTTGCTCGGTCGGAGCAGATCGAAGGCCAGTACAACAATCTCCAGCTCGGTGACCCCTGGTATGATCAGACGGACTCTGGCGATGCGTACTACTTTATCAATGGTAAACAAGAAAAGGGAAGTTGGAAGAAAGACAAGAGTAATCTCGGGAGTAAGCTCATGATGCTTGACTCAGCTGGCCGCGAGGTACGCTTTGTCCCGGGGCAAATCTGGGTTAATGTTGTCGAGCCCGGCACGGCCTTCGAGTGGCAGCCAGGACAATAAATCAATCAGCAAATAACAAAAAGCAGTTATCAGATGAGTTCTTTGGTTGATTGATAATGGTTAATTGTTGACTGCCATGCTTTTTCTTCTCTCTGGAACTGATACCTTTCGCATGCTCGAACGGAGCAAAAGTCTCGAGCGAGATTTTCTCCAGTCGCATCCAGCCGGGCAAAAGTTTGCGCTCAATATAGACGAAAACTGGGACGAAGCTGCACGCTCGCTCCTCGTGAGTACGCTTTCGTCGGGACTCTTTGCTACCCCCTACGTTATTGTTATTCGTGGAGCTGAAACACTCGACGACAAGGGTGGGGAGTGGCTAGCAGATACTTTGGCTCGGAAGAGTGATTTGGTACTCGTGGTACTGACTATCGTCTTGGGTGGCAAGAAAAAGTTACCGAAGTGGTGGAATGCGCTTCTCAAAAAGGGAGATGTGAAGGCCGAAGCATGTGGCGAGCTCACCCTAGGGGAATGTACAAAGTATATAGATACCGTACTCGCTACTCTTGACCCGGAACTTGTTATTGAGCTGCGGGCCAAAACTTGGCTCGTCGAGGCTCTCTCGGGCGACACAGGGCGACTGACTCAGGAACTCACTCGACTGGCTCTCTCAGCCCATAAACAAATGATTACGTTAGCGCAAGTGACGGAGACTATCACGCCGACTCGGGAAGCGGTGACTTTCCAGGCGCTCGATGCACTGGTGCGAGGTGAACGAGCCCGGGCCATCGCACTCTTTCGTCAGGAGGAAACCGAGCCTGACGCACCATTTGCGCTCCTCGGTCTCTGTGCGTGGCAGGTACGCCGACTCATCGCCATCAAAGAACTTGCCGAAATGGGGAAAACCGCTGCCGATATTGCTCGCGAACTCAAAACTTCACCCTACCCGATTCAGAAGACACTTCCGCTCGTTTCACGCTTTTCTTTTCCACGTCTTCGCCGGGCCCTTATCCTCCTCGCTGACTTTGATCAAGCGCTCAAAACCGGTCGTCTACAACCCGGCATCGCCCTCGACCTCTTTGTGTGGAAGTTTTAATACTGTTGCTGGAGCACTGAAATTTGAGGCTTACTGAAGCCCCTTTTTTAATACCCCTGATAGGACGTTCGAACTTCTGATATACTTGAGACAATAAATTGAAAAATGAATGTTATGGCACTTTCTCCTTACCACCAAAAGTATGCCAGTCAACCTGATGCAGAGGTTCAGAATAGGGTAAACGAGAAAAGACAGGAACTATCTGCAATTTTTGCAGAGGTGCAACTCAAAACGACAAGTGAGCCTGTAAGAATTGCTGTTGTTGGCTGTGGCGATAAACGGTATGTCCAATGGCACAGGGATATTTTTGAAACTCTTCTAAAAAGACCGGTAGAAGTTATTACATTTGATATAGTCGTTGACCACCTTCAGGGAGAAGAAAATGTAATTCAACATGATTGCACCTTGCCATTTCCAGGACGTCCTTTTGATATAACATATGCTCATGTGCTCCTTCGCTTTATTGAGACAGAAAAGCAGTGGGATTTGATACAAAACTCTCTCAATGCCCTCAAGTCTGGAGGGTTGGCGATTCACTTGCTTGATACAGAGGATTACGAAACAGCGGCACCTATACTCTCTAACGGACTCTTTTCTGTTCCCCTCAAGAGGTGGGAAACAAAACTTGATGAGCTCAATATTGCGTACAGAGAAATTCCTGTGAAATACGGTCTCGCTCTAGTTTTGACTAAGCCGCTTACTGCTACGTAAGTAGGTCCTAATGCTGCTGAGCGGGCGGAGACAGAAAAAGTATGCGACAGTCCTGTTATTTATAGCTCCAATGATCTTGGAGCATCCGAACTGAGGGGTGATATACTATTGATATAAATATCTAGAGTGTCTTGTATGGGATTTGAAGATTTTCCAAAAATACCTGAAGTGGGGTCTAAAGGAGATCAATCAGTCGGACAATCAACAGAAAAACTGACCGAAGAGGAGCTTCTTGCCAAGCGTGTTGCAATGGCAAAAATGGCAGGCAGTGCTGTAGAAAGTTTAAAGCGGGTAGAGTTCGAAAAACAGCTCTCGGGTATGGCATCCAACATGGAGTCATTGAGTGGGCATGATTGGGCAGAGTTTCGGTCTCTTATAAGGACCTTGGAGATGACTGATGAAGAGTCGCAGGCTGTTGATGAAGTTATAACCATGTTGCAAGCAATGCGCCCGGAGTTTTCAGAAGAAAGAAGAAGGACATCACTTGAGAGCTTTGCAAGGAGGTCCAAGGTGATTGATGTAGCTATTGCTTTAAAAACTTTTGATAGACTTTCAGGAACGAAAACCCAGGGTAAAGTAGATGACATCAGTGACGCTGCTACACGTCTCATGGAGGCACTGAGCTATGTTTCCGATGAACAAGATGTGAAAGAATCAGTAGAGCGTCGAGGATTGATTATACCCAAGGGAGAAGTGGAAGAAGCGATTGAGAGAGGAAAACGATTAAATATAGTGTAAGGCGGTGGGGTAAATTCTTGCACACCCCGTCCCACAAACCTTTCTAAGCCAAAATAGTAGAACTTTTCGGCCTTGTCCTCTTGTATGGAGGTTCTAAATAGTGTTCAGTAGGCGGAGCATAATTAAAACGAAATCAAAAAAGAGTCCGTGGACTCTTTTTTGATGCTCTACAAGATTGAGGTGGTTACTTACTGGCCAACTTCTTCACGCGGGCGTTGAGGCGGGACTTCTTGCGGGCGGCGTTATTCTTCTTGATGACGTTTTTCTCGGCTGCCTTGTCGATAGCTTTCTGAGCCTTCTTGTACCACTCCTGAGCCGTGGCGAGATCGTTCTTTCCAATCGCTTCGAGCGTACCTTTGACCGTGCTCTTGATCACACCCTTGATGGAGCGATTACGAGCGGTATTCTTGGCAGTGACGCGCATGTACTTCTTGGCGGATTTCTTGATGGGCATGGTGGTAAAATCAAAATTTAAAAATCAAATATCAAAACTGACGAAAAACCTGATTCAAACAAAGGGATTGAGACAAGTCATTTTTAGCATAGGAAGGGTATTTTGGCAAGGCACAGTTTTAAAGAAGAGAAAGGCGGGGAGTATTAACTCGTCCCGCCTCTAGCTCCTTGGGTGTACGTCCAAGGAGATTTAACCTGTGTCGCGTCTATACCAGTGGCCTGTTTCAAGATTTACCAAAAACACTTGACGTGTGCCGAATAGTGCTACGGTAGAGATGAAAGCTGCTACAAAAGCCACTAAGGCCAGGAGGATTGTGTTGTAAAAGAAATGGTCTGGCCCTCTTGTTATTCCGACCAGGGCTATTTCCATGGCCATGGCCGCTCCCATTGTCGAGAGACACCACGCGTAGAGGATGAGTAATCTGCGGTGGGAAAGAAACCACCGATACTCTCTGATTTGGGAATAGTGAGCTTTCGTTAGGCGGATCACTGAATTGGGTAGGTAGCCTAGACGGTAGAGGATTTTTACCCATACTAGCCACTGAGCAGCTAATGCCAGAGTGGATCCTATCCAGGAAGAAAAGAACCAAAAAGTGACACAAATCCATATGGTATTGGTGGAGAGGGAAGACATATCTACTCCTCGTGAAAGGACTGTATAGTAGGAACTGAGTCAAATAACTAGTTATTTGACCCTAAAGTATAGTGATTACTCTCAAAGTAGTCAAATGTGCTGACTACTGATTATACATATAAATGGCTAATAAAAGCACTAATAAATAGACTTAAATGTAGTAGTCAATACTATTGACTAGTTTAAAAAAATCTGCAATTATGAGAGTATGAAACACCTAGTGAATCAGCTGAAAAGTCTTGGGCTGACAGAGAAGGAGGCTGAGGTCTACCTGGCATTGCTTCAGCTGGGAAAATCTACTCCTTATCAAATAGCAAAAAAGTCTGGACTCAAGCGGCCAACAGCATATGTACTTGCCGAAGAACTAGTGAAAAAGAATGTTATTGTTCATGTGCCGGGTGAAAAACCAAAAAAGTATATCGCTCGCACCCCGGATAGTCTCTTTCAAGAAGTAGAAAGTCGTTTGGAAAGGTCGAGAGAAGCACTGCCGGAACTTCGTTCTCTACAGAAAGAGAAGGGAGACATTGAGAAACCAAGTATTCTGTACTTCGACGGAGTTAGTGGGGTGAAACAAGCACTCATGTATAGGATCAAGGAATGTCATGGGAAAGAAATAGTGTCATTTTTTGCCAATCCAGAATATGCTGATCGAGACCTTGTGGAGCAAGCCAAAGTATTTAATGAGTACCGAAACCGACATGGTATTGGAATGCGTGCTATTGCTACTGATACTAAAGAACTCCAGACACTTGGATTTGAGAAATACTTTAATTTTAGTAGCCCAGAGCGAGCATCCATCAATGCAAAGGTTATTTCTAAGGAAATCTATAATTCCAATGCCTCATTTGAGTTTTATCCAGAATTAGTTAAAATCATCTTCTTCGATTCTGCGCAGGCTATCGTCATAGAGAGCTCTACTGTAGCGCGTGCTATGCGACAAATCTTTGAGCTCCTCTGGAGTCGAATTAAAGAAGGGGAGTTCCAGAAAAGCAAGTTTTTGAATAAGCCATTATAATAGAGCCATGATCCGAGAACTCAAAGGCCAACTGGGAAATATCGAAGGCAATGCTCTCACACTTTGGGTGGGTGGGGTGGGGTATTTCGTCTATGCCTCGCCCTATACGCTGGGTAAGGCCGCGGGGAGTGATGAGCTTCACCTTTTCATCCATACGCATGTCCGCGAAGACCAGCTTAACCTCTATGGCTTTCTCACGCGTGATGAGCTCTCGATGTTTGAGCTCCTTATCTCGGTCTCAGGTATTGGACCCAAGGTGGGGATGTCCATCCTCGCGATCGCTGATCCCAAAACGATTCGCACCGCAATTGTGAACAAGGACCCGAGTATCCTCACTCGAGTTTCTGGCGTCGGCAAGAAAACTGCCGAGAAAGTCATCATCGAACTGCAAAACAAAGTGTCCTCGCTCGATATCGCTGATCAGGCTGAGGCACTGGCTGATCAGGAAGCCCTCGAAGCCCTCACAGCGCTCGGCTACACCGTGACCGAGGCGCGTGAAGCGCTCAAGCAGGTACCGAGTGAGATACGGAATGTTGGGGAGCGTTTGAAGTTAGCCCTCAGGAGTCTAGGGAAGAAATAATCTCAGTCTGTAGTCGGCCGGCTTTTGTACTCAAAATTCCTAGACCGCGTGGTGATAGAGCGTTTTCTTAGTATTGGATAATGACATGTAGATTTGAGGATATTATTGAATGGATTGGCTACAATAGGAATTTCTCCGTTCAAAAACCAGCCTTGTAAGTAAAAGCATCTCCTTGAGTATGTTTCGCGAATCACTCCTGCAATCACCCGAGTGGCAACACTTTCAGGAAAAAAATGGGCGCACATGTCTCCAGGGGGAGTTTGGTTTGGGCGTGGTAGAGACTTTGCCAATCGTGGGGAAGTATGTGTATCTACCGCGAGGTCCAATTGTATCAATTTCAAACCCGCCTGCCGGACGGGCAGGTTTCAAATTTCAAATTTCAAAATTGAGAGATGAATTGTTTGCTGTAGCTCGAACACAGAAGGTGGGGTGGGTGCGGGTAGAGCCGGGGAGTGAGGAGGAACTTGAAGTGCTGAAACAAGTGTTCGGTGTGGGGAATATGGTCAGAGCGCCGCATGATGTGCAGCCGCGGGAAATCCTCGTGATGGATATAGTGTCGAGTGAGACGGAACTCCTCTCCGCCATGAAACCAAAGACACGCTACAATATCCGTCTCGCCGAGAAACATGGCGTTTCGGTACGGTTTTCGCGTGAGGCCAGGGATATGGAAACCTTTATCGATCTCATCTATGCCACGACGGAGCGCAAAGCTATTCGTCCGCATCCCAAGGAGTACTATCGGAATTTTTTTGCAACCTTCAATTCGGAACGATGTACTCTCGCACTGGCTGAATATGAGGGGCAAGTACTCGCAGCCAATCTCCTTGTCTTCTTTGATAGCACAGCGTACTATCTCCACGGCGGCTCAAGCGCCGAAGGACGGCACCTCATGGCCCCCTTTCTCTTGCAGTTCCAAAGCATCCGTGAAGCCAAGCAGCGTGGTATGACCCAGTACAATTTTGGGGGAGTGCGAACCGAGGCTACAGGCTACAAGCTACAGGCTACAAGCTCGAGTTGGGAGGGAATTACGAGATTCAAACAAGGCTTTGCTCCAGCGACCGAGCCAATTGTTTTTCCTGGTGCCTATGATATTATCGTCTCACTTTGGCATTACCGAATGTATCGTCTTCTTGCCTGGCTTCAAAAAATAAGAAAAGCTTGGCGGTAGGCTGTACAATATTTTTATGCGACATCTCCTTTCCCACCTCATTCCTCAATCGATCAAGAATATTGGCTGGCACTTGCCCCAGGCAGTACTGGCGAACTTATGGTATGGGTTTCCTGCTCGGGAGTTACGCGTCGTGGGTATCACAGGTACCAATGGCAAGACTACTACAACGACCCTCATTGGGACTATGATCGAAGCCGCGGGGAAAAAAGTAGCGACCGCCTCAACCATTGCGGTACGGATGAATGGTGAGACACGGGTGAATGCCACCAAATACACCACGGCTTCGCCCTGGGAAGTGCAGCGCTTTCTCCGAGAGGCAGTGAATGGTGGTTGTGAGTATGCCGTGCTCGAGGTATCGTCACATGCGCTCGATCAGTACCGCGTGTGGGGGATTCACTTCGAGATAGCCGTGATTACCAACCTTACTCGAGAGCACCTCGACTACCACCGGACGATGGATCGTTATCGTGAAGCCAAGCGTCGACTCTTCTGTAGTGCTGATATTGGGATCGTCAATGCGGATATGGTCGGGCCAGATACCTTTTGTCTTACGGTCAAAAAGCCGATTACCTACAGTACCAAAAATCCTGAGGCTACTATCTTAGCGCAGGACATTAATCTCGACTTCAAGGGAGCAACCTTTCGGGCGCTTGAGCATTTCTTTGAGCTACATCTTCCGGGACTGTTTAATATTGAAAACGCTCTCGCTATGATTGCTACCGGCCAAGCGTTGGCACTTCCAGTTGGAGCGATGCAGCGGGCACTCCGTGAGACACGGGGTATTCCTGGGCGGATGGAACTAGTACCCAATCAGCGCGGGATCGATATCCTTATCGATTATGCTGTTACTCCGGACTCGTTTGAAAAACTCTATACGACCGTAGCGGCTCTCAAAATTCCTGGGACCAAAATCATTCATGTCTTTGGCGCCTGTGGTGAACGCGATCGGGGCAAGCGGCCAGTGATGGGGCATATCGCCTCTGAACGAGCCGACATTATCGTCCTGACCAATGAAGACCCATACTTTGAAGATCCAGAACAAATCATTGATGACATCGAAAAGGGACTTATCAAAAAACGTCTCACTCATGATGCTACCCACGAAACTTTGGTAGATACAGCTGGTGGATACTACCGCATCTTTGATCGGCGAGAAGCTATTCGTAAAGCTCTCTCGATTGCAGAGACTGGTGATATTGTTTTGATTACCGGTAAGGGGGCCGAGGAGACCATGGCCTTTGGTGCCAAACGAGTGCCCTGGAAGGAACGTCAGGTGGTTGAAGAAGAATTAGAAAAAATTTCTTAATCCCAGACTCTTCGACAGGCTCAGAGTGACATGACTAACCCTTGTCATGTCAAAAATGCAACAACCGCCGCGCGCCAAGCTTGGCGGGGCAGTTGCGTGGCCGTCGATGGCCGGCCTAGTTGTAGGGGAGGGGAGCTTCCTGTTTTGCTGTACGGGCAGCCTTTGCAGTTGCGCGCTCAAACCGGGTGGGGTAGTAGATGAACATCCACCACAAGAAACGCGCGATCACGGCAAGCGCGATGGCTATAGCTGCTCCGTAGGCAATTTTTTCTGCTAGGGACATGCTTCCTCCTGAAGCGTTGGTCAGCCACAACGTTGTACGTTATGAGGCTGGCCGGGGTTGATGGAACTCAAACAAAAGACCCTGACATTATATCAGGGAATCAAGAAAAGTCAATAAGTAACGCTGTTTAGCTCAGGAGGCGGATGAAGAGGATGGAGAGGAAAAATCCAATGAGGCCTCCCACGATTACTTCGCTCGTACGATGCCCAACGCGCTCTTTGAGGCGGGGAAATTGTTTCCGATCGAGTTTGAGGGCATTGACAAGCATATTGAGGTAGCGGCTCTGGTCGCCCATATAGGTGCGGAGACGGACGGCGTCATTGATGACGATGACTGCGAGACAGACAGCAAGGGCGAAGACGCCCGAATGCACTCCCTCGTAGTAGCCGATAGCAGTGACGACCGATACAACAAAAGCCGTGTGACTCGATGGCATGTGGCCGTAGGCAAAGACATACTCCCAGTCCCAGTCATGTTTGATCCCATGGACTACGAACTTGATGAATTGGGTGATACTAAAGGCAAGGATGGGGATAATGAAGACGGCGTAGGTATTGAGAAATTCCATAGAGTTTTATAAGTTCTTCAAGTATACCATCTTTTGTTGGCCTGGACTTAAGAATTTTGCTATACTTGGGGTAATCACATATGCCGAGAACTCTCAAACAAACTCCAAGCACCCCTGTTCCTTCTCCTGTGAACAGTAATAAAACCCTACCGGTTGTGGTAGTGCTTTCTACACTTCTCTTTGGTGCGCTCTGTGCGGCTGGATACTTTTACTACCAGTATCAGCATTCGCCCAAAGTAGCTGATGCCAAGGAAATTGCCGAGCTCCAAGAAACTGTCGGATCATTCTTCATGCTTCCCGAAGGTGAAGAGCCGACACTCGCGACGGTGACTGATCGTGAGAAACTCGCCGATCAACCATTTTTCCAAAAAGCTGAAAACGGCGACAAGGTACTTATCTATTCCAATTCTGGGCGAGCTATTCTCTACCGACCGAGTAGCAAAAAAATTGTTGATGTGACAACCGTCAATGTGAATCAGCCGAATACGGCTCCCGAGACTGCTCAAGCTAGTCCTGAAACTCCTGCCGATAACTCGGCCGTACTCGGTGAAACGACGCAGATTGAAGCCCCGGTCACGGTAGCACTTTATAATGGATCGAAAAAAGTTGGTCTTACCAATGCTGTAGAGGCCAAGATAACAACTGGCATTAGTCAGGCTGCGGTGACCAAGAAAGAATCTGCTCGTAAAGATACCTATGAAGACACCATTGTAGTGGATGCGAGCGGCAAACATGCGAGCGTTGCCCAATCTCTCGCCACCCTGCTTGGCGGGGCAGTTGCTCCTCTCCCAGAAGGAGAGACCGATGCGGGGACTGATCTCCTCGTCATTCTCGGTAATGACCAAGAGTAGTATCCTCTCCCGCCTGACACTGGCGGGATTTGTTTTCTCCGCTTACTCGCGGTAGGATACAAAACACCCTTTTTGATTGAACTCAATTGAGTTTATGAGTACGACAACCGAAACTATCAAAGCCCGGCTCAATATTGTTGAAGTGGTGGGGCAGTATGTGCGTCTCGAGAAGGCAGGTAATCATTGGAAGGCCTGTTGTCCGTTTCATCAGGAGAAGACACCTTCATTTACCGTTTCCGAAGAGCGCAATATGTGGCATTGTTTTGGCTGCGGCAAAGGCGGCGATGTCTTTGCCTTTGTTATGGAGATTGAGGGTATCGAATTTCGTGAGGCGCTCGTCACTTTGGCTGAACGAGCCGGAGTGGAGCTTCCTCGTTACGATGGTGGTCAAGCTGGATCGAGAGAGGAGAAGAGTCAGAGTATCGCTATCCTCGAACTCGCGACCAAATTTTATGAAAAGCAACTCTGGGAAAGTGATCGAGGGAAAATCATACTCGACTACCTCCATGGGCGAGGACTCACTGATGAGACGATCAGACTCTTTCGGCTTGGTTATGCCCCCGACGGCTGGCGCTTCATGCTCGACTTTCTTACGAGCAAGGGTTATCAAGGAGAGGCTATAGAGAAGGCTGGCTTGGTGATTAAAAAAGACAGGTCATTCAGTGCTCTTCCAAACCAACATTCAGCATCCAGCATTCAGCATTCGAACTACTACGACCGTTTTCGGGATCGCATCATGTTCCCCATTGGTGATATCCTTGGTCGGGTGATTGGCTACTCAGCCCGGGTAGCACCTGGTGGAGATGAGAGTCAAGCCAAGTACGTCAATACTTCAGAAACCGATGTCTATCACAAAAGTCGTGTGCTCTATGGGCTCCATCTCGCCAAAAAAAATATGAAGGAAACAGGGCGAGCCGTCCTCGTCGAAGGTAATGTCGATGTGATCGCTCTCCACCAAGCTGGGGTGACGGGAACGGTAGCTGCCTCTGGTACAGCCCTCACTACAGAGCAACTCACCCTCATCAAGCGCTATGTAAGTAAAGTCTCACTCTTCTTTGACATGGACTCGGCGGGCCAAAAGGCAGCCTGGAAAAGTACCGTCCTCGCCCAAGAACTCGGCCTCTTGGTCGATATTATCTCGCTCGAAGAGGGCAAAGATGCTGCTGATATGGGGCAAGCTAATCCCGAGGGATTGCGTGTGGTCGTTTCGGCCGGTGTTCCAGCGATGCAGTATTTTCTGAGGCAATTGATAACCAAACACTCAGTCACCACTCCCGAAGGTAAGCGCCAGATCGTCGAGGCCTATGCTGAACTCTTGGCTTCAGTGAGTAACCCACTCGAGCGAGCTCATTGGACCAAAACCTTGGCTGAGAGTATCGGTTCCGAGCCAAAACTGATTCAGAATAGTATCGAAACTATTCTACGATCCCTTGCAGGACGCGCGACTGCTCCAACTGCAGCCGGACAAACAACCAAATCCTTCCTTCCCAAATCGTTCACTACACGCTCTGAAATGCTCCGAGACACACTGGTTGGTCTGATGTTAGTAGGAGAGAGTGTCCGCACGCATGTCCTCGATCATCTGACAGATGTAGTGCGCGAATTTTTGAGTCATCACCCACTTTTCTTTTTTCTCCAAAATGAAACAGCGGATAGTATTGGTACTATGGAAGACAAAGCTCTTCAGAAGGAAGCTAGTCGTCTCCTCTTTGAGACTCTCGAGCATCCCGACCTTGCCCCGCTTGCAGATCAGGCCACCCGTGAAGCCAAGGCCAAGGACATTGCTACCGAATACCTCGGCCTCTTGCCACAGGCACTCGCCACCGATACGCGCCGCTCGCTCGCTCGAGACATTGAAGCTGCTCGGCAGGCCAATGACAAAGAAGCCGAAAAACGCTTGCTCGAAGCATTTGCCCAGGCTACAGCGTTGGGGCAATAAACAAGGGTATTACTTTGGTTCCTCAGACATTCAGATCAGCCCTTCCCAGTTCGAGGGAAGTCTGATAGGCTAACAAGCGTTAAATGTATTCTCTCTATGGCCAAGAAACCTCTCAAGAAAAAGAAACGGTTGCTCAAGAAAAAAGCAACCGCGAAGCGATCCAAGCCTCTAGCCCGGCGCTCGAAATCAACGCCCAAAAAGGCTCGGCATTCAGTTGCCAAAAAGACTGCGCGCTCCAAAAAGCAGCGTAAGTCAGTAGCCAAAAAGAAATCCGCTGTTAAAAAGACCAAGCCAACCGGGAAGAAATCTCTTCCCGTGAGTAAACCTGTTTCACGCGCAGAACTCAAGAAAAATGCTTTTGACGAGCTCATGTTGCGCGGCAAGCAGCGTGGTTTCGTGACAGAAGATGAAATCATTCATATCCTTCCCGATATCGAGCAGGATTTGGAGAATCTCGAGAACCTCTATGAGCGGCTCGAGACTTCGGGTGTGCGCGTCGTCGGCTCAGAAGAAATGCTCAAGGTGGATACAGATGAGGAGAGTACTGATGCCAAAAAAGAGAAGAAGAAAAAAGACCGATTGATGGAAATGGCCGAGGGAGATGATTCTTCTGATTTGGTGCAGATGTACCTCAAGGAAATCGGCCGGGTGACGCTTCTCACTGGTGAAGACGAGGTGCGTCTTGCCAAAGCGATTGAGAAGGGCGACCTCAACGCCAAACAGCGGCTTACAGAAGCCAACTTGCGTCTGGTCGTTTCAATCGCCAAGAAGTATGTCGGCCGCTCGCATAACCTATCTCTCCTCGATCTTATTCAGGAGGGGAATATCGGTCTCTTCCGAGCGGTTGAGAAATTTGATTTCCGTAAAGGCTTCAAATTCTCGACCTACGCCACCTGGTGGATCCGTCAAGCGATCACGCGGGCCCTGGCTGACCAGTCACGCACCATCCGTATCCCAGTCCACATGGTGGAGACGATCAATAAGTATGCCCAGGTGACGCGTCGCTTGGTCCAGGAGCTCGGACGTGAACCGCTGGCCGAAGAAATTGCCGCCGAAATGAATATGGAAGTTGACAAGATTCGTCACATCCAAAAAATTTCCCAGGAAACCGTGTCGCTTGAAACCAGTGTCGGTGACAATGATGATGACTCAGTCCTCGGTGACTTTATCGAAGATACCGAATCGGTGATGCCACATCAGATGGCCGCGAGGAAACTTCTCAAAGGGCATATCGGTGCTATCCTCGATGAGCTTACTCCTCGTGAGCAGAAGATTCTCAAAATTCGTTTTGGTCTCGAAGATGGTGTGACCCACACACTCGAGGAGGTAGGTCAGGAATTCGGTGTGACCCGTGAACGTATTCGTCAGATCGAAGCCAAGGCGCTCGAGAAAATCCGCGATCACGAAAACCTCAAGAAACTCAAGGATTATTAGACTCCTCCCACCTCCGCTCTCCGCGGGGGTTTTAGTTACAAGAAAAAGTCGAGCCGCGTTGAGCTCGATCAAGGAGGGGGAAGGAGTGGTAGCCAGGTTGTACTTGGTGTCGCACGATAGGTTGCCCCACACTTGAGGCAACAGGGAGGTGGCCGGTAAAGGCTTCCCTCGAGCCAATGGCGCCACACCACCTGTCCTCCGCAGCTGTCTTTGATACAGGCTCCATTTGGCCCTGGTATGAGGCCGGTTTCGTAGAGCTGGTCCCGCATCTGCTGCACTCCTTCCGGAGAGCTGCTTGCTGGGTTCATCCCAAGGAGGAGTGGCTTCTCCATCGGTACCTCCGCATTGAGTTGGTACCAGCTAGCCTAGCCAAAGATCCAAAAATTGACAAGGGTGCACTATTTGCCTCTTCGCCCTCTTTTCGCTACAATACCTCCGTCGCCAAAAAGCGACCGCTTAACAACACAATACTCCGGCGTAGCTCAGCGGTAGAGCAGGTGACTGTGGAGACTTGGTGGTATACTGGAAAATGTATGCCAGACAAAAGAACATATGCTGACCGTGCCGAGTACATAAAGCGAGCTGTTGCAAAACGTCGTAGGACTATGCGACAACGAGCGGTAGAGTACAAAGGCGGAAAATGCTCAAAATGTGGCTATAACAAGTGTTCGGATGCTCTTGAATTTCATCATCACGATGGAAGGAAAGACTTTGGAATTTCTCAAGATGGACTCACAAGAAGTTGGGAAAGGATTGAGAAAGAACTGAAGAGATGCATCCTTATATGTGCGAATTGCCACAGAGAAGAGCATGCAAAACTACGCAGCCTTGCTGAGAAATCAGCAAGTGAAGAATGAGGTGAATTGCTGGAAACCTACGGCTTATCAGTAGAGCTATGGCAATCAGCAGCCAAGCCCCTCGCGGGGAAGGTTCAGAGACTATCTCGCAAGAGAGTACCCTGATGAATAGAAGGGGAAGTGCCTCACTCCTACACCAACGTAAAAATTGGCAGGGAGATGATATAGTCCACGCGTCTTGGAAACAAGAGGATAAAGTGTAATCACTTGGTCACAGGTTCGAATCCTGTCGCCGGAGCACTGTAGGGTTATCGGCATTCGCAAGGATGCTATCAAAGGGAGAACGGAGCTCAAATGCGAGGTTTTTCCCCGAAAGACGGCAGTTCTGAAGTAAGAAACTCAGGAGCTGTCGTTTTTCTTGTGGTTCAGAACTTTCAAAGATTTCGTGGGCTCTATTAGCGAGAGAAAAGACGGTAGTAGCGGTGATATGGTAGTTTTCATCCGCATTGGTGAACTCTTCTAGGCTCAAGGTGATGTCGTGCTGTTTGTCTCGGTATTCTTTGGCTTTTCGTTCATACGCTTCTTTGGTGATGCTCTCATCTACGAAAAGGTCTAGAAGCTTGTCTAAGCTTGCCTGCAAGCGGTTATATTCTTTCTGAAGCTGAGTGATCTGGTTCTGGTGAAAGACTGCCTTACTCTCATTGAGAGCCCTCAGAGAAGCGACTACTCTATCAACTTTCTTTTGAGGAAGTTGGATTTTCTTCAAATCTTCCATTATCGGCTTGAGAAGGTCTTCTTCTCTTATCCAAACTTTTTTACAAATGCCTTTGGCATTGGAGCAACTGTAGTAAATGTAACGCCCTTTCTTGATTTCAGGGCTGATAGTGCAACCGCAGTCAGAACAGTGGATGAGTCCTCTAAGGGCATAGGGCTTCACGGCCATCTTGCCGCTTTTCTTGTTATAGCTATTGAGCACGATCTGCACTCTTTCAAAAAGCTCTCTCGGAACAAGAGGAGGATATTTGTGGGGATACTCCTTACCTTTGGAGGTCATTATTCCCACGTAAAACTTATCCCGTAGGATTTTGTGGATCATACTATAGCCCACCTTCATATCATTCCTGCTTCGAAGTCCCAGACGTTCCATTTCTTGTTGGAGCGTTTTTGTGGAATAACCTTTCGTAGCATAAAGCTCAAACATTTTTCTAATGAGGTGAGCCGTTCCAGTATCCACAATATAATCAGGCTTATCGTTCTCATCGTGAACGATGCTGTAGCCAAGTCTCGGTTGCCCAATCCATTCACCATTTCGAAGTTTCTGCTCTAGGGCACGTCTTGTGTTATCGCTAATTGCATTTGAATAGTATTGAGCGAGGCTTACAGCAATGTTGAAGTGAAAGAGGTCTGTAGCAGGGGAGTCTTTGTGCAGAACAAGGTTGTCTCCTGGGAAATGAAGCTCAATTTTTCCCTCACGGCGGAGTTTTTCTATCTTTGGAAGTCCAACGAGAAAGTCTCTGGCTAAGCGGTCTACCTTATCGCAACAAAGGGCAATAATTTCCTTTTGTTTCTCAATGAACTCCACAACATCATCAAACTTTGCTCGGCTTTCTTTATACGCTGACTCGTCAAAAGTGAACTCTTTTTCGAGTGTGAGCTTGGGGTTCTTTTCGATATAGTTCTTCAAGCGGAAAACTTGAGCAGGCAGGGAGTTCCCCGCTTCTTTCTGTTCTTCAGTTGAAACTCTCGCTAGAAGAACCGCTTTCATAGTTACGAAGTCTTTGTTTTATTGAGTAGCTTTTCGAAGTCTTCTTTCTTGATCCGAAATTCTTTGCCCATTTTATAGGCTCTCAGCTTCTTCGCTTTGATATAGCGATAGATGGTCATTACATTGACCGAGAGTCTATCGGCGAGCTCTTGAGCCCTATAAAACTCCTTCTTCTCTTGTGCCATATGCTTAGATGTTACTTTTATTATACTTTACAATGCTTTACATAGCAAGTTAGCTTATTTGCTTCAGAAGGTTCTCCAACATTGCCTTTTGTTCAGCCGAAATAACCAGCCTATTCTGAGTATCTCCTTGTGCCTTTAGCCTCTGAACAATCTTGATGGCTTCTTCCTCGTTCATACTACCGTATCCGTAGGAACCAAAGGTAGTGCCAACATTAGAATGGCCGAGGTTGAGGCTAACAGCCTTTTTCTCTTCTTCAGTAAGCCTTGTTTGACTCATTATTCTTATCACTAAATGGCGAAAGGAGTGAGGGTTGAAATAGGGCAGGTCGGCACTCTTGCATCTCTTCTCAAAAATCTTCCTTGCTCCATTTGTGCCACTCCAAAATTCCTTGCCTATGAACTCCTTGCTATAAGAATTATCATCTGAAAAACTGTTGAGCGTGGCAGGGAAGATAGGGTCGTCTCCTTGAAAGCCTTTGCCTTTCAAATACTCATACCACTCCAAGAAATACTTTTCTGGAGCATCCCAGCCGATAGGGTAGAAAGTGGAAAGTATCCTCTTAGAGTTTTTCGTCTTTACGCCGTCGCCTGGGTTTTGGTCAAACAGTCGCTTTTCGGGATCAAAGGACTTCATTTTCAAGGAAGTAAGAGCTGAAATGCGAATGCCTGTAGTGAGGGCAAGGCAAATCATCGCCCTATCCCTTTTATCTATTTCGTTCTTGATTTGAATGCTCCCGATGATTTCTTTTACCTCTTCAAAAGTAGGCATTTTCTTCGTGGTTCCTGCCGTAGCAATACGGGCATCCGTTTTGGAAAGACGAAGAAACTCAACATCGTTCTTAGATACCTTATTGCGATAATTTGGTTGCCCTGAAAGCCAGCTAAAGAACCTTTTTACACGGCGGAGATAGTTGTATTGGCTAGAGAGGGAAAGCTGGCCAGTTTCTGTGTGGCTTGGTCGCTCTTTGAGCCAGACACGGAAAGCGAGTGCCTTTGACTTGTTGAAGCTCGCAAAGTCCTCGTTCTCGGTGAATGTTTGCCACTGGACAACTGCTTCAGCAAAGTCCTGAACAGAGCTTTCGGCGAAGCCATCCGCACCTCGTAAGTGGTCAAAAAACTCACGCTTCCGTTGCTCGTTTTGGAGGATGTTATTTGCCATAGTGGTGAAAGTTATGATTATTGCTCAAAGTGGACATTTAGGCGGGAGTGAGGAGTATCTGATAGTCCTTTTGGTAGGGTTAGATTATCCTGCTCATTCTGCCGTTACATACACGGCAAAGGGCTGTTTTTTTGTTGTTTGTTTTTACGATTGAGCCTCTTTTTGCATAGGTAGCCGCTTTGCAGGAGAGGCAATAAAACTGGCTTCGATTTAGCGTTACCTTCATTTTGGAGTTCTTCACTCTGAGGAACTCTTTGAGGTCGCTTCCCAAAATGAGGATTGGTTTATTGCTTCCAGGAATGGTTTTCAGCCCATTCTCAATCCACCTCAGGAAGGTCTTCTGATTGAGTGATAAGAGCCCCGATAGTTCTTGGATCGTATAGCTCATATGCTTGCTAATTTTCTGAGGGCTGATCTTGGACACAGTTGATTTCTAATGGTTCTGGTGAGGCTTTCTGCTTTTCTTTATTCCTCCTATCGATTTGTAAAAGAAGGTCAAAGAAAGCAAACAGGTTATGATCTGCCTCAAAGTCCTCTCCTTCTTTGATTTTTTGCTCTGGAAACATAAAACCCTGAAGTTATGTCTTCAGGGTATTCCCAGGAGAGTTTATAAATGTTTATAAACTTCTATGTTCGGAGATATTTTGGATTGATTGCGATAGTTTTTGTGGTTACAAGCAGAAAGTCCTTGATCTTGGTTTCTTGGGCAATTATGCGGTTGACGGCTAGTCCTGCCTGGTAAATCTTGTTTTTTGGGGTGTTAGTATAAACCTTCCAATCATCGAGTATTTCGTCCTGATGCCACAATCTTTCTCTGCCCTTGAAAATAGTTCGCAACAAGTCGTGGGCGGCACTCTCGGCCTTTTTTGAGATGATTATAGTTTCGCCCGTGAAAGAGAGAATGCTTGTTTTTTCTTCGAAATCCAGCTTTTGAGGCTCGATAGTTAGGGGGTCTTTGAGAAGTTCTGCTACAAAATACTTTTGAATACGCTCTATCCTTTTTCTAAACTCAGGAACTCGAAAAAAAATCAAAGCCTCATCTGGTTTTTGCTGGCTCCTCATTATTTTCAGCTCGCCTCTTACCCCGCGATAATTGATAAGATCCCACTGTTTGCTTTTATCTTCTTCACACAAGGCTTCAATTTCCTTATCGAGTCCCTCTTCATCGAAGATAGTCCTTGCTACAAACGGCAGGCTTTCCCAAGCACCCCAGAGTTCAGTTTGACGTTTTACCTCGACTTCTTCCTGGGCTCTATCTCGCAATGGCAAAGTAGGGGAGAAGGTGAAATTGCCGTGAATGTTTTTTATCTCTTTTTGATTATCTACAAAGCGTTGAACAATTTGCGTCATCCCACTGTCTTTGAGACCCCGAGCTATATCAAAAAGATGGCTATTCAAACTATGGACTTTAGGTAAGGAACTAAGAATATTTCCCGCATTATATCGTTTTAATTCTTCCATTGCTCTTGCAACTGGCTCAAGGTTGATATGGGCTCTTTCAACAGCTTTTGTAATGGTTTCAGAGGCCTTTTGAAGTTCTTTTACAGCTTGTGTATCCAGTTTTTCTAATGGTGCTAAGGCTTCCCTACGCTGATTTTCAAGCTTTTGTAAACTTTCCGAAAGCTGTCTATTCGTTTCAACGAAGCGGACATATTCCGCAGTATTCAAAAAGAAGTCCCAAGCAGAGGTCTGCTTTTGAATAGCTTCGAAATGCTCCTCAAGGAGCCTCAGGGTCTTTTCTTTTGGTAGGCTATCTCTTTCCATATTCTTTACAATACTTTACAGAAAGAAGATTGTAAAAAATGCAGTTAGAAACTCCCAAAAATAGAGGCTATTGAAGTATAATCTTGACAATACCCCCTGGGGGGTATTATATTAGAGATACTATAAAACAATTTATGAACCCATCCAAGCAAAAACTTATACGCAGACTCAAGATTATCGAAGGTCAAATTCGTGGCCTTCAGGCAATGATAGAGAAAGATGCTTACTGCATAGACCTCATTACCCAAACTTCGGCTGTGAAACAGGGGCTCACGGTGATTGAAGACAAATTGATGGAAGACCACCTGGGGAGCTGTGTGATAAAGCAAATGAAGAACGGACAGGAAGACAAAGCCAAAGCTGAAATTCTCAAGGTCTATCAACTCAAACGGAAATAACTTACTAAATCAAACATATGAACAAAGATGCAATGCCCTATGGTGTAATTGGTCTCTTGGTAGGAGTCGTCCTTACTATCGGGGTAGTAGGGGCTCATCACAATTTCCACGTTGGTGAAATGATGGGTAGTCGAGAGAACTCGAGTCGCACTGACTCGCAGAGTTCCTCTCAAGGTATGATGGGCAACATTGATCGCCATTTCATCGAGCAAATGATCCCGCATCACGAAGACGCTATCACTATGGCCGATATTGCTTTGGAAAAAGCTCAACACCAGGAGATAAAAGATTTGGCAAAAAATATCAAAACGAGCCAAAGTGCGGAAATAAGAGAAATGCAAGCTTGGTATAAAAACTGGTTTAGTAAGGATGTTCCGAAAAATAGCACTGTGATGGGAGGCCACGGGATGGGAACGGGGAGTATGCATATGGGAATGATGGGAGACGACTCTGATATGGAAGGGCTAAAAAACTCCTCAAGCTTTGACAAGACTTTCATTGAAGAGATGATCCCGCATCATCAGATGGCAGTTATGATGGCGAATATGCTTCTTGCAAGCACTAGCCGTCCTGAGATGAAAAAACTTGCCCAAGATATTATTTCTGCCCAGACGAAGGAAATCAATGAGATGCGAGAATGGGCGAGAGTATGGGGCTATAGCAACGAACAATAAGGTATATGAGTCATACGCAGACCTATAAAATAAAAGGGATGCACTGTGCTTCGTGTGCAGGCATCATCGAGAAAACCTTCAAGAAAGTAGAGGGCGTAGAGTCAGCTTCTGCCAACTACGGAATGGAAAGCGTGAAAGTTGATTTTGACGAGGCGAAAACAAACCCTCATCACCTCTCAAAAACTATAGAGCCTCTTGGGTATTCCCTTATTATTCCCGAAGAAAAGAGTGCTGATGAAATGGGAATGAGTGCTGATGAACACGCCGCTCATCTTGGTCTCAACCAATCGAAGACGGAAAAGCTCAAAGAACTGGCTGAAATGAGAACCAAAGTGATTTCGGTTATCCCGCTTGCAGTCTTCAGTATTTTTGTGATGGGCTGGGAAATTTTGGCAGAGTTCAGTGCCGTTCCCGTAACGCCTTACGTTTGGAAAGAGTTCTTTCATCATCTCCTGCCTCTTTTTGCCACCTACGCTCTCTTTGTCGTGGGAAAGCCGTATCTCTTGGGCTTTTACCGCTTCCTACGCTATGGGAAGGCCAATATGGATACCCTGATCGGTATTGGAACGTCTGTCGCTTTTCTTTACAGCTTCATCGTTACCGCTTTTGAGGAAAGCCTTCGGCCTTTTATCAACGTGGAGAATACCTATTACGATATAACGATTGTGGTGATTGCCTTTATTACGCTTGGGAAATACCTTGAAATTCGCTCAAAATTAAAAACTGGAGACGCAATAGAAAAGCTTCTCAATCTCCAAGCAAAAACGGCTCTCGTTATTCGGGATGGGAAAGAAGTAGAAGTTCCAGTTGCAGAGGTGAAGCGTGGGGAACTTATTATTGTAAAGCCATCAGGAAAAATCCCAGTAGACGGGGTGGTTACTGAGGGCTCCTCGTTCGTAGATGAAAGTCTCATAACGGGCGAGCCAATGCCTGTGGAAAAGAAAGTAGGCGATACTGTGGTTGCAGGCACTATCAACACAAGCGGCTCATTTACTTTCAAAGCTACGAAAGTGGGTTCTGAAACGCTTCTCGCTCATATCGTCAAAATGGTAGAAGAAGCCCAAGGAAGCAAAGCTCCCATCCAAGCTCTTGCAGATAAGATTTCCAGTGTTTTTGTCCCTGTGGTGCTCGTTATCGCTTTTGTTACGTTTGCTCTTTGGCTACTCATCGGAACGCAGTATCTTGGTTTCTCCCAAGCTCTCTCTTTTGGTCTGGTTTCCTTCGTCGGCATCCTCGTTATTGCTTGTCCGTGTGCGGTGGGTTTGGCTACGCCTATTGGAATTATCGTAGGAGTTGGTAAAGGAGCGAAGGAGGGCATTCTCATCAAAGATGCTGAGACGCTTGAAAAACTCCACAAAGTAAATGTGCTCGTTCTCGATAAAACGGGCACAATCACGAAAGGCAAACCCGAACTCATCTCTATTCAAAACGTTTCGCAAAAGAGTGAGGAGGAAGTTGTGGCTCTTTTGGCAACACTCGAAAACAAGTCTGAACACCCAATCGCTCACGCTATCCTTTCTTACGCTAAGGATAAGCATATCAACTTACTGCCTGTTGAGAACTTTGAAGCTCTCAAAGGAAAAGGGGTAAAGGCTCGTATTGGAGGCGTGGAATACTTTGCAGGGAACGTAGCATTGCTAAAAGACCTTGATCTTTCTTTTGACGCAGAGTCTATTGAAAAAGAAACTTCTGAAGGAAAAACTCCTGTTATTCTTGCTTCCAAAGAAACAGTCTTATCGGTAGTTATGGTCGCCGATGCCATAAAGCCTGAGGCCAAGAGTGCTATTTTTGAACTTCATAAACTTGGCATTCGAACAGTGATGCTTACGGGAGACAACAAGAACACCGCCCAAGCCATAGCCAAAGAAGTGGGTATTGATGAGGTGATGGCCGAAGTTCTGCCTGAAGCCAAGCTCAATAAAATCAAAGAGCTACAGGCGGAAGGCAACATAGTGGCTATGGCGGGCGATGGAGTGAATGACGCTCCCGCACTCGCTCAGGCCAATGTAGGAATTGCTATGGCCACAGGCACGGATGTCGCTATCGAGTCAGCGGGTATCACGCTTCTTCACGGCGATGTTTCCAAGATCGTGAAAGCGATCAAGCTTTCGAAGTTTACGATGCGAGGCATCAAACAAAATCTCTTTTGGGCGTTCATCTATAACATCGTAGGTATTCCTCTCGCAGGGGGGCTGTTCTATCCGATTTTTGGATGGCTACTCAGTCCTGTTTTCGCTGGTCTTGCGATGGCCTTTTCAAGTGTTTCAGTGGTAGGCAACTCCCTTCGTCTCAAGAATAAGAAGCTCTAGCTATGAACAACCAAACACAAACTTACAAGTTTCACGTTCAGGGGATGCATTGCAACGCTTGCATTTTGCTCACGGAAAGCGAGCTCCAAGACCATCCAAAAGTTTCATCGGCTAAATCGAGCTTGAAAACTCATTCAGTAGAAATCTGTGGAGACTTCGGAGAAGTGCCGCTTCAGAACATTGCTCTCGAATTGAGCGGTCTGCTTACAAAACACGGCTATAGCCTTTCAGTGGAGAAACGTGAACAGCCAAAAAATTGGTCTGATTTCAAAGTCGCTATTCCTGTTGCCCTAGCCTTTCTCATCTTGTTCATCGTTCTACAAAAAATGGGGATAGTGAACCTCGTAAATGCAGGAAATGTTACATATGGCACTGCCTTTCTTATTGGTATTATCGCCTCACTTTCTACGTGTATGGCGGTTGTTGGGGGCTTAGTCCTTTCAATGTCAGCTACTTTTGCTCATTCGGGAGATAAGGTAAGACCACAACTCCTTTTCCATAGCGGTAGGCTTCTCTCTTTCTTTCTCTTAGGAGGTGTGATCGGGGCAATCGGAGCAAACTTTTCCTTGAATACTACAGCCACTTTTGTTTTGAGTCTCTTGATCGGGATCGTAATGTTTATTCTCGGTATCAATTTGCTTGATGTTTTTCCTTGGGCTAAGAAGCTCCAGCCTACGATGCCGAAGTTTCTTGCTAAGAACGCTCTTGGAGTTTCAAAGCTCAATCATACACTCACGCCTTTCTTAGTCGGTATCGTTACTTTCTTTTTGCCTTGCGGGTTCACGCAATCAATGCAACTTTACACGCTTTCTACAGGAAGCTTCTTCAATGGTGGACTCACGATGCTTTCTTTTGCTCTTGGCACTCTGCCTGTGCTTGCTCTCATTAGCTTTAGCTCTTTCAGTATTCAGAACAGTTCTAAAGCAGGCATTTTCTTCAAGACCGCAGGGCTCATCGTGTTACTGTTTGCCATTTTCAACATCCTCAATAGTTTAGTTATCATTGGGCTTATTCCGCCCTTATTTAATTTTTAGCAGATAAGTTTATGAAAATAATTTTTAGTCTTATTGTGGTGATAGCTCTCGGAACGCTCGGTTATTTCGCTATGCAAATTGCAAAGCCTAATAGTGGAGAGCAAACTGCCTCTGTAAAGGCTCCCATAAACAATGTGAGCCTCAGCAATGGTCAGCAAGTCGTAGAAATCAAAGCAAAGGGCGGTTACTTTCCGAGAGTGAGCACTGCCAAAGCAGGCGTTCCTACTGTTTTGAAAATCAATACCCAAGGAACTTTTGATTGTTCCTCTCAAGTGCGTATTCCAAGTATGAACATTAGTAAATCCTTGCCGCCTTCAGGTGTAACGGAAATTGCCCTGGGGACTCTAGAGGAAGGGGTGGTTCAAGGCACGTGTGGAATGGGAATGTATCCTTTTGAAATAAACGTTCAAAGCTAAATGAAGAAGACTCTTTATATCATTATTCCGCTTCTCGTCTTAGCCCTTATGGAAGGAGTAGCGTGGATGGCTTTCAAATCCCCAAAAGAAGAGAGTCCTTCTGCTCCAAAAGTAGAGCAAAAAACCCAGGTTGAGACCAAATCCCAAGAGGAACCAAAGCAGGAAGAGCCAAAGGTAGAGCCTGCCCCAGCTCCTAACTTTTCACCTTCTACGCCCCCAGGCGGTATGGGAGATGGTGGCGGAAGCTTCCCTCCACCTACTACGGAAGTGGTAAATGGAAGGACAGAACGCACCATCCATATGGGGGTAAGGCAATATGTTTGGGAGCCAGCAACCATTACAGCTAAGAAAGGTGAACTAGTGAGGCTCATTATCCATAATGCCGATGTGTTGCACGGCATCGTTATTCCCGATCTAGGCGTTATGGAAGGCGATATTCCTCCTGAGGGAGCGGTAATCGAGTTTACAGCTAGTAAAGTAGGAACGTTCGAGTTCTTCTGCTCAGTCTATTGCGGAGAGGGGCATATGGAAATGAGAGGGAAGATTGTTATTCAATAAGGAAAAATTCCTGTGCCGAAAGGCAGGTCGAAACAGGCTCGTTTATCAATTTGTAAAAATTTATCACAAAAAAATATGAAGCCATCAAAACTTATGCATATCGGAAGCGTGATTGTTGGGTTTGTTGGAGTCCTTACATTTATAGGGGCTCTTGTGGGTGGAGCAGACGACCTAGTGTTCGGGGTTACGAAGTTTGATGCCTTATTCTGTTCGGCTATCCTTATTCTTATCGCCACTTGGCTTCAGATAGGAACGATCCATCATATGATGCTGGAACGTAAGGGAGAGGTTATCTAAAGACGGTTGAGCTCTAATAGGAGAAAACCCCCGCAAATAGAGGGGTTTTCTCTAGCTCGAACTTCATATCCTGAGCGATCTGCTTCCAGTTGAGAGTTCTGAAACTGTCCTGCAGGGGGAGCAAAGTATTGACTAAATAACACGGGAGTGTTATTTTTTCATGTCCGTCAAAGTTACGGCAATCGCATATTCCGGCGTTATGGAAAGTCATCCAAGGGGATAGACATGAGCTCTTTCAGGATCATCGTTCAGAGTGGGTGGTATCACAGCCTACCCGATGAGTCTCTGATTGTCCTTTCGCAGTCAATCACGACTGAGATGGCTACAGTAATCCAAGCCTGGTATGACGGGCTTGGTGTGGAAGTGAAGCCTTTCGTCAGAGAAGTGAGCATAGAGACATCTTTCAGGAGGGAAAATCTCCATGTCTCAGTGAAGACGGACCTGGGATCTGAACAATTCCAGCAATTACGAGGTGGAACAGAGGCATTCCTCTATAACCCCGAAACAAAGCTGGGAGGCCCCGCTGGTTCTGGAGACGAGTTTGCGTTGAAAGAAGCTCTCGACCGATCACTTCGGGCCATCCTTGGTCGGGACATTGGATTTCTTCAATCCACTGCTCGAGTACTGGAAGCAGCAGTAATGGCCCTCAGTCGGATGGAAGCGAGCACATCGGTTGATGTCGTCAATTAACACGGCGCTGTTCTCAAGAGGTATGCTCTCTGATTTCGAATAGCCGTAAACGAAGAAGCCATATGGTACGCCCAGTGGCTTCAAAATCTTTTTATACCAAACAAGTTCTAACGCGATTCACCAAGTGGAGCAACTAAATTTGAGGCTTACGAAAGCCTCTTTTTCTATACCCCAAGTAGGAGGTTAGAACCTGGTATACTGAAGGCAATAAAAGGAAATGATGAATCAAAAAATTTCTACTGGCTTAGGAACGGCAATACTCTTGGTGATGGCTTTTACGGCAGGATATTTTGTTTGGATGGTTGAAAAAAATAATCAACAGCCGGTATCCACTTCTCTGGTAGCTACTACTAAAAAAATATCAAAGACAGATACCGTAATGCCCGCAAAAAATGATGCTAAGGATGCGGTTATCAAATTAGTGATACCAGAAAGTAAAGAAATAGCAGATTGGCAAACTTATCGCAATGAGGAATATGGGTTTGAAATTAAATATCCAACTGGATTTGGAGTTTTTCCACATCGCATCCCAACTTTTTTTGATGAAACAATTGGTTTTAACACAACGATCCTCTATATTCAAGCGGTTCCGAAATCATCTGATGCTAGATGGGGGATAACAATATATGATGGCTATCAAAATTCTGATGCAGCGATTGAAAAAATCATTTCAAGACTCGGTGCACAGTGGGGTAGAGGGAATAGAAGATCGGAACAACGAACAGCATTAACAGTTAACGAATTACCAGCGATTTTTGTAACCATAAGAACATCTAGCGAGGAAGATTGGGTTTTGAAATCAATAATATTAAATAATACTGGAAAAATATTTGAAATAACAAATGGAGCAGTTGAAGATCCTGAATTTGACCAATTCTTTTCTTCGTTTAAATTTCTTAATTAGAAGGCGTTGTTTATTATCAAGCAGGTTCTAACGTCCTTTACGATGCGGAGCTAAGAAAATCATCTATACAAGCCTCAAATTTTTATGTAGAGGAAGTGAAGATGTATGGTAGAGTATGGGTACCGATGAAAATCTATGTAGCATACGGATGTTGCTACGAAAAGCTTTATGCAGAGAGAACAGATGAGAAACATTGTCATGTGGTCGACCGCTGCCCTTATCATCCCGATCTTGGGGCAGTTGTTGGTGGAGGGGTGGAATTGGGGTTGGAATGAATTTTTGTTCGCATGGGTATTTTTCAATATCTTTGGCTTTACCTCTGTATTCATCACGAACAAAATCACTCATCGAATAGGAAAAATCGCCATAGCTATAGGTATCACTGCCTTCTTTACTTTTATCTGGGTTATGCTCGCGACAGGGTGAGGGTCTCATATTGAAGGTTTTCCGATAGGGAGTATATGAAAACAAGGCTGTAACAAGCCTTGTTTTTATTTGTTACTGAGAACAGGATTCAAGCTGATATACTGAAATAAATTTCTTTTTGTATGCTTACAGTAGCTCACTTTTTTTCTTGGCTTGGTGATTGGGAACGAGTAGTGCTCATCGGCATCACGCTTTTGATAGTGCTCATATATTATCGACGGTATCGTGAAGCCTGGTTCCTCCTGGGGGTGGTTGTCATTGCCAAGTTCTCGTCAGTTTTCCTCAAAGAATTTTTTGCACGGACCCGACCAGATATGGCACACTGGCTCACCGACGCCTCGGGCTTTGCTTTCCCGAGCGGTCATGCGACGGTCGCCATGGCGCTCTATGGTAGTCTCGGCTACCTCGCCTGGCGACAGGCCAAAAGTCCAATCGCACGCTTTTTGGTCCTAGTCCTGTGCCCTGCACTGATACTCGGTATCGGCCTCTCTCGCTTGTACCTCGGCGTCCATTGGCCGACCGATGTCCTCGGTGGATGGTTACTTGGTGCAGTAGTTTTGTTCCTCCTAGATTCAATAGTGACCAAAAGGAAATGGGGTTGATGAGCGCTTGCTAGATTGTGAAATGTATTATGAACAAAATTTCTCGTGTAGTACTAGGAATGAGTATAGTTCTGGCTGTGGGCGGAGGCTTGTTTTGGTATGCCAACGAGACCGTGTCGGGGAGAGAGTGGCAAGCAAAGATACGAGCGCTGGTATATCCGATCGCTCTTGAATCTCCTAAAGTCAAAGACGAGCATTGCCGCATCGAAGCCTATGGCGCTGTGTCTGGGAAAGAAAACGATGCAACTACGGCTATCAATCAAGCTATCACTGATTGTGCTCGCCAAGGTGGTGGGATAGTAGTAGTGCCCCAGGGACAGTGGTTTACTGGAGGGATACGACTGGCGAGTCATATCACTCTCCAACTGGATGCCGGGGCCGAGCTTATCTTTGATCCCAATATCCATCGCTATCTCCCTGTTGTTTTTACACGCTTTCAAGGAATGGAGCTTTACAATTACACCCCCCTTATCTATGGGTTTGAGCTTGAGAATGTGGCTATTACCGGCTCAGGGAAACTTGTTGGCAACGGTGATGAGCGGGCCAAGTGGGATGGTGAGGGAGAATTTGGAGCAGCTCGCGCCAAACTGTATGAGATGGCGGAGCAGGGTGTACCCGTAGCTGAACGTGTCTTTGGGGAGGTGATCCCAGGTCTTCGGCCATCTTTTGTCCAGTGCGTCCGTTGCAGGCAGGTTCGATTCGAGGACTTTACTATTGAGAATGGACCCTTTTGGACGATTCACCTTATTTACTCAGAGGATGTTATGGTCCGACGGATCCATGTTAATACCTGGAGTATCAACACCGATGGGATTGTGATCGATTCTACCAAAAACGTTGTGATCGAAGACAGTACGTTTGCTACGGGTGATGATGCTATTGCTATCAAGTCAGGGACCGATGCTGATGGACGACGAGTTAATATGCCCTCGGAGAATATCGAGATTCGACGGGTTCATGTGACCAAAGGCAATAGTGGCACATCTCTCGGGAGTGAAATGTCTGGAGGTATCAGGAATGTGGTGGTGCGGGACAGTCTCTTTGAGCACACGGGGAGTGGTTTTCGGATGAAAACTAATGCAGGGAGGGGAGGATTTTTTCAAAACATTGTTGTCGATAATATCGAAATGAAACAGATTGAAAGCAATGCCATCAACATTGACTTCCAGTACCATTCGGTTTTGAAAAGTAAAGAATCCTTTGATACGACAGTACGCAATGTGGCAATAAAAAATATTCATGGGACAGGCGTTAAGGAAGCTATGATTAATGTGGATGGTATTGCTCATATTGACTTGAATGGTCTTCGTATGGAGCATATTCACTTTGAAGCTGTAGAGTATCCAGTCAGGATAGAGTATGCCAATAATCTGGTGCTAAAAGATATCAGTTTCACCGGTACTTCCAATACGGGTTATGTGCTCGAAGAGAGTAAAAATATTACCGTCGAGGATGGTGGTTGTCAGAAACAAGGAGTGAAGTCTTGTGTTCACATTATCGGTAAGCACACAGACAATCTTCAGCTCAGAGGAATGAAGTGGTTACCAAGTCAAACCCCAGTCATCATCGAAGGTGGGGCCTTCGAGAAGGCAGTCTCTATTGATGATTCTCTGAATACGAGTTTATAGACTAGGTTCTTTTCACTTTCATTTCTCGATTATCCCTTCTTAACTTGCAAGGTTTAATTTTTATCCTCTCGTGGCAACAGCTGGCTGGGAAAGGGCGATACTGGAGTAGGCAGTACTGAGAAAATGGAGCGTTCGAGATTTGCAAAAGGGAGGGGTGAAACAAATCGGACTTTGTGCTAGACTACTATACCCATTACTTTTAATGATCAATCTCTATGCAGTATCTCCAATGGCTCCGAGAGCATAAGGTATGGCTTGGTACAGGTCTCGTACTTATGGCCTTTGGTTGGTATGTGTATTCCAACCAAGCTACTCCTTTGGAGACCCCACTCGCGAAGAATACGGTAGAAACCGTGAAAAAGGGAGATATCCGTATTCGGGTTTCGGGCAGTGGACAAATTGAGGCTGAGTCCCAAGTAGACTTGAAACCGGTCGCGGCTGGCGATGCTATCGAAGTGACGGCCGTCTTGGTCAAGAATGATCAGGAGGTAAAAAAGGGACAGTTGATTGCGACTATTGATGCTGAAGATGCTCGGCGAGATGTCAGTCAGGCGGAGCTGTCACTCAAAGCAGCTAAAATCAAAATGCAACAAATGGCTAAGGAATCTCCCAAGCGTACCGAAGACGACACTCTGGTTCGCCGGACCCAGGAAATCAGTGTGAAACAACAGGAACTCGCTTTGCAAAAATCACTTTCGAAATTGGCAGACTACTCTATCCGCGCTCCCTTTGATGGGATTGTCACAGGGCTCACTGTTGATGGTGGTGACACGATTTCGCAGACTGCGGTCCTTGCTTCGGTGATTACCAAAAATATGAAAGTCGTCATCAGCCTCAATGAAGTAGATGCGGCCAAGGTAGGGGTGGGAAATGAAGCTACCCTCACCTTTGATGCACTGCCTACGGAAACGGCAACCGGCAAAATCACCAAGCTTGATACGATTGGGGTCGCCACGCAAGGAGTGGTGTCGTATGGAGCAGAGATCACTCTCGATATGCAGTCGCCTCGTCTTAAGCCGGGGATGAGTGTGACGGCTGATATTTTGGTAGATGAGAAGAAAGATGTTTTGGTTATTCCCAACACTGCTTTGATGACTGAGGAGGGTAAGACCTGGGTACGGATAGCTCCAAATCGTACCGCTGACAATACGACCACCTCTAATTCTCGTACTCAAACCGCTGTCCAGGGAGAGCGTCGAGCAATTACACTCGGTATTACTGACAATGTCACTACTGAGGTGGTGGGTGGTTTGAACGAAGGCGAACGTATCATGGTGCCGAGCGTGACAAGTGGGACCACGACAAGTCAGAATACGCAGTCAGCAGGAGGTATTCTTAATTTGTTCCGAGGGAGTAATACGAATCGAGGCAATTTCAATCGCTAAACTCTATGATCGAGTGCCGCCAAATTGAAAAAGTATACGAAAATAGTGGCAATCGCACCAATGCTTTAAAAGGCATCTCCTTTACTATTCAAGACGGAGAGTTTGTTTCGATCATGGGACCATCGGGTTCGGGTAAGTCGACCCTCATGCATATTATCGGAGCACTCGATGTACCAACCCGGGGTGAATATCTACTCGATGGCAAGGATATCACCCAATTTTCTGACGATGAATTAGCGGAAGTACGGCGTGACAAAATCGGTTTTGTTTTTCAGGCCTTTAATCTCTTGCCTCGGACCAGTGTAGTGCGAAACGTTATGTTGCCGCTTCTCTATGGCAAGGTACCCAAGCTCGAACGCGAAAAGCGAGTGCGGGAAGCTTTGCAAGCTGTAGCCTTGCCTGAGGATCGTTATGAACACCATTCCAACCAACTCTCGGGTGGACAAATGCAGCGCGTCGCCATCGCTCGAGCCCTCGTCAATCATCCCTCGCTCATCCTTGCTGATGAACCGACGGGTAATCTCGATTCCAAAACAGGGGAGTTGGTACTCCAGACTTTTGAACGGCTCAACCGAGAGGAAGGACACACTATTGTCCTCATTACTCATGAACGAGAGGTAGCTCTCCATGCTGATCGAATCCTCACTATTCGCGATGGGGAGCTCGTCTCTGATGAAAAAGTCAAACAATAAATTATGTATCTCGCTGATTTTACTCATGAAGTCTACACGGCTCTTACGGTCAACAAGGTCCGCTCTGGATTGACGGTGCTCGGTATCGTGATTGGGATTGGTTCCGTCATCATCATGGTGGCGATTGGGAAAGGAGCTCAGGCTACGATCGAAAAGAATATTCAGGCTATTGGATCGAATCTTCTTATGGTGCGGCCAGGCGCTCAGGGTGGTCCAGGGAATAGTGTCCAAGGCGCTCAGGGGTCAGCTCAGTCACTGACACTCGCTGATGTGGCGGTGCTTCAAAAAGAGCTTACAGCTCTCGAGAAAATCGCCCCTGAAATTTCAGTGGGGCGTAAGCAAGTGACAGCTCAGGGAAAAAATACCAATACCAGCGTTTCAGGCGTATCTGCTGATCAGGCAGTAGTGAGAAATATCACCATGGCCCAAGGAATTTTTATTACTTCCGATCAAGAACGGAGCCTCGCTAAGGTAGCTGTTATTGGTCCGGATGTGAGTACGGCCCTCTTTGGAAACCAGGCTGGTTCTGTGGTGGGGAAGAAAATCCGTATTGGCAATGTGGACTTTACCGTAATCGGAATAGCTGCTCCTCGGGGAGGGACGGGATTTGGGAGTTCGGATGATTTTGTTTATGTGCCACTCTCGACTGCTCGCCAATTTTTTACAGGCAATGAATTTCTCTCACTCATCAATATCCGGATTAAAAGTGGTGAGGATATGACAGTTGCCTCAACTGCTGCGACTGATCTGCTTCGCGCTACGCATCAGATCGCACCCACTGGTGAACTCGATTTTCGGATTATGAATCAGGCAGATATTGTGGAGACGGCCTCAAGTGTTACTTCGACCTTCACCACTTTGCTCGGGGCAGTGGCTGGTATCTCACTCATCGTGGGTGGCATCGGGATTATGAATATGATGTTGACGACGGTAACTGAGCGGACTCGTGAGATTGGTCTTCGCAAAGCCATCGGGGCAAAAAGAAAAGATATTCAGATCCAATTTTTGTGTGAAGCGATTCTCCTGACGTTCCTCGGAGGAGTGTTTGGGGTACTGATTGGCTTCCTTGTTGCGTCTCTCATGAGTTCTTTCGGGATCACGGCTGATATTTCCCTCAGTTCCGTACTCCTCGCTTGTGGCGTCTCGGCGGCTATTGGGATTATCTTTGGGTACTATCCAGCCCATCGTGCTGCTCGCCTCAGTCCTATTGAAGCTCTCCGTTACGAGTAGAGCGGGTGTTATACTGGGGAAAGATATTTTGACTATGCTGGCTTTATTCCGAGATCTCATGTATTCAAAACGCACTCTCCTCTTGATTGTAGGCTGTGGGAGTATTGGTCTCCTTGGGGTTGGCTACTTTCTCCAGTACGTGATTGGCTTGGTACCATGCCCTCTCTGTATCATCCAGCGTGGATTTTTTCTCGGTGTAGGTATTACAGCGCTTATCGGTGCTTGGCATAACCGCTTCCTCGAGCGTTACGCTTCTGTCATGTGCGCCCTTGCCCTGCTTGGCGGGGGAGTAGCGGTGCGCAATGTGTATATTGAACATATTCCCCAAGGGCTTGGAGTACAGTGTATCCCATGGATGGAGTCACTGACGGACGCTATCACCTTACTTTTCCAAGCTACAGGCGATTGTAGTGTCCGGGGCTGGACTTTGTTAGGACTCTCTATTCCCGAATGGTCCCTCTTCTCATTTATTTGCCTCGTTGGTATGAGTGGCTGGATCCTGTGGGGAAAACCATCTATCAGTACGGAAGCATAGTGACAGAAGCTGTATTAAAATAATGTGCGCCAGCGGGGAAGTCCCAGCTGGCGCTTGGCGTTTGCGCTAGCGTAGCGCGAGTGCCTCAGAAGGTATAGCGTAGGAAAACCATCGGTCGAACCCTTTTGGTCTGATCCTGAGCGGTGAGGGGCCAGTCCGGTCGAGAGGGGTAGGGGCCGTGGGCACCCACCACGCTCGCTAGATCGTCGAAGGTATTTCCTCGGATGACGATGTTCTCAGGTAGCCAATATTGGATCATGCCGATCTCAATCTCACCAACAGTGGCGCTAAGTCCGACGTAGGGGGCGATGAGCGGTGCAACCACAGCGCCTCGACTAAAACGCTTGGCATAGTAGATGATGGAACCTTCGATACCGATGTCGATCGCTACCTGCTTGATGAATCCATAGCCTGCTATCTCGAGCGGCCGAACCTTGAAGCCACTACCGAAGCCGAGCGTATCACCACCCTGGCTATTGATGAGTGTCTTCAGGGTCCAATAGAAATTCTTGTTCTTGTTGAGATAGCACCGCCCGTCCCAGCCGTCGTTGTTTTCTTCGAAACGACCATTGTTGGGGCCAGGATGGTTGGCATGAGTGAAAATAGTGGTCGCCACCCCGCCACGGCAATGGTTGTAAAGATCAAATGCCCTTTCACTTGGCAGTTCGATGGTGATGACAGTGAGCGAATGCTCTCCCCTGGGCAGGGTGAGGTTGAGGCTTCCCTGAGCTGAAGCTGTGCTGATCCACAGCAAGAGAGTAGTAAGGAACAGGACTGACTTCCACGAAACGTTCTTCACGGTTATCTCCCGACGATTTCATGCCAAGGCGGCACTTGAGACGGATAGTATGCCTCACCTTCTTTCCTGTCAACATGCTTCTTTTTGAGTCTTCTTAGGCCACGCTATACCCCCACACTAATATATTGGTGTGGGGGTATACTAATACTATGTTTGGATTTACTCAGGCCGAGCTCAAAGTACTCAGAAAACTCTCCACCCCGGACAAAATCCAGGATTTTTTGGACGCCCTTCCAGCGAACTATGTGAAACAGGGTGATACGCTCTACTCACCCCGGGCTGTGTTGCGGGAACACAAAGCCCACTGTATCGAAGGGGCTCTTTTGGCTATGGCTGCTTTTGCTGTGAATGGGAAAGAGTCGTGGCTCCTCGATCTTCGCACCAAGGCGTATGATGAGGATCATGTCGTCACGTTGTTCAAAAGAAACGGCTACTGGGGAGCACTTTCCAAAACCAATCATCCAGTCCTCCGCTATCGTGACCCAATCTACAAGAGTGTTCGTGAGCTGGCGCTCTCGTATTTTCACGAATTCTTTATGGCTGATGATGGCCGCAAAACCATGGTGGATTATTCACGGCCATTTTCCTTGAAACGTTTTGGAATCGAATGGATGACAAGTGAGAAGAACTTGTGGGATATAGCGATCGCGCTCGATAACTCACTTCATTACCCCATCGTACCGGCTGGAGCTTCACGCCATTTACGTCCCGCGACTCGGATTGAGAGAGATGCTTACCAAATGGTGGAATGGAAAAAGAGTGATCCTCGGACATGAGGTTTGGTATGCTTTCCACTCCTTTTCTATAATCTGGGAGGTGAGCATGGTAAAATAAGGTACAAAACACTGCTTCATGCGCCGACTCTCACACCACAGTAAGCGTTTTCTCGCCCGAGTCCATTTTTGGATCCTCGGCTTTTCTTTGCTTGGCTACTTGGCATTGGTCTTTACTTTGGGACCAGGTTTTCTCTCTTTTGATATCAGTCAGAAAATTCGTGCCCTCGCCGATGAAATCATTGTGGTGACAGCCGTCGTACTTGGGCCACCCGCGACTCCGGTGGTTACCGCGACCCCGAGTTGTGTGGGACTCAACCCTCGCATTACGCTTGACTGGGCCGATAATGCTGCGACAACCAGTTGGGATGTCGATAGGGATAGTGCTCCACTCGTGACTGGACTTACAAACTCTACCTATATCGATACAGCAGTGACGGGTACCACCAGCTATACCTATGTCGTGACCGCCTATGGTCCGATGTCGCCCGGTATCGCTACCTCGAGCTCAGTGTCAGCGACAGCCATCGATTGTAGTACACTCCTCCCGCCCGCGACGCTCACTCTCACTCATATCGCGAATAAAGATATTACCCCCCCACGTACGCTTCCTATCAAGGTCAGTGAGAGTCGGCCGCGGTTTCGGGGGAATACCAATATAGTCAATGCCATCGTCGATATCACCCTCACTCGTCCGAGTATCACGGCTCAGATTTCAGCTAATGCCAATGGCTACTTCACCTGGAAGCCACCTCGCGCACTCAGGGTTGGTAAACACAGTCTAACTGTGACGGTGACTGACCCCAATGACAGTAGTCGGACGACTACCGAAACACTCGAGTTCTATACAAAGGAGGTTGAAGTTGAAGAAGAGGAAGATGAAGTACCAATTCCTTTGATTGATACGGTATCTCCCTTTGACTATACCCTCACTATCGACACGCCAGCGGCTACGATCAAACAAGGTGAGCGTCTTGATTTCACCCTCAAACCTGTACGTGGACTGTTTCCAACAGATACCGTCTTTGAACCAATAATTGTTAATGACCGAGGCGAAGTGGTCTTTACTGCACCCAGTCAAACCATTACCCCGAGTGGTCGCTCAGGTATGCGCTGGTCGATGGACACCCCAGTGTACCTTCCTGAGGGCACATACAGTCTTCAGGTGGAGGCTTTCTTCCGAGGGATATCTGTGACGCGCTCAGCCCTCTTTACTCTCGAAGTCAAACCATTGTTTCAACTTGGTGATCGGGGTGTGATTACCTATGCGGAGGTAGCCAGCCTTCTTGGTTGGGTACTCTTTGTGGCGCTCTGCCTCCTGGTCCTCTTCCTCCTTTTCTTCCTACGTGAGTACTGGCTCTACCTACATAGCATGCGACATATTACAGAGCGGGAGCTCAAGCGAGCTGGGATGATTCTCTGGAGAAAGGGGGTGGGGAAAGTATGATGGAAATGTTTGAACTGAGCTTGCGTTTGCTTACGAGTCTGGCATTGCTCACATCACTTATTTGGGTTGTGGGCATTGTATGGCGAGTTGAAGCCGAACTCGACACGGCGTACAAGTGGTTTTCGCTCTCAGTCGTGTTCTTTGCTTTGAGTGAATTGTTTGAGGTGTTGCCAGCTTTTTATACTCTCACCTGGGGTGGGGTAGCGCTGTCAGCGACACGGTTTCTTGCGGCATTGGCACTCGGCCTCGGGATGTACTTCATGCGTGACTTGGTACGACGGATGGATGGGGAGAAGGTCGTGGACAAACAGCGATAAGCAATCAACGATGAGTAGTGAACAGGAAGCGGGGCAACTCGCTTTTTTGTTTATCTCTCGAGTCTTTCAAAAACTAACGCTTGTCGTACCGAGTCATTCGTGATAGCATAGTTTTCGTTGTGAATTTTTTATATCAACCAGTGAATGTTCAAATGATTAGCCGTATGTCCAAGAAAACGAGTTTCAAAAAACGAGTCAAGCGCGTCCCAGAAGCTTTCTTTCCGGTCAAAGTGAAGCGCTCGTCAGCTGGTCTCGGGCTTTTCGCTGAGACTGATATCCCACG